>NZ_JBAGKH010000004.1:0-513606 GCF_036689765.1 Streptomyces poriticola
GACTCCGGCGAGGTCGACGAGTGCGTAGCGGGCGGTGGCGAACACGGACGGCAGGGCCGCGGCGCGGACCCAGGACCAGCCGGCGGGGACGGGCACCACGAGCCGCCGGTCCACCACCGCGAGGGTGCCGAAGCCGCCCGGCACCATGCCGAGGACACGGTCGCCGACGGCGAGGTCGGTGACGTCCGGGGCGACCTCGACCACGGTACCCGCGGCCTCGGAGCCGATCGCGTCGACCTCGTCCGGGTACATGTCGAGCGCGCACAGCACATCGCGGAAGTTCAGGCCCGCCGCGCGGACGGCGATGCGCACCTGGCCGGGTGCCAGGGGGGCGGTGGCGTCGGGAGCGGCGACGGCGTCGACACCGTCGATGCTGCCGGGCTGCACCACGTCGACACGCCAGGCGTCGGAGCCGACGGGCGGGCGCAGCGCGGTCTCGGGGGCCCGGGTCAGCCGGGCGACGAGGCGTTCGCCGTCGCGGAGCGCGGTCTGCGGCTCGTCGCCGACGGCCGGCACCGCACCGAGGGAGGCGGGTGTGCCGTCGGTGTCGACGAGCAGGAACCGGTCGGGGTGCTCGGTCTGCGCGGAGCGCACCAGACCCCAGACCGCGGCGGCGGCCGGGTCGGGTTCCTCGCCGGGCCGGACGGCGACGGCGTTCCGGGTGACGATCGCGAGCCGGGCGTGGCTGTACCGCTCTTCGGCGAGCCAGTCGCGCAGCAGCTCCAGCACCTGGGCGGTGGCCCGGTGGGTGGCGGCGACCGCGTCGGCTCCGGTGGTGACGGGGGCGAGGACGAGGTCCACCGCGCCGGCGTCGATGTCGGCGAGGGTGGTGCTCGGGGGCGCGGTGAGGCCCTCCGGTCCGTCGCCCAGGACGGCGCAGCGCGCGGCGGCGGGTGCCTCGGCGTCGGGGGCCTGCCAGGTCACGCGGAACCGGGCGTCGCGGGTGCCGGCGGCGGCCACGGCGCGGAGCTGCCCGGCCGACGCGGGCCGCAGCCGCAGCGCGGCCAGCTCCACGACGAGCCGGCCCTCGCGGTCGGTCGCGGTGAGGCGCAGCGTGTCGGCGCTCTCCCGGGCGGCGCGCACCCGCAGGACCCGGGCCGGGCCGGGGTGCACGGTCACGCCGGTCCAGGTGAACGGCAGCAGCAGGGGCGCGTCCTCGGGCTCGGCGGCGGGCACGGCCTGGGTGACGGCGTCGAGCAGCGCCGGGTGCACGAGATGGCCGGTGGTGTCGACGCTGTCGGGGAGTTCGACCTCGGCGTAGACCTCGGTGTCCCGGCGCCACAGGGCGCGCAGGCCCCGGAAGGCGGGCCCGTAGCCGTAGCCGCGGGCGGCGAAACGGTCGTACACGCCGTCCACCGGGACCGGCTCCGCGCCCGCCGGGGGCCACGCGCCGGTCACGGGCTCCGCCGGCTCGGCCGGTGCCAGGACGCCCGTGGCGTGCCGGGTCCAGCCGTCGTCGGAGCGGGAGTGGACGGCGACCGTGCGGCGGCCGGACCCGTCGGCGCCGTGCACGGTGACGCGCAGGGTCAGGCCGTCGGCGGGAACGCCGACGGGCGCGGCCAGGGTCAGCTCCTCGACCTGGGCGCGGTCGAGCCGGTGGCCGGCGTGGGCCACCATCTCCAGGACGGCGGTGCCGGGCAGCAGGGCGGTACCCAGCACGGTGTGCTCGGTCAGCCAGGGGTGCGTCTCGGGGCTGATCCGGCCGGTGAGGAGCAGGCCGTCCTCGTCGGGGAGTTCGGCCTCGGCGCCGAGCAGCGGATGCCCGCCGGCGGTGAGGCCGACGGCGGTCAGGTCGCCGGCGCCGGCGGCCTGGGGGGTGAGCCAGTAGCGCTCGCGCTGGAAGGGGTAGGTGGGCAGTTCGACCGGGCGGGCGCCGGCGGCGTCGAACAGGGGGCGCCAGTCGACCGGCACGCCGCCGGCGGCCACCTCGGCCAGTGCGGTGGTGAAGCGCAGCCGGTCGCTCTCGTCGCGGCGCAGGGTGGCGGCGACCCGCAGTTCGGTGCCTGCTGCCTCGGCGGTCTGCTGCATGGCGACCGTGAGCACGGGGTGCGGGCTGATCTCCACGAAGCCGTGATGGCCGGCGGCGAGCAGACCGCTGATCGCGTTCTGGAAGAGCACGGGCTCGCGCAGGTTGCGGTACCAGTAGCGGGCGCCCAGTTCGCTGCCGTCGATCCAGTCGGCGGTGACGGTGGAGTAGAGGGGCACGTCGCCGTCCAGGGGGCGGATGCCCTTGAGGTCGGCGAGCAGCCGCTGCCGTACGGCCTCCACCTGCGGGGAGTGTGAGGCGTAGTCGGCGGCGACGCGGCCGGCGCGCAGCCCCTCGTCGTCGCAGAGGTCGAGCAGCTCCTCCAGGGCATCGCGGTCGCCCGCGACGACCAGCGAGCGGGGGCTGTTGGCGGCGGCGATGCCGAGCCGGCCGGGCCAGCGCTCCAGCATCCGCTCGACGTCCGCGGCGGGGGCGGCGACGAAGGCCATGCCGCAGCGGCCGGGCAGGTCGGCGACGGCCTTGGCGCGCAGCGCGACGATCTTCGCGGCGTCGTCCAGGGTGAGGGCGCCGGCGACGCAGGCGGCGGCGATCTCGCCCTGGGAGTGGCCGACCACGGCCGCCGGCACGACGCCGTGGGAGCGCCACACCGCGGCCAGCGAGACCATGAGCGCGAACAGCACCGGCTGCACCACGTCGACGCGGCTCAGCGGCGGCGCGTCCTCGGCACCGCGCAGCACGTCCACGACCGACCAGTCCAGGTAGGGGGCGAGGGCGCGCTCGCACTCGGCCATGCGCGCGGCGAACACCGGGTGGGTGTCGAGCAGTTCCACGCCCATGCCGAGCCACTGTCCGCCCTGACCGGCGAAGACGAAGACGACGCTGCCGTCGGCTCCGGCGGTGCCACGGACGACGGCCGGGTCGGCGCCGCCCGCGGCGAGCACGTCGAGCGCGGCGAGCAGTTCGGCGCGGCCCTGGCCCACGACGGCGGCGCGGTGCTCGAACGCGGTGCGGCGGGTGGCCAGGGTGACCCCGACGGAGGCGGGCTCAAGGCCGGGGTCGGCGGCGACGAACTCGCGCAGCCGGGCGGCCTGTTCGAGCAGCGCGGCCTCGGTGCGCGCGGACAGCTGCCAGGGCACGGGGACCGCACCGGCCGGCGGCGCCGCCGCTTCCTCGGGTTCGGGCGCTTCCGCCACGATCACATGGGCGTTGGTGCCGCTGACGCCGAACGAGGACACGCCGGCCCTGCGGGGACGCTCGCCCCGGGGCCACGGGCGGGCCTCGGTCAGCAGCCGTACGTCGCCGGACACCCAGTCCACGTGCGGGGTGGGCTCGTCGACGTGCAGCGTCTTCGGGAGCAGTCCGTGCTGGAGCGCGAGCACCATCTTGATCACTCCGCCGACGCCGGCGGCGGCCTGGGCGTGGCCGAGGTTGGACTTCAGCGAGCCCAGCCACAGCGGCCGGTCGCGGTCCTGGCCGTAGGAGGAGAGGAGTGCCTGGGCCTCGATGGGGTCGCCCAGGGTGGTGCCGGTGCCATGGCCCTCCACGGCGTCCACGTCGGCGGGACGCAGTCCGGCGTCGGCCAGTGCCCGCCGGACCACGCGCTGCTGGGCGGCGCCGCTCGGCGCGGTGAGGCCGTTGGAGGCGCCGTCCTGGTTGATGGCGGTGCCGGGCAGCAGGGCGAGCACCGGGTGGCCGCTTCGCCGGGCGTCGGAGAGCCGCTCCAACAGGAGCATGCCGACGCCCTCGGACCAGCCGAGTCCGTCGGCGGCCTTGGCGTACGAGCGGCAGCGGCCGTCCTCGGACAGGCCGCCCTGCTTGGTGAAGTCGACGAACAGTTCCGGCGTCGGCATGACGGTCACACCGCCGGCCAGCGCGAGGGTGCTCTCGCCCGAGCGCAGCGACCGCACCGCCTGGTGCAGGGCGACGAGGGAGGACGAGCAGGCGGTGTCCACCGTGAAGGCGGGGCCTTCCAGGCCGAGGACGTAGGAGATGCGGCCGGCCACCACGCTGGCCAGGCGGCCGGTCAGAGCGTGCCCGTCGCCGCCCTCCGGGATGCCGGCGAGCAGCGAGGAGTAGGACTGGGCGTTGGCGCCGACGAACACCCCGACGCGTCCGCCCCGCCAGGAGCCGGGTGCGACACCGGCCCGCTCCAGCGCCTCCCAGCTGGTCTCCAGCAGCAGCCGCTGCTGGGGGTCCATCAGCTGGGCCTCGCGCGGGCTGACGCCGAAGAAGCCGGCGTCGAACAGGGCGACGTCGTCGAGGAATCCGCCGTGCCGGGTGCGGCTGGCCGAGGGGCCGTCCGGGTCGGCGAGGGCGGCGAGGTCCCAGCCGCGGTCGGCGGGGAACGGCGTGATGGCGTCGCGCTCCTCGAGCACGAGCCGCCACAGCTCGTCGGGGGTGGTCACACCGCCCGGGAAGCGGCAGGCCATGCCGACCACGGCGACCGGGTCGTCGTCGGCCGCGCGCTGTACGGGCTCGTCGTCCTCGGCGAGCCGGACGTGCCGGCCGGAGGCGGCGTCGACCAGGGCGTCCGCGAGGGCGCGGGCGGTGGGGTGGTCGTAGATGGCGGTGGTGGGCAGCTTCACGCCGGTGCTGCGGCTGAGCCGCAGCAGCAGTTGTACGGCGGTCAGCGAGCGCAGTCCGAGTTCCCGGATCGCCCGGTCCGGCGGTACGTCGGCGGCGGTGCCGAGGTCGAGCACCTCCGCGACCTGTGTCAGGACCAGGTCCAGGACGACGCGCCGGCGCTCGGGTTCGGGCAGACCGGCGAGCCGGTGCGTGAGCGCGGGCGGCTGAGCGGCCTTCGGGTCGGTCAGCGGCTCAGTCATGGATGGTCCCCTCCAGCGGGTCCGGGGCGTGCAGTACGGAGACGGGCAGCCCGGGTTCGGCGAGTGCGGCCTGCAGCAGCGCGGTGGTGCCGGCCAGCAGGCTGTCCACGACGCGTCGGTCGAGGGCGGCGGCGCGGTGTACGACGTGTCCGGTGAGGCCGCCGTCGGGGTCCTCGACCAGGTGCACCTCAAGGTGCCAGCGGGCGTAGGCCTGTTGACCCGTGAACTGTTCGACGCGGGCGCCGGGCAGGCCGAGTTCGCCCAGTTCGACGTTGACGAGCTGGAACACGACGTCGACCAGTGGCTGTTCGGGGTCCAGGCCGAGGCCCTCGACGACGCGTTCCCAGGGCAGGGCCTGGTGGGCGTAGGCGTCGACGGCGGTGTCCCGGACCCGCTCCAGCAGGCCGGCGAAGGACGGGTCGCCGGAGAGGTCGACGCGCAGGGGCACGAAGTTGGCGAAGAAGCCGATCAGCCCCTCGACCTCGGCCCGGGTGCGGCCCGCCACCGGGGAGCCGACGGCGAGGTCGTCCGTGCCCGCCCAGCGGGCGAGCGTGGCCGTGAACGCGGCCAGCAGGGTCATGTAGAGGGTGGCGTCGTGCTCGGCGCCGACCCGGCGGGCAGTGGCGACCAGGCCGGCGGGCAGCCGCCACTCGGTCAGCACGCCGGTGTCGTCGTGGGCCGCGTCGGCCGGGACGCCCGGCAGGGCGAGGGGCCGCAGCCCGTCCAGCCGGCGGCGCCAGTGGTCGAGCTGGGCGTCGAGCGCGGCTCCGGTCAGCCAGGACCGCTGCCACGCGGCGAAGTCGCCGTACTGGACGGGTAGTTCGGGCAGCTCGGACGGACGGTTCTCGCGCAGTGCCGCGTAGACGCTGGACAGTTCGGTCCAGAGCACGCCCTGGGACCAGCCGTCGGTGGCGATGTGATGCACGGTCAGCAGAAGGACGTGGTCGTCGGGGGCGATCCGCAGCAGGGCGGGCCGCAGCACCGGTCCCAGGACGAGGTCGAACGGCCGGGCCGCGGCCTCGTCGGCCAGGGCGCGGGCGGCGGTCTCGTCGGCCACGTCCACCGGGTCCAGCACGATGTCCGTGGCGGGCAGGATCACCGACGTCGGCTCGTCGCCGGGCACGAAGACCGTGCGCAGCGCCTCGTGCCGGCGGACGACCACGGTCAGGGCGCGGCCCAGCAGGTCCGCGTCCAGTTCGCCGGTGATCCGTACGGCCAGCGGGATCGTCCAGACCGGGTTGCCGGGGTCGGCCTCGTGCAGCCGCCACAGCCGCAGCTGGCCCAGCGACAGCGGCAGGGGCTCCTGCCGGGACACCGGCACCAGGGGCGGTACGGCCGTGCGCGGGGCCACGGCGACGACCTCGGCGAGCGCGCGCGGGGTGCGGTGCTGGAACAGCTCCCGCAGGGACACCTCGGCGCCCAGCACCTCGCGGATTCGGGCGACCGTGCGGGCCGCGACCAGCGAGTGTCCGCCGAGCGCGAAGAAGTCGTCGTCGATACCGACCCTGCCGGTCTCCAGCACCTCGGCGAACACCTCGCACAGCGCCTGCTCCGCACCGGTACGGGGTGCGGTGAAGCCGGTGTCGAGCGTGGTGCGCAGGTCCGGGGCGGGCAGCGCGGCCCGGTCGACCTTGCCGGTGGTGGTCAGCGGGAACGCGTCCAGCACGACGAGCGCCGATGGCACCATGTAGTCCGGTACGGCGTCGGCCAGGTGGGCGCGCAGCCGGGCGGGCAGCCCTCCGTCGGTACCGGGGACGGGCACGACGTAGCCGACGAGCCGCTTGACGCCGGGGGCGTCCTCGCGGGCGACGACGACGGCGCGGGTGACCTCGGGGTGCCGCAGCAGGACGGCCTCGACCTCGCCCAGCTCCACCCGGAAGCCCCGGATCTTGACCTGGTGGTCGAGCCGGCCCAGGTACTCCAGGCTGCCGTCGGGCCGCCAACGGCCCAGGTCTCCGGTGCGGTAGAGGCGGGAGCCGGGCGTGCCGAACGGGTCGGGCACGAACTTCTGCGCCGTCAGTTCCGGCTTGCCGACGTAGCCGCGGGCGAGTCCGGGGCCGGCGAAGCAGAGTTCGCCGGCCACGCCCACGGGGACCGGCCGCAGCCGGTCGTCCAGGACGTAGGCGCGGGAGTTGTCGACCGGCTCGCCCAGGTGTGCGGTCCGGGGCCAGTCGGCGACGTCACCGGACAGGGTGGAGGAGGTGACGACCTGGATCTCGGTGGAGCCGTAGTGGTTGTGCAGACGCAGATGGGGCCGGGCGGCGCAGAACTCGCGCAGCACGGTGTCGAGCGTCAGCGGCTCGCCCGCCTGGGAGATGTGCCGCAGCGAGGTGAGCCGGGCCCGGCCGGCGCCGGCCTCTTCGGCAAGCGCGCGGATCATCAGGTTGGGCACGAAGATCTGCTCGACGGCCCGTTCGTCGAGCCAGCGGGCGAAGCGGGCCGGGTCGCGGCGGGTCTCCTCGGTGGGGATGACCAGCGTCTCGCCGTACAGGAGCGCGGAGAGCACCTCCTGCACATGCACGTCGAAGGTGAGGGCGGTGAACTGGGCGGTGCGCGTGCCGGGTCCGCCCGGTACCGCCTTCTTCTGCCAGGCGAGCATGTTGACCACACACCGGACGGGCATGGCGATGCCCTTGGGTACGCCGGTGGAGCCGGAGGTGTAGACGACGTAGGCGAGGGAGTCGGGGCCGGGTCGCCCGGCGGCCGTTGCCGCGGGCGGCTCCTGCTCGGCCGGGGCGTCCACGAGGACGAGGGCGGTGCCCTCGGCGAAGACGTCCGCGTGGGCCCGGTCGGTGACGGCTACGGTCATCCGGGCGTCATCGACGATGTGCCGGATCCGGTCCCGGGGGTGACTCGGGTCGATCGGCACATAGGCGGCGCCGGCCTTGAGGATGCCGATCAGACCGGCCATCTGCACGGTGCCGCGCTCCAGGCAGAGGCCGATGAGGTCGTCCGGCCGTACCCCCTGGGCCCGCAGCCCGGCGGCGATCCGCTCGGCCTCGTGGTCCAGTCCGGCGTAGGTGAGGACGTCGTCCTCGCACTCCACGGCGCGGGCGTCGGGGGTGCGGGCGACCTGCTCGGCGAACAGCTCCGCGAGCGAGACGTCCCGGTACGGGAGGGCGGTGTCGTTCCACCGCTCCAGCAGCAGGTGCCGGTCGTCGTCGTCCAGCAGCGAGAGCGTGGACAGCGGCGCGTCCGGGGCGGCGAGGGCCGCGCGCAGCAGCACCGTGAGGTGATGCAGCAGGCGGCGGACCGTCTCCGCCTCGAACAGCGCGGTGGAGTGCAGCACGGTGCCGCGCACCCGGTCGCCGTCCTCGGTGAGGTGCACTTCGAGGTCGACGCGGGTGAAGGCGTGGTCGTCCAGCAGTGGTTCCACGTGGGCGGCGCCAAGGCGGTCGCCCTTGTCCCCGGGCGCCCGCATCAGCTGGAAGACCACCTGGACCAGCGGGTTGCGGGACAGGTCCCGCTCGGGTGCCAGGGTCTCCACCAGGTGCTCGAAGGGCAGGTCCTGGTGGTCCATGGCGCCCACCACCGTCTCGCGCACCCGGCCCAACAGGTCGCGGAAGGTCGGGTCGCCGGAGACGTCGGTGCGCAGCACCAGCATATTGACGAAGAAGCCGATCAGCCGCTCCACCTCGGGGCGGGTACGGCCCGCCACGGGGGCGCCGACGGCAACGTCCTCGGTGCCGGCGAACCGGGCCAGGACCACGGTGAAGGCGGTCAGCAGCGTCATGTAAAGGGTGGCGCCCTCGGTGTCGCCGAAGGCGCGGGCGGCCCGGACCAGGTCCCCGGGCAGCTCCCACGGCTGGGAGGCGCCCGCCGATCCGGCGACCGCGGGCCGGGGCCGGTCCAGCGGGAGTTCCAGGGGGCGCAGTCCGACGAGCCTGGTCCGCCAGTAGGCCAGGTGCCGCTCCAGTTCGGCACCGGTGAGACGGCTCTGCTGCCAGACGGCGAAGTCGCCGTACTGGACGGGCAGGCCAGGCAGGTCAGCGTCCTGTCCGGCGAGTTCGGCACGGTAGGCCTCGGCCAGCTCGCCCCAGAAGACGGCGTGCGACCAGCCGTCGGTGACCGCGTGGTGCGCGGTGATCAGGACGGCGTGATCCTCGGGCGCCAGCCGCAGCACATGGGCGCGCAGCAGCGGGCCGTGGCCCAGGTCGAAGGGGCGTGCGGCGTCCGCCTCGGCCAGGGTGCGCGCCTCGGCCTCGTCGGCGACCTCCGTGACTTCCAGGCGGAGCGGGGTCGCGGGGCGGACGACGGCCACCGGGTCGCCGCCGTCGGCCGCGAAGACCGTGCGCAGCACCTCGTGCCGGGCGACCACCAGGGACAGGGCGCGGCCGAGGGCATCGACGTCGAGCGGGCCGCGGGCGCGGACGCCCATCGCGACGTTCCAGAAGCCGCTGTCCGGGGTGAGCCGGTCCAGGAACCACAGACGGCGCTGGGAGGACGACAGCGGCAGCGGGCCGGTGCGGGGGGCGGGCCGGATCTCGTCGGTGACGGTGCCGGGCTCACCGAGGGTCTCGGCCAGCCGGCGCGGGCTGCGCCGTTCGAACACCGCCTGGAGGGGTGCCTCGGGTCCGAAGCGGGCGCGGATCCGGGCGATGGCGCGGGTGGCCAGCAGCGAGTGCCCTCCCAGCGCGAAGAAGTCGTCGTCGACGCCCACCGGGTGGACGTCCAGCACCTCGGCGAAGATCTCGCACAGCACCCGCTCCGCCTCGGTCGCGGGCGGCACGTATCCGCTCTCGGTGACCGAGCGGGTGTCGGGCGCGGGCAGGGACCGGCGGTCGATCTTGCCGGTGGTGGACAGCGGGAACGCGTCGAGCGCGACGAACGCGGACGGCACCATGTAGTCCGGTACGGCGCCGGCTGCGTGGGCGCGCAGCGCGGGCAGCACGCTCTCGTCGGCGCCCGGTTCCAGCACCAGGTAGGCCACCAGGCGCTTGTCGCCGGGGATGTCCTCGCGCACGGCGACGGTGACCTGCGAGACCGCGGAGTGCCGCAGCAGCGCGGCCTCGACCTCGCCGGGCTCCACCCGGAAGCCGCGGATCTTGACCTGGACGTCGGCTCGGCCGAGGAACTCCAGCGCGCCGCCGGGCAGCCACCGTACGACGTCGCCGGTGCGGTACATCCGGTGGCCGGGTCCGCCCCACGGGTCGGGCACGAACTTCTCGGCGGTCAGGTCGGGCCGGCCCAGGTAGCCGCGGGCCACCCGGGGCCCGGCGACGACGAGTTCACCGGCCACGCCGAGCGGCGCCGGGCGGAGGGTGTCGTCGAGGACGTACACCCGGGTGTTGTCGATCGGTGCACCGATGGGCACCCGGGAGCCGGCGAGCCGGAAGCCGGGCTCCATCGGGAACAGGGTGGTGAACGCGGTCGCCTCGGTGGGCCCGTAGGCGTCGACCACGGTGAGGTGCGGGTGGGCGGCCATCACCTGGGCGACGGTCTCGCCGGACACGGCCTCGCCGCCGGTGAGGACCTCACGCAGGCCGCCGAAGCACTCCATGCACTCCTCGGCGAGCAGGCTGAAGAGGGGTGCAGGCAGGCACATGGCGGTGACGCCGTGCGCGCGGACGAGCCGGTCGAACGTCCGCGGTTCGACGTGTTCGTCCGAGGCGATGACGATCTGCTTGCCTGCCAGCAGAAACGGCCACAGCTCATAGGTGGAGATGTCGGTGGCCAGCGGGTAGTGCAGCAGCACCCGTTCGTGGTTGCCGTTGTTCCAGCGGCGGTCGGCGGCCAGCACGACGACGTTGCGGTGGGTGACGGCCACGCCCTTGGGCTCGCCGCTGGAGCCGGAGGTGTAGATGACGTACGCCGTGGTGTCGGGGTGCGGGTCGAGGCCGGGGTCGGTGTCGGGGCCGGGACCTGGGTCGGTGACGTCGAGCACGGTGAGCCCGTCGATGCCGGGCACCGGGCGGTCGGCGACGACGACGCGCAGCCCGGAGGTGGCGACGATCCGCTCGGTGCGGCCCGGGGGGTTGCGCGGGTCGAGCGGCACGTAGGCGGCGCCCGCCTTGAGCACGCCCAGTACGGCCACGACCATGCCGGTGGAGCGTCCGGTGGCCACGCCGACCGGCTCGTCGGGGGCGACGCCGCGGGCGAGCAGGAGGTGGGCGAAGCGGTTGGCCCGCCGATCCAGTTCGGCGTAGGTGACCCGCTCGTCGCCGCAGATCAGGGCGACGGCGTCGGGGGTGCGGGCGGCCTGCCCGGCGAAGAGCCGGGGCACGGAGCCGTCCGGCAGCGGTGCGGCCGTGTCGTTCCAGGCGACCAGGGTGCGGTGCCGGTCGGTCTCGTCGAGCATGGTCGCCGCGGACACCGGCCGCTCGGGGTCGGCGAGCACCTCGCCGAGGACCACTGACACGTGGTGCATCAGTTGGCGGACGGTGTCGGCGTCGAACAGGTCGGCCGCGTACAGGACGGTCGCACCGACCTCGTCGCCGGTCTCGACTGCGTGCACCTCCAGGTCCATCCGGGTGTACGCGTGGTCGATGTCGAACGGCTCGGCCTGGGCGCCCTGCCACCAGGGCCGCCGGGGCGCGTCGGTGAGCAGCTGGAACGCCACCTGCACGAGCGGGTTGCGGGACAGGTCGCGCTCGGGACGCAGCCGTTCCACCAGGTGCTCGAAGGGGACGTCCTGGTGCTCGACGGCGCCGACCACCGACTCCCTTACCCGGCCCAGGAGCTCCCGGAAGCTCGGGTCGCCGGACAGGTCGGTGCGGACGGCCACGACGTTGACGAAGAAGCCGATCAGCGCCTCGGTCTCGGCGCGGGTCCGGCCGGCCATCGGCGAGCCTACGGCGACGTCCTCCGTGCGGGCGTACCGGGACAGGACGAGGGTGAACGCGGCCAGGAGGACCATGTAGAGCGTGGCGCCCTCGCGGGCGGCGACGGCCCGGGCGTCCCGGATCACGTCGGCGGGCAGCTGCCAGGGCAGGGTGCCCGCCCGGCCGGTGGCGACGGCGGGCCGGGCCTTGTCCAGCGGCAGTTCCAGCGGGGCGAGGCCGGCCAGCCGGTCGGTCCAGTAGCCGGCCCGGCGCTCCAGCACCTCACCGGTCAGCCAGGACCGCTGCCAGACGGCGTGGTCGCCGTACTGGACGGGCAGTTCGGGCAGCGGGGTGCCGTCGTACGCGGCGGCGATCTCGGCCCACAGCAGGGCCTGGGACCAGCCGTCGGTCGCGATGTGGTGCATGGCGACGACGAGGACGTGGTCGTCGGGGGCGAGCCGGAGCAGCGTGGCGCGCAGCAGCGGGCCCCGCGTCAGGTCGAACCCGGTGGACAGCTCGTCGGAGGCCGCGGCCCGTGCCGCGTCGGCGTCGGGTACGTCGACGACCCGCAGGGCGACCGGGGCGGCGGCGCCGATGACCGCGGCGGGCACGCCGTCGGCGACCGTGAAGGTGGTGCGCAGGGTCTCGTGCCGGGCGACGACCGCCGACAGGGCGTCGGCCAGCCGCTCGGGGTCCAGCGGTCCGCGCACGCGCAGGGCTCCGCCGGAGGTGTACGAGGCGCTGCCGGGGGCGAGCTGGTCCAGGAACCACATCCGCTGCTGGGCGAAGGACAGCGGCAGCGGCCGGTCGCGGTCCGCGGGCACCAGCGGCGGCGCCGGGTCGGCCGGGAGCGCGGCGCCGGTGACCACCGCCGCCAGGGCCCGCGGGGTGCGGTGCTCGAACACCTCGCGCAGCGGGATCTCGGTGCCGAACGAGCGGGCGATTCGGGCGACGAGGCGGGTGGCGAGCAGCGAGTGACCGCCGCGCACGAAGAAGTCGTCCTCGGCGCCGAACGCGTCGGCGTCGAGCAGCTCGGCGAAGATCTCGCACAGCGCCCGCTCGGCGTCGGTGCGCGGGGCGGCCAGACCGGCGTCCGCCGTCTCCGCCGGGGCGGGCAGCGCGGCACGGTCGACCTTGCCGGTGGCGGTCAGCGGCAGCGCGTCGGCGAGGACGAACGCCGAGGGCACCAGGTAGTCGGGCAGGGCCGCCGCGGCGTGGGCGCGCAGGGCGGCGGTGTCGGTGGTGTGGCCGGCGCGCGGGACGACATGGGCGACGAGCCGCTTGCCGGCTGGACCGTCGCCGCGCACCACGACGGCGGCGTGCGCGACGGCGGGGTGGGCGGCCAGGACGGCCTCGACCTCGCCGGGCTCGACCCGGAGGCCGCGCAGCTTCGCCTGGTCGTCGGCGCGGCCGAGGAACTCCAGGACGCCGTCGGGGCGGCGGCGCACCACGTCGCCGGTGCGGTACATGCGGCTGCCCGCCGGTCCGAACGGGTCGGGCAGGAAGCGCTCGGCGGTGGCCGCCGGCCGGCCGGCGTAGCCGCGGGCCAGGCGCGGGCCGCCGACGTACAGTTCGCCGGGCACGCCGAACGGGACGGGCCGCAGCCGGTGGTCGAGGACGTGGGCGCGGGTGTTGTCCAGGGGGATGCCGATGGGCACCCGGCCGCCGGGGGCCGGGTCGGCCGGCGCGATCGGGTGGAGGGTGGCGAAGGTGGTGGTCTCGGTGGGGCCGTAGCCGTTGACGACCGTCAGGTCCGGGTGGGCGCCGCGCACGCGGGCCACGGTCGCCGGGGACACGGTGTCGCCGCCGACGACGAGTTCGCGGACGCCGGCCAGGCAGGTGACGTCCTCCTCGGCCACGAGGTCGAAGAGGCCGGAGGTCAGCCACAGCGCGGTGACGCCCTGGTCGGCGATGACACGGGCGAGGGCGGCGGGTCCGAGGGCGCCGGGCGGGGCCACGACGACGCGGCGGCCGGACAGCAGCGGGGACCACAGTTCGTAGGTGGAGGCGTCGAACGCCTGCGGGGAGTGCAGCAGGACCCGTTCGTGGGCGCCGCCGGACCAGCGCCGGTGGAGGGCGAGGGCGGCCACGGCGCGGTGGGTCGTGGCGACGGCCTTGGGGGTGCCGGTGGAACCGGAGGTGGACATCACGTACGCCAGGCCGTCCGGGCCGACGGTGCTCGGCGGAGCCGTGTCGGGGGCTGTGTCGGGCACGGCGCGCAGGTCCACGACCGGCAGGTGCTCGGTGCCGGCGGGTGCGGGACCACCGTCGGTCAGCAGCAGCGCGGCACCGGTGTCGGCGAGGACGGCGCGGGTCCGGGCGGCCGGGTTGCGGGCGTCGAGCGGCAGATAGGCGCCACCGGCCTTGAGGACCGCGAGCACGGCGACGACCAGGTGGGCGGAGCGTTCGATCGCCTGCGCGACGACGCTCTCGGGTCCGGCTCCGTGGCCGATCAGGACGTGGGCGAGCCGGTTGGCGGCGCGGTCCAGCTGGGCGTAGGTGAGGTGCTCCGTCCCGTCGACCACGGCGACGGCGTCCGGGGTGCGGGCGGCCTGGGCGGCGAACAACTCGGGCAGCGAGGCCTCGGGCAGCGGTACGTCGGTGCCCCGGGCGGCCCGGTCCAGGGCCGCGTCCTCGTCGGCGTCGGTCATCGTCAGCCGGGACAGCGGCCGGTCCGGCTCGGAGCAGGCGGCGCTCAGCAGGGCCGTCAGGTGGCGGGCCAGCCGCTCGACGGTCTCCCGGTCGAACAGGGCGCGGCTGTAGTTGATCAGCCCCTCGACGCCGCCCTCGGCGTCCTCGCCGAGGTAGACCTCCAGGTCCATGCGGGTGAAGGCGCGGTTGCCCGCGAAG
The DNA here is from genome assembly GCF_036689765.1 of Streptomyces poriticola. Lineage (NCBI taxonomy): Bacteria > Bacillati > Actinomycetota > Actinomycetes > Kitasatosporales > Streptomycetaceae > Streptomyces > Streptomyces poriticola. Next base: position 14,424 of record NZ_JBAGKH010000004.1, read on the forward strand.
GGTTCGGCGGTGGTGCCGGGGAACGGCGCAGGGCGCGCGGCGGGCCGGGGCACGTACTGGAAGACGACCTGGGCGAGCGGGTTGCGGGACAGGTCGCGCTCGGGGACCAGCCGCTCCACCAGGTACTCGAACGGCACGTCCTGGTGGGCCATCTCGTCCACCGAGGCGGCGCGGACGCGTTCGACGAGTTCCGCGAAGGTGGGGTCGCCGCCGAGGTCGGTGCGGGTGACGACGGTGTTGACGAAGAACCCGATGAGTTGCTCGACCTCGGCCAGGGGTCGGCCGGCGACCGGCTGGGCGACGGCGACGTCCTCGGTACGGGCGTGCTGCCCGAGGACCGCGCTGAACGCGGCCAGCAGGGTCGTGTGCAGGGTCGCGCCCTGCCGTGCGGCGACGGCCCGGGCGGCGGCGACGGCGTCCGCCGGCAGCCGCCAGGTGACGACGTCGCCCTCGGCGGAGGCAACGGCCGGGCGGGGCCGGTCGAGCGGCAGGTCCAGCGGGGGCAGGCCGGCCAGCCGGTCGTGCCAGTACGCCAGCCGCCGCTCCAGCACGGCGGGCGGCAGGGTACGGCGCTGCCAGGCGGCGAAGTCGGCGTACTGCACCGGCAGTTCCGGCAGCGCGGGCTGCCGGCCGTCGGCCAGGGCGGTGTAGGCCGCGGTCAGCTCGGCCCACAGCAGGCCGTGCGACCAGCCGTCGGTGGCGATGTGGTGCACCGTCAGCAGCAAGACATGGTCGTCGTCGGCGAGCCGCAGCAGGCGGGCGCGGAGCAGGGGGCCCTTGGTGAGGTCGAAGGGGCGCGCGGCCTCCTCGCCGGCCAGCCGCTCGGCGTCGGCCTCGTCCGCAGCGTCGGTCACGGGGACGGGCACCGGCTCCGGCGGCAGGACGACGGCACCGGCCACGCCCTCGTGGTCGGTGAAGACGGTGCGCAGGGTCTCGTGACGGGCGACGACACAGCTCAGCGCCCGGGCCAGCAGGCCGACGCCGAGCGGGCCGCGGACGCGCACGGCGGTGCCGAAGTTGTAGAAGGCGCTGTCCGGCATCAGCCGGTCGAGGAACCACAGCCGCTGCTGGGCGAACGACAGCTCCAGCGGCTGGTCCCGGGGGACCCTGGTGATGCCCGCCGGTGTCGTGCCGGTCCTCGCCGTGCGCTCCCGGAGTCGGTTCAGTGCCGAGTCCAGTCCCGGCCGTCGCGAGCTCCCCTGCGTCATCCGGCTGTCTCCCGCTCCTCGTCGGCCTCGGTGAGTCCGCGGTCGCGCATCATGCTGGCCAGTGCGCGGTGGGTGGCGGACTCGCTTGCTTCGAACTGCTCGACCACGCGCCGCCGCGTCGGGGCAGCCTTCTCCTGGCTGAGCTTGAAAATCGTCTGCACGGACTCGACCCGCAGGGTAAAGGCGCCCACGCCGGGCGCGATCTTGCGGAAGTAGTCGAGGGAGGACTCCTGGTCCCAGCCGCGCCCGAAGCCGGACTCCAGCCGCCGGGCGGTGTCGGAGACGATGTCCAGCACGGCGGTGGGGTCGGCGGTGGGCTCCATCGTGCCGGTCACGTGGACGGCGGTGTAGTCCCAGGTGGGGGCCGCGGGCGTGACCTCGTAGACCATCGGCGAGACATAGCCGTGCGGGCCCTGGAAGACGATGAGCGCCCGGTCGCCGGAGCGCATCCGGCGCCACTGCGGGTTCTCGACGTTCATGTGGCCGATCAGGGTGGAGCCGGTGAGCGGGACGGTGCCCGCGGCGACGGCCTCGGCGTCAACGCCGTCGGGTCCGTGCCGGAACAGCACCGGCGCGTGGGTGGCCACCGGGACGTCGTCGTGCGAGGTGACGACCAGTGCCAGTGGGTTGTGTCGGAGAAACGCCAGGACGACGCCGTCGCGGTTCTCGCGGTACAGCGGACGTTCGTACACTTCAGCCCCTGTTCCCCGCTACTGCCTTGCTTCCGGTGGAGCGGTCCGGGTCACGCCGGCCGCCGGTGATCGACTGGGCGATCTCGCCCGCGCGGACCGCCACCATGGACAGCAGGGTGGAGGCGATGCCGTGAGTCGCCTCGGTGGCGCCCTGGACGTAGATGCCGCACCGGAAGTCCCCGGTGGTGCTGAGCCGGTAGTCGCGGCCGATCAGCAACTCCCCCGCCTCGTCCCGGCGGAGGGCGTCGGAGACGCCGCCGAGCAGTTCGGCCGGGTCGGTGGAGTCGTACCCGGTTGCGTACACGACCAGGTCGGCGTCCAGGTCGGTGTGTTCACCCGTGGGCAGGAACTCCACGCGTACGGCGGCGGATTCCTCGCGGGGTTCGACGGACACCAGGCGGGAGGCGTTCATCAGCCGCAGCCGCGGGGTGCCGGACACCTTCTGCTCGTACTGGCGGCGGTAGAGGCCCTGGAGGACGTCCTCGTCGACGACGGCGTAGTTGGTGCCGCCGTGGTAGCGCATGATGGCCTGTTTGACCTCGGGCGGGGCGAGGTAGAAGTCGTCCACGGCGGCCGGGTCGAAGACGCGGTTGGCGAACGGGCTGGAGTCGGCGACGCTGTAGCCATAGCGGGCGAACACCGCGCACACCTCGGCCTGCGGGTAGCGGTCCATGAGGTGCGCGGCGACCTCGGCCGCGCTCTGGCCGGCGCCGACCACGACGGCCCGGCGGGGCGGGCGTTCGTCGAACGCGGGCAGCCGGTGCAGCAACTGGGAGCTGTGCCAGACGCGTTCGCCGGTCTCGGCGCCCTCGGGCAACTGGGGGCGCAGGCCGGAGGCGAGGACGAGGTTCCTGGTCCGGGCGACTACCCGGTCCCCGGCGAGCACTTCGAGCGCGACGACCTCACCGGCTTCGGTCACCGGCCGCACGCCGGTGGCCTCCACGCCGTACTCGACCAGGTGGTTCAGCCGGTCGGCGGCCCACTGGAGGTAGTCGTGGTACTCGATCCTGGAGGGCAGCAGGGTGTGCTGGTTGATGAAGTCGACCAGCCGGCCCTTCTCCTGCAGATAGGAAAGGAAGCCGAAATCACTGGTGGGATTGCGCATCGTGGCGATGTCCTTGAGAAAGGACACCTGGAGCGAGGAGCCCTCGAGGAGCATCCCCCGATGCCAGCCAAATTCCTTCTGCTTCTCCAGGAAAACGGCCTGTCCGGCGGCTCCGGATTCATGGAGCGCCACCGCCAGGGCGAGATTTGCGGCTCCGAATCCGATTCCGGTGACGTCCAGTACTTCTGATTCCGGGCTCTGCTTCGCAGCGGATGATCGCAGTGCGCGCCGGGTCATATATCAACCACCAGGAGTTTTTCAATGGATGTACCGTCGCAGGACGCCCAGAATTCACCCGCGACATCCTCCAGATGCGTGAGGGAACGCGCACTGTAAAGGGTGGTCTGGTATTGGGTTATGTCGTAGTCGACGTGGGTCATGTCGGCGATGTCCAGCGGGCGGATCTCCGCGGAACGGAAGTGCTCCAGCTCGCCGTAGGAGGAGACGATGCTGGCGCCGTAGGCCCGGGGCCCGTCGGCGGAGTCCAGCAGGCCGCATTCGAGCGTGAACCAGAAGGTCTTGGCGATGAACTGGACAGCGTCCTCGGACTCCACCCTGCGCACGGCCTCGCCGGCCAGGCGGTACAGGTTGGCGAACCGGTCGTCGGCCAGGGCGCTGCCGTGCCCGATGACCTCGTGCAGGATGTCCGGCTCCGTCGAGTAGAAGGGCGTCACGCTGTCGCGGAGGTACTGGGTGGAGTGGAAGTACCCGTCGGCCAGAGAGCCACAGAACAGGGCGAAGGGAACCACGCCGGACGCGGGGCGGAGGCGGAATCCGGTCAGCTGGTCGAGCCGGTCGGACACCTCATGTAACTGTGGGACGCCGTCGCTGCCCAACCCGAGCCGCTCCGCCGCTTCGTTGAACTCCGGCGCCGCCAGGTGCCGGTGCCGGTCCGCGAGCCGCTCCGAAACCAGGCGCCACAGAGCGTGCTCGGCGTCCGTGTACTCAACCTCTGGAATGGGCTCACCGGGCACATAGGTGGCAGCGTTTGCGGCGATTTCGTCACGCCGCTGCCGATACGCCGACGACGCGGCTAATTCGGGTGCACCCGAGCCGATTTCCATGAACTTTCCCTACTTCCATCGACGGAAGGCAGCGGTCGCTGTCCGAAATTAATTTGGTTCGGACGCCCGCATCAGCCTTCCCCCGTCCAGCCGATTCATTAGGACCCTACAAGCCACCCGCGGCACTCGCAAGAGTTTTCTACGCACCCCCTATGGACCCTTTTGAGTGGACTCACCCGGAAAATATCGTCACCCGCACCCGCCGGAACCAGGGTCTTCCTTGACCCCGGAGGTGCCATGGCCGCCCGGTACGCGGAGCGGCTGAACACCGTCGGCTCGGGCAGGGAGGCTTCACGTTCTTGGCAGGAGCGGGCTGTCGGTGATGCCCCAGGTCCAGACGGCGCGTTCGGGTGCGTCCCAGATCGCCGGCCCCGACCTTTCATGAGGGTCCGTCAGCTTGCTGACGGACCCTCTTTCGCTTGTGGTGGCGCCTGTTCTCGGTGTCCGGGCAGGCCGCGGTTCCGGCTGTCGCGTCGGGTGGGCGCCGGGCCCCACAGCTCCCGGGAGTTCCTGACTCACCGTGGAGTCGGCGGTGGTTGTACCAGTCGACCCACTCGACGGTGGCGGCCTCGACGTGCCAGAGCGTCTTCCACTGCCGCTGGGGTTCGACGACTTCGGTCTTGAACAGGCCGATCGTCGACTCCATGCACGCGTTGACGCTCCTACAGTTGTCGACTCGCGGCGGCCGTCGTACGTGGGGCGGGTCGAATCAGGTGGCGGACCTCACGGATGACGTAGCACTTGAGGCAGCGGATGATCTCCTTCGTCCTGCCTTCGGCGGTACGGCGGGCGACGCGGTCGATCGTGGGCTGGTGGAAGCGCATACGGACGATGACGGTGCGGCAGATCGCGGCGTTCAGCTGCCGGTGGCCGCCGTGGTTGATGCAGTGCCTGCCGGTGGGCACCGGGCACGATGCCGGCGAGCTCGGCGGGGGCCGACTCCGCCGACGGCCCGTCACGAAGGAGTCAAGCCGGCCTGGACTCTCCAGTGACTGGAGACATTAGAGTCGCAGACATGGACGGCACGACTCTCTACTCGATCGGGGAACTTTCCCGGCGGACCGGCTTGTCAGTGAGTACCATCCGGTTCTACTCCGACTCGGAGGTGGTCGCGCCGACCGACCGAACCCCCGCCGGATACCGGCTGTACGACCACGACGCGTTGTTCCGTCTCGAACTTGTGCGCACACTGCGCGAGTTGGGGATCGACCTCACCACGATCCAGCGCGTGCTGAATCGGGAACTCACGGTGGCGGAAGTCGCCTCGGCGCATGCCGATGCCGTAGACGTCCAGATCCAGACGCTGCACCTGCGTCGGAGTGTCCTGCGAGCTGTGGCCAGATCCGGTTCCAGTCCCAGGGAGACCAAACTCATGCATCAGCTCACGCAGCTGTCCGGCGAGGAACGCCGACGTCTGATCGATGACTTCATCGATGGCACCTTCGGCAAGGAGAGCGCCGACCCGTCTGCGGTGGCCATGGTTCGCTCCGCCACACCTGATCTTCCCGACGATCCGTCCACCGACCAGGTCGCCGCCTGGGTGCAGCTCACCGAGCTGATCCGCGACGAGGACTTCCGGGCCCGTATGCGCCGGACAGCCAGCTACCAGGCCCATCAGCGCACGCTCGACATCGAGACCGAAGCCGGCGACGAACTGATGGCGTTCACCCGTCAGAAGCTCGAGGAGGCCAGGGCGTCCGGCATCGACCCGCTCGGCGACGAGGCCGCGCCCATCGTCGACGACCTCGTCCAGCGATTCGCCGAAGCGTTCGCACGCGTCCCCGACGCGGAATTCCGGGAGTGGATGGCCCAGCAGTTCGAAGCGGGCCATGACCTCCGCGTGGACGAGTACTGGCGGCTGGTGTGGATCGTCAACGGATGGCAGGTGGTACCGGGCCTGGTCCCTGTGTACACGTGGCTCGTTCAAGCCCTGCGAAGGGCCCGCTGAGCATCACGGACGCGGGTGTGCTGTGTTCCGAGACATCGATGGGGACACACCGCACTCGTGAGCCGCCCCGAGTTTCGTAGAGTCCGGTGATCTTGTTTCAGGCGGACTGCGCGGTTTGCTCCTGGCTCTGCCAGATTGATACGTATTGCGACCCGCGGTCGCTGTGGTGAATGAGGCCGGAGTCCTTCTTGATCCTCTGTCTCCACAGGGCCGTCTCCAAGGCGTCCAGCGGGAGTTCGGTCCTCATGTGGTTCGCGACCTGCCAGCCGACGATCATCCGCGAGTACACGTCCAGGACGAACGCCACGTACGCCCAGCCCGACCAGGTGCGGACATACGTCGGGTCCGCCACCCACAACTGGTCCGGCCGCGAGGCGGTGAAATCGCGGTCGACCAGGTTTCCGGGCGGGCGGGGCGCCGACGGCTCGGGCACGTGGTGCGACGCCGCCGGCCGCGGATGACGCCCTCGATGCCCAGCTCGCGCATCAGCCGCTCGATGGTGCACCGGGCCACCCCGACGCCCCTGCGCCGCAGGGCGCGGGTGATCCGCCGGGCCCCGTAGGTGGCCCCGGACGCGCAGGTGGTCGATCACTTGCTCGGCCTCGTCCGGGGACGGCCGATCTCCTGGGCAAGAAACACGCTCGCGGCTTTCAGGATCTCGTTCGCCCGCTTCAACTCCGCGTTCTCTTTGCAAAGTTGCTTTCAGCTGGTCGCGTTCGGCGGTGGTCAGCCGGTCGTCGCGTTCGCCGGTGCCGGCCTCGGCCTGGCGCACCCACTGCCGCAGGGGTTCAGTGTGGATGCCGAGGTCCCGGGCGACATGCGCGACCGGGCGGCCGGTGGTGCGGACCTCGCGGACGGCCCGCTCGCGGAGCTCGTCCGGGTACTTACGTGGTGCTGGCACAGCTCGTGGTTCTCCTTCAGACCAGGATCACAAGCCTGGCTTCAGGGACTCCACGAAACGGGGTGCAGCTCAGACCCCTCATCAACGCAGTGTCAGCACGGCGACGTCCGCGCCGAAACCCACCACCAGTTCGCGCTTCGGCCCCGTCGCGAGGGCCCGTACCGGTGCTGGGAACACCAAGTCAGGCTCGGCCTGTTGCCAGGTGGTCAGGTCCCACGCTCGCACCACCCCGTCGTCACCGCCCGTGACGGCCAGCGGGCACCCATCGAGGACTGTCGTCGCCACCGCACGTACCTGCGTGACAGGCAGCCAGCCGATCTTGTTGCCGCTGACCGTGTCCCGGACCTCCGCCGCCCCTTGCTCACCGACAGTTACGGTAATCGCGCGGCCGTCCACCTTTGCGGTTGCCTCAGCCTGGTGAGGGTCTGCCGGGACTACGACTTGTTGTCCGGTCGCGAGATCCCACGCCCGCCAGTCGTAGTCCTCGTCGCTGTCATCCTCTGGGTACCCGTACGCGTTGGTCGCCATGGCCAGGGCACGCCCGTCAACCATCGACACCGCCACTTCGCGCACCATTCCGGTGTGGCCGGTGACGGGTGCCCCGACCGCCGCGCCCTGCGCGGTCAGGTCGTACATCCGGACCGTCCCGTCGTCGCTGCCGCTCAGAGCGACTGTGGTGCCGTCGACCTCCGTGATCGCCAATGCGTGGACCGTTCCTGTATGGCCGGTAAGGGGCTTCCCCATTTGCTTCCGCCCGGCCAGATCCCACATCGCGACGGCCCCGCCCGGGCTGCCTGCAAGGGCGAGAACCCGTCCGTCGACCGTTCCCGTCGTCACCGACCGCACGACCGAGTCGCTGTCACTGAGAGCGTCGCCGACCTCCACACCTGTGGCCAGGTCCCACGTCTCGAGTTCGGCATATTGGTTCCCGGTGACTGCGACAGGGCGGCCATCGATCACCGACGCGGCCACCGCCAGCACCCTGTTCGCCCCGGCGCGAGTGGCCCAATCCGGGAGGTCGGCGCCAAGGGCCCAGCCGGCTCTCCTTCCGATGGAGAGGTCCCAGAAAACCGTGTTGCCGTCTTTGCCGTGACCACCGCTGATGACGATGGGACGGCCGTCGACCGTCACCGTTGCCAGTGCACGTACTGGCCCCGGCCGGTCCCTGTCGCGAAGAGGCCCGGCTACCTGCTCGCGGGTCACGATGTCCCAGAGCCGGATGGTCCCGTCCTCCCCGCCACTGGCCACGAGGGTACGTCCGTCGAGCACGGTCGTCGCCACCGCGTGTACTGCACCGGTGTGGCCAACGAGTGGGAGACCCACCTGTTCATGGGTGGCCAGGTCCCATACCCGCACCGTACCGTCACGGCTGCCGGTGACGATGAGGGGGCGCTCGTCGGTCACCACCGCCTCGACGGCTTCCACCCAGTCGGCATGGCCGGTGAGAGGAGTACTGATCTGCTCGCCCGTGAGGAGATCCCACACCCGTGCGGTCCGGTCCCGCCCGGTTGTGACGAGGAGCGGGCGATCTTCGACCACCAGGGTGTCCAGAGCGAGGACTCCGCCGTCATGGCCGGTCAGAACACGCCGCAGCCGATGGTCGACACCGGACCCGGTTGCCCAGCTCACGGACCATCGAGCCGCAGGTACGTCACACACGACCCGATTGATCCGCTCGGACAACTCCGGCTCGCCGAAGCGCGCCGCATCCAAAGCCAACAGCTGCCGCCGGACGCCAGGACCGGCATTGGAGCGAATGTGCGCAGACGCCCGGTACACCGCCGCCACCAGCCGGGCCCCGTAGTCCGAGGCCGATTCCAGCAGTCCTCGTACCTGCTCGGGGCTTCCATCGACAAGCAATCCCGTGTCGGTCCACCACACTCCTGCCCCGGTCGGCACGGTGCCCGAACCACTCTCACGTAGATCACCAGACATGACAGGCACTATAGACAGCCGACGCCCCGCCCATCACCCGGCTCTCGTCGTCGGATCTCGCGGAGGTGAGGGCCCGATGCCGGCACTCGGCCCGGTCTTCGCAGGCCGCTACCTCCTTCACCTGCGAGACGATCGGGCCGGGATCTGGGAGCCGTGGACGCTGGCCCTGCTCGGCGGCGTCCGGGAACCCGGCGACCGCGGTCTGGAGGCAGCCATGCGCCGGGAGCCGACCGAAGAATCCCCTGGCCTGAAGCCCACCGGGCCGACCCCCTACGCCGTGGAGAAGGCGGCGAGCGTCGACGGCCACGCGGTTCCCATCCATGTCCACGCGCGCCTGTGGACCGGTGACCCGGAGCCGGTGGAACTCCGTGAAGGCGTCCTGCTGGCTCACAGACATGCACGACCGGCTCCCGCCTGAGCGCCGGCCTCGAGGACGAGGAAGGCGGGATGCTCCTCGGCCCGCGTCACCCCGACTCCGTGTTCGCTCCGGACACATGGCACTTCCTCGCCGGGTGGCGCGAGCGGGAATCCGCGACGCGAGTCTCCTCCGCGAGGCGTGGGAGGAAGCGGGTCTGGTCATCGGCCCTGCCATGCTGCGAGTGGCCTGGTGGGTTCGCTCCACCACTTCGTGCCCGTCCGGCAGTGGCCTGGTCCCGTGGTGCGGCTCACGAAGCCACAGCCTGGCCAGTGTGGCTTGATAGTTGCGCGGCACGGCCAGGTCCGATTCCCGGGGCACCGGTGCACCAGGAACGCCGTGGGCGGGTGCTCACGGCAATCGAGTACACCGCACGCCGTCACCCAATACAATTACCCCACCACACAGGGTAATTGATCTCTGATGCTGGCCAGGAACCCACGGGGGGAACGACTCGGCGTGCACGGATACCGTCGTAGACAGCAGTCAAACCGACGAGACCACCCACCGGCGAACTGGCGTGACCGGTGGCTGGGGCCCGCGGGAGCACTCACCAGCCTCGCCGTGGCGATCTTCCTACTGGTGGCGCAGGACGTGGTGCCGCGTCTCACGTCCTTCCTCGGCGGCCTGTTCGAGGAGGACCACAAACTGGTGGTGCACGCGGCCTGGCCGGCAGAAGCCGAAGGGTGCGGAACGCAGGCCGCGGTCGCCATGCCCGCTGGAGGCCTTCCGGTCCACGACCTCGATCTGGACGAGTTCGGGCAGGACCCCCGCGACATCGCCGCGGCCGACGGCGCCGCCTCCTGGGAGGTCGGCACCCTCACACTCGCCTTCACCACCACCGGTGGCGACCCCATCCACATCGACTCGGCGCGGCCGCGGATCCTCAGCCGGCAGAAGCACGTCTCCCTCGACTGGGTGCTCCACAAGCGGAACGGATGCGGCGGCCCCGGTGGTGGCGAAAGCAGTGCCACCAGCACCGTTCGATCACTGGTGTTCGACCTCGACCGAAAGCGGATGGTGACCGTGGTCAACGGCGAGGAGCTACGGCTCGACGCCCCCGGCGGGTCCCTGCTGACCGGCACCACCGTGAGCAAGGAGAAGCCGCTCTACGCCAGTTTCGCCGTGCACAGCTGCTCGGCGTACTACGAATGGGTTCTCGACGTCACCTACACCGAGAACGGCGAACGCCGGACGCACCGCGAAGGGCCGTTCCGCTCGGTGGGCGGTGTCCGCGGCGTCCCGATCTACGACATAGAGACCGTGGGCGGCGGCCGGAAGCTCCTCGACACGGCCACCCGCACGGTGAGCTCCTGCTCGTTGACGGAGGCGAAGCGGTGACCACCACGCCGAGCACGCGAAGGACCCCACTGGTGATCGGCGTCGCCGTGGTCCTCCTGGTGGCCGCCCTCGCGGCATCTCTCTACGCCTGCGACCGGCGGGGCGGAGACGAGGAACCCACCGCACGTCGGTGGACCTACCTCCCGGTGGACGAGGTGCCCGCCGAGGGCGCCCGGTTCCACCCGCAGTTCCTGAGCAGCGACGGGCAGACCATGGTGGCCGTCGGAAACGCCCTCGACGAGGGTGACGCCAGCCTGGACCTGGACGCCTGGTACACCACCGACGGGCTGCACTGGCAGACCGGCGATCTCGCCTCCCACAGTCGCGCCCCGGGCGAGTACTCCGAGGTCTCCGGACTGACCCGCTGGGGCGGAGGGTTCTTCGCCGTGGGCGCGCGCACCAGCACCCAGGACCTCCGTCGGATGCTGGGGTCCACCGCCTGGCGCTCTCCGGACGGGAAGAACTGGCAACGCGTCAGCGTTCCCCCGCACGATGGTTCGCTCTTCTCCCTGCCCACCCTGTATTCCGACGGCGTCAACGTCTACTCGCACCTCGGCGGAAGCACCATGTGGCGCCTGACACCCGACAGTTCGGAGTGGGAGGAGTTTCCTCTCCGGGGCGGCGAACGCTGCTCCTACCGGTACGACGCCGGCCCGGGCGGGCCAGGCCTCGTCGCCTACGGCCACTGCTCCGACAGCTCCCCGGGCGACGCAGGCGAGGCGGGGGCCGAACCCGCTACCCGGCCGGCGATCCTCACCATTGACAAGCAGGGTGAGGTGAGCGAGGTGAGCCCCCGAATCCGTCCACAGCTCCTCTACATGACCTCTGGGGTGGCCAGGAGTGGTGAGACCCTGGTGGCGGCGGGTGTCGCGGACCTGGGTGACGCCTCGGGAGCACCAAGTGGTGGGGCCTCACCGGGTGGTGACACCGGACCGGGAGAGGGCACCTCAGACAACGTCCGGCTGGTCGTCGCGCGTTCACTCGACGGCGGCGTGAGCTGGTCCCCCGCCAACCCGATCCCGGTAGACCCGCCGGCCCTGCCCAAATCGGCGATGGTCGACCGCATCGTCCACACCGACGGCTCCTTCCTGGCACTGGGCAAGGTCATCGTCCTCAGCAAATCCCATCCGACAATCTGGGAGTCGAAGGACGGTCAGGAGTGGTCCTCCCAACGGCTCCCTACCTTCGCCGACGAGGGACTGCTGAGCTCCGCCGCCACCGTCAACGGCCGCACGGTGGTCCTCGCCGTCCACGGCACCAGGAGCGCCACCGTCAAGGGGCTCTTCGTGGACTTCGCGGTCCGCGCCGACACCACCGCGCCGGACGCCTCACCCACGCCCGACTCCGCCACAGCCACACCCCAGGCGACCCCGGCCAGTGACCCGGTCGCCCTGCTCGGCACCTGGCGGGGAACCGTCAGCAACCCCGACGGCTCCCAGGAACGCGGCGTCTCCCTGACCATCACCCCCGTACCGGGCCGGGGCCCGGTCACTCCCGACTCGCTGACCGGGAAGATCGTCGTCGGGAACCTGGCCACCTGTACCGCCGACCTCGGGAAGCCGACCCGACCCGGAGACGGAGCCCTGACGTTCGGTGTCCCCTCACCGTCCTTCTGGCCGGAGACGATGCTCAGCGACCGCCGCCCCTACTGCCCGACCACCTTCGAAATCCAGCTGGAAGCCGACGGCCGGCTCCAGTGGTCCGGGGACGGCGGCTTCACGGGAACACTGACCCGCCCCGAAGCCGACCACCAGGACAGCTCGGAGGAGCTGGGCTGACCCCGCCCTCACCCACCGGACGCACGGCAGCCGCAGCGTGCTGCCGTCCCGGAGCTCGCTCGCCGGGCGGGCACCGGGACGGAGACGGGAACGAACCGGGGCCGGTCAGCACAGCAGGGCGCAGACCGTGGCGGTGGTGGGCGGCCAGTAGATACGGCTCTGCCAAGATTTCCGTGAAGCGGGTATGTGCTTCTGTTCGCTGGTGACGCTCCGTCATGCCGACGGCGACACTCGGCCTGTGTGTCTGTTACGGATTGCGGTGAGTCCAACCCCGACGAAGCCGGTGCCGTGCCCGGAGCGTGGAACGCCGTCCCGTCGGCGGCACAGCGGGTATCAGCGTCGGCTCGCCGACGGCACGGTCGGGGGTCGCCGGGTACGGATCGAGCTGGTGATCCACCGCCTCTTCTGCGACGCCCCGGGCCGCGCGCCGCGACCGGGCGGGCCGCCGGTGGCTGCTGCATCTGACGCCCGCGCAGATGGAGTCGGTGCCGTACGGCGCCGGGGCTGCACGGACTCACCGGGTCGGCACAGCGAGGCCGACCGGTTCGCCCGCGAGTACGGGGTGATCAACCGGCCCCGACCGGAAGGTGTGGGCCGGTGGGCCGCCCGGCGCGGGCGTTGGGCTACAGTCGCGGCGCATGGGGATAGCGGATACGAGCATCGCCGCGGCATCGGCCGCGTTCAGCGGTTTCGCCGCGTTCGCTGCATGGCGGGCCTCCCGGGAGGCGAACGCCACCGCGGCGTCGGTCGCGCAGATCGAGCGCGACCGCTGGCACAACGATCTGACACCTCAGCTCCGTATCCGCCGGGAATTCACGTGGATCGCGGTCCGCTTCGACGGCCCGGACTCGCTGGGCCCGGTCCGCGTGCGGCTGGAGGTACGCGATGACCGTGACCGCTCCGACGACCCCGAACTGGCCGGCAGCGTCACCCGGCAGATGCGCGCACAGATGATCTGGGGCCCGCTGCGTTTCCGCCCCGGCATCGACGGAGCGGACGGCCTCGGCCGCACGGTGGCGGCGTTCCGGCTCGAACCGGGAGACCAGACCCGGTTCGCCACCGAACCGACCCTGCGGCCGTCCTGGTACGAGGGAGCCGACGGGGAACAACGATGGCGGGAGCAGTACCGGGATTCGCCGATGCGCCTGTGGGCCGTCTGCGAAGCCGACGGCCACCGGCCGTGGCGGCTCAGCTTTGAGGTGGCGCGCGGCAACGCGTGGACGGGCAGCGGTCCCACAGCGGGTGCCTGACCTGTCGCGGGTCAGCCGATTCCCCATGTCAAACGCCAGACGATTCCCCACCCTCTCGTGTCCGGTTGCCGACCCGAGCCGTCCAGGTGGCGCTCAGTGGTCCTCGATGCCTGTGCCGGCTCTCCAGGCGGCAGTGACGCATCCCTCTTCCCAGTGCCACCAGCCTTTCGCGTCGCCGCGCTCCAGCAGCTTGCGGATCCGCTGGATGTCCGCTTCCGGCGGGACGTCCAGCGCGACCATCCGAAACTGCTCGATGCCCTCACCGGTGGTGCCGAACCGGTGGAAGGTCTCCAGCACGGTCTGTCGGGCCGCGGCCGAGCCTCCGTCCTTCAGCACGATCAACCGGATCGTGCAGTTCTCCGACGCGTGAACGGTCTCCCCGGCCCGGAGCAGGCCGTCGTCATCGACGTCCACGCGCACGATGTCGCCGCTCGCGACCCCGCGCACGAACCACGGAGTGTTGTCGAGACGCACGGTTCCGTCGCCGAGGTCCAGTGCCCACAGGCTCTCGACGCTCGCCGGCGGCCGGCCGTCCCCGTCCACCTCCATGCGGAAGGTCTGGCCAGATGGCGCTGATCATGCAGATTCTGGGGAAATGCGTGACCGCCGACGCTCCCCGGCGGCCGGCCGGGACGCCACGACCTGCGGGCCTGCACGGGCTGTAGTAGTTGTGGAAGTACTGCCTGTGTGAGGACGAACGTGGGGCCCTGGCCTTCGTGGGAAGCGAGGCGGGGAACCCCTGATGGATGCGAGAACTCGGGCGTGGTCCCGGTGCCTCAGGTGCCGACGGCTCCCGGGTGCGAAAGGCAGGCCCCATGAGACTCGTGGTCGATCTCAACCGCTGCCAGGGCTACGCACAATGCGCATTCCTCGCCCCGGAGGTGTTCACCCTCCACGGTGAGGAGGCCCTGCTGTACGACGCGGTCCCCGACGAATACCGCCGAGAAGAGGTGCTCAGGGCGGCGGCGGCCTGCCCCGTGCGGGCCATCCTGATCCAGGATGGCCCGGTGGCCGCCCTGGACTCCGATCCGGACGCGGACTCGAACCCGGACTCGAACCCGGGGCACAACCCCGGACGTCCAACCGAACGGGGCCGGCCGTGACCGGGCGTGACGGCCGGATCGTCGTCGTGGGGGCGTCGCTGGCCGGTCTGCGTGCGGCGGAGACACTGCGCGAGGACGGATTCGCAGGTGCCCTCACCGTCGTCGGCGAGGAACGACACGAACCCTACGACCGGCCGCCGCTGTCCAAACAGGTGCTCCTGGGCCGTGTCCCCCCTGAGCACGTGGCGCTTCCCGCACGCCGCCCGGTGGACGCCGACTGGCGGCTGGGAGTCGGTGCCACCGGGCTGGACCTGGACGAACGGCTGGTGAGACTGTCCGACGGTGCGGACCTCCCGTTCGACCGACTGCTGATCGCCACCGGCGTCCGTGCGAGGCCCTGGCCGGACGAGGCGCAGGCGTCCCTCGACGGTGTGGTCGCCCTGCGCACGCTGGACGACGCCCGGGCTCTGCGGGAACGGCTGGACGCCGGACCGCGGCGGGTACTGGTCGTCGGTGCCGGTTTCACGGGGTCGGAGATCGCCTCGGTGTGCCGCGAGCGGGGCCTCGACGTGGTGGTCGCAGAGCGCGGCAGCGCACCGCTGGTCGGGGCACTGGGCGGCGTGCTGGCGGAGGTCGCCGCGGGCATGCAGCGCGATCACGGCGTGGACCTGAGGTGCGGCGTGACCGTCACGACGCTGGAAGGTGACGGGCGGGGCCGGCTGGCCCGGGCCCGGCTGTCGGACGGCACCGCACTCGACGTCGACGTGGCGGTGGTCGCTCTCGGCGCGGTGCGCAACACCGAGTGGCTGACCGGGTCAGGACTGGCGGCCGGACCACGGGGCGTTGCCTGCGACGCGGGCTGCCGGGCGTTCGACCTGAACGGCATCGTCACCGACGACGTCTTCGTCGCCGGTGACGTGGCCCGCTTCCCGCACCCTGTGTACGAGTACCAGCTGCTGGCCCTGGAGCATTGGGGCAACGCCGTGGCACAGGCCGAGGTCGCCGCCCACAACATGGTCAGTCCCGGGCCCCGCAGACGCCCTCATCTGTCGCTGCCGGCTTTCTGGTCCAGTCAGTTCGGGGTCAACATCAAGTCCGTCGGAGTCCCGACGTTCTCCGACGAGATCTCCGTGGTCCAGGGATCCCTGGAGGAACGGCGGTTCGTCGCGCTCTACGGCTATCGGGGGCGTGTCACCGCGGCGGTCACCTTCGACCAGGCGATGTGGATCGACTTCTACGGCGGGCTGATCGAGGCCGCGGCTCCGTTCCCGCCCGCATTCGACACCGTCGGCCGACCGGAGAAGACGGAAGTACTTCCGTCGGACGTCCGCGACCCGGCGATCCTCAGCCACGGCCCCACGGTGTCCGTGACCGGCCATCTGCCGGACGAACGGCGGACGGTCTTCCTGCGGCCGCCCGCCTGATCGGCGGCAGGACCGGAAGTCGACGCCCGACAGGCCAAGGAGACGCCTCATGACGACCGCGACGCTGCTCCGGCAGATCACCGACTACGCCCACCGCGCGGACCCCTACCCGTTGTACGCGCAGCTCCGGGCCACCCCGGTGGCACCGCAGGAGAACGGGCACTTCCTCGTCGGCACCTACCGCGAGATCATGCAACTGCTGCACGATCCCAGGATCAGCTCGGACCTGCGCAACCGGACGCGCAGGGAGGCGGACCCACCGACCGGTGAGGAGGCCGCGGGGGTTCCACCGGGCCTGATCAAGCTCGACCCACCCGACCACGACGAGATACGGCGGCTGTTCATGAGCCACTTCGGGCCCCCGGACAGCCCCCGGCGGGTGGAGACGCTGGGGGAAGAGCTGCCCGGGATCGTCACCAGCCTGATCGACGGTCTGGCCGGCCGGAGCCGGGTCGACATCGTCGACGACCTGGCCTACCCCTTCCCCGTGACGGTCGTCTGCCGGCTGCTGGGTGTACCGCCGGAGGACGAACCCCGCTTCCACGTCTGGGCCGACGCGATCGTGGCGTCGATCGACCCGGGGCCGGAGAAGGACCCCGGCGCACGCAGGCAGGCCGAGCAGCAGGCCAGAGTCGACATGGCCGGTTACATCGGCGGCCTCATGGCGGACCGCCGCGGAGCCCCGCGGGAGGACATGCTCTCCGGCCTCGCGAACGAAGACCTCTCGCACCGCTCCATCGAACCGATGGAGCTGGTCACCAACTCCGTCCTGCTGTTCATCGCGGGCCACGAGACCACGGTGAACCTGATCACGAACGGGATGCTCACCCTGCTGCGCAACCCCGGGGTCCTGGAGAGGCTCCGCGCGGATCCCGCCGCGATGCCGCAGGCCGTGGAGGAACTCCTGCGCTTCGAGCCGCCGATCCACATGCTGCCCCAGCGCACCCCGCTGACCGATGTCGAGGTCGCCGGAGTCGTGATCCCCGAAGGCGCGCCGCTGACACTCGTGCTGGCATCGGGGAACCGGGACCCTGGGCGCTTCCGGGACCCGGACCGCTTCGACCCGTGGCGGCCCGACAACCAGCACCTCGGATTCGGCAGCGGAATCCACAGCTGCTTCGGCGCACCGCTGGCGCGGCTGGAGGCGCAACTGGCCCTGACCGAGCTGATCCGCCGCCTTGACAACCCCAGGCTCGTGCAGGACCCGCCCGAGTACCGGTCGAACCCGATCCTGCGGGGCCCCCGCCATCTCCTCGTCACGCACGACGGGATCCGGCCCTGACCTCCTGCGGGCCGCCCGCAGGGCCCGCCACCGGGGCCCGCGCCATGGAGCTTCCCGGCTGAGTAGCCGAGGGGATTCTCACCCCGCACAGAGTGGAGCAGGCCGCCGACGAGGTGCCCGTGGCGCCGGTAGTTTCCGACGGCGGCCCCTTCCCGAACCCTGGAGGCGAGTCTTCCCCGCACACGGCTCTCCGGTCTTGGTCGGAAGCGGTTCGGGTTCTGGGTCGTTGGGCGGGCGTGAGCGATCTCGTGGGGGGGACGCGCGGCATGTGTCGCCGTAGGCGCAGGAGGCCCTGCGGCTGCGGGCGGTGGCCGCGTTGGTGACGGGGCGCGACCGTGAGGTCGTAAGTCAAAAGGCCTGGTCAGATAGTGTTGTGAAGGTCGATGAACGCCGCCCCGCCCCGCTGGTGGAACTCGGCGCTGCCGGTGCGCTCCATCCACCAGCTGATCGGGCACCGGCGGTCGACGACCTCGCCTACCAAGCTGTCTGGCACGGCGACCACGCCCGCGCTGAGTGCCTGCTGCTTCTTCTTTCCGCAGGTCGGGAGTTCTGGCGGGTCATGAGGGTGATGAAGGCCCACTCGATCTGGGCTTCGGCGTAGGACATGAGGCGCTCGTGGTCCCGCGCGTTGCGGCTGGCTCGCATCGTCCGCGAATTCGACCGTTCGACCGCCCAGTGCTTGGGCAACAGGACGAAGCCCTTGGCGTCTTGGGGCCGGGAGACGACCTTGATGTGGTTCCGAGGGTGGTCTGGGCCCAGGCGGGTAGGAAACCGGCGACCTCGCGCAATCGGGAGTCGCGTATTCATGAGTCGGCGAGGGCGCGTGGTCACCGTGAGTCGTCACCAGGAGCCGAGTGCCGCCAGGTTCCTCCGGCCTCTTCGGCAAGGCGAGCGGAGGTGTCGTCCTGGTAGCCGAGCATCCGGGCGACCACCGGGGCCTGGGCCTCGAGAACGAGGTGGCGGATCGCTGCCGTGCGCCGCCGGGTCAGCCGGGCCCGGCGGGATCCGTCGGACCGGCGGGTGGCGACATCAGGTGGCCGCCGATGCCCTGCCGGTCCGCGGTCAGTGCCGTGGCGCGGCGCGCCGGGTCGCCGATCCGCTGCTCCGCCGACGCCGTCAGGAGCTCGAGCTCCGCCCGCACCGCGGGCAGGCGTTCGGCGGGCAGTGCGTCCAGCAGCCCCTCGAGCAGGGCACGCAGCCGTCGGCAGACCTGGGTGGCATCTGCCCCGTAGTCCCTGATCTCGGTGACAGCGAGCTGCAGGTACTCCTCCCAGGAGCGGCCCGGCACCACGAGCCGAGGCAGGCCGTGCTCGTCGGCGATCGCGTACGGTGCGTGCAGTACGGTCCGGCCGAGCGTGTGCAGGAACGCCTCGATGTGGTTGAGCGCCTGCACCGCGGTGGTCGGGTCGTTCACGGCCGGGGACAGCGCGCGGATCGCGATGCCGACGAGGACGCGCAGGGCGAAGGCCGGGTCCTGCTCGACGGCCCGCTCGGTGCCGAGGGCGATCAGCCCGGTCACCTGTGACGGGTCGGGCGCAGGACGGCCGCCGTGGACCTCGACCAGGACGGCGCCCGGCGGAACTAAGTCCCCGACCGGATGTGTCACGACGAGGACACAGTCGTGACGCACCGCGGCGGCCGTCAGCCCGGCGGCGTTCAGCGCCTGGACGGCCCCACCGCGCTCGGTGCGGATGTGCGTCACCGGAGGGCGACCATGGCACCGACGACGGAGCTGAGGACGCTGCCGGCTGTGGTCGCCGAGTACCGCCAGTTCCCGGGCGCCCAGTCGGCGTCGCCCGCCGCCTGCGCGGCCTCGGCGAGGAGCACCCCGGCAAGCAGCCCTGGCATGGGCACGATCCACAGGCTGGCCCTGGCGTACTCACGGATCCGGAACGCCGTGGCCCAGGACATCATCGTCCGCACCCTGGTGGCGCGCACGATCCGGGCACCGGGTGCCGTGGCGGTGCGTGGCTCGACGGCACAGGCATCCTCCAGGGCGTGTCCGTGCTGCTCCCCCCCCGCTAAGGCGTGTCCGCCGGGTACGCAGAGCCGGTGCGGCAGGCGCGCGGGCGGGCGGGCGGCCGACAGGCCGGTCCGGGGCCGATTGCCTAAGCTGGGACTGCGCAGCGCCGAAAGGGGCTCCCCATGGCCGACTATCCGCTGATCGAGAACCACGGACTCATCGGCGATCTGCAGACCGCCGCGCTCGTGACCACCGACGGGACCATCGACTGGTACTGCTGTCCGCGCTTCGACTCCCCCAGTGTGTTCGGCGCGCTGCTGGACGGGGGCAAGGGCGGGCAGTGCACGGTTGCGCCGGTCCAGAAGACGTACGCGACGAAGCAGTTGTACCTTCCCGACACAGCGGTCCTCGTGACCCGGTTCATGACCGAGGAGGGTGCCGGTGAAGTCGTGGACTTCATGCCGGTGACCGGTCGGGCCGCGACCGACCGCCACCGGATCGTCCGCATGCTGCGCTGCGTACGCGGCAGCATGACCTTCGAGATCGACATCGCGCCCCGCTTCGACTACGGCCGTAAGCCCCACGAACGGCACCTGAGCGAGAACGGGGCCGTGTTCGCCTCGGACGACATCTCCCTCACCGTGCACGCGGTGCGCGAGCCGGGTGACGAACGGCTGCTCACCACACCGCCGGGCGGCAACGATCTGCACTTCCACGTGGCGCTGCACGCCGGTCAGCAGCGGGGCATGGTGATCGAGTCGTCGGCCGACGGGACACCGCCGAGCGAGATCCGCCTCGCGGAGTTCCAGGAGCTCTTCGACGGTACCGTGCGGTTCTGGCGTTCCTGGCTCGGTCAGTCGCGGTACTCGGGCCGCTGGCGGGAGGCGGTGGAGCGCTCGGCGGTCACTCTGAAGCTGATGACGTACGCCCCGAGCGGCGCACTGGTGGCGGCGCCGACGGCGGGACTGCCGGAGCAGCCCGGCGGGGAGCGCAACTGGGACTACCGGTTCACCTGGATCCGGGACGCCTCGTTCTCCGTGTACGCCCTGCTGGGGCTGGGCTTCAAGGAGGAGGCGTCGGCGTTCATCGGATGGCTGGGCGACCGGGTGAAGGAACGCGTGGGCAGCGACGGTGGCACGGGGCCGCTGAACATCATGTACCGGGTCGACGGCTCCTCCGGCCTTGACGAGGAGATCCTGGAGCACTGGGAGGGCTACGAGCGGTCGGCCCCGGTACGGGTCGGCAACGGCGCGGCCACGCAACTCCAGCTGGACATCTACGGCGAGGCACTGGACAGCATCTACTTCGCCCACCAGCGCGGTATCCAGCTGGACAACCGGGGCTGGGACTCGCTGCACACCATTCTCGACTGGCTGGTCGACCACTGGGACCAGGCCGGGGAGGGCCTGTGGGAGACGCGGGGCGGCCGCCAGCACTTCACGTACGGCCGGGTGATGTCGTGGGTCGCCTTCGACCGCGCCCTGCGGCTCGCGGCCGCCAGTGGCCGCCCGGCGGCGACCGGCCGCTGGAGCAGCGCGCGGGACGGGATCTACCAGCAGGTGCTCGCCAAGGGCTGGGATTCCGGGCGCCGGGCCTTCGTCCAGCACTACGGCAGCGATGTGCTCGACTCGTCGCTGCTGCGTATGCCGACGGTGGGCTTCATCACCCCCGACGACCCGATGTGGGCCTCCACGCTGGAGGCGATGGACCGGGAACTGGTCACCGACAGCCTGGTCTACCGCTACGACCCGTCGGCGTCGCCCGACGGTCTGCGAGGCTCCGAAGGAACCTTCTCCCTGTGTACGTTCATGTACGTCGACGCCCTGGCCCGGGCCGGGCGGACCGACCAGGCCCGGTTCGTGCTGGAGAAGATGATGACGTACGCCAACCATCTCGGTCTGTACTCCGAGGAGATCGCTCTGACCGGTCGTCAACTCGGTAACTTCCCGCAGGCGTTCACTCATCTGGCACTCATCGATGCCGCGATCACGCTGGATGCGAGGCTCAAGGAGACGCGTGCGGACGGATCCTAGCCGCCGGTCCGGTCCGCTCCGGCCTCGGCGGGACCCAGCAGGACGACCGCGTCGCCCGCCCGCGGGGTGGCCTCGCGGGCGGGCGCGGACGGTTCCAGCCTTCCGTCGGCCCTGACGACGAACAGCGGATCGTGATCGGCCGGCATCACTTCGGTACGCGGCAGCACCACGAAGCGAGCCCCTCGGGCATGACGTGCCGTCACCTCCCGGCGGGAGAGGCCCCCTCCGAAGAGGACGTCGTCATCGGAGTACGAGGCGAGAGTGGCGGAGGTGCCCTCGGGTGCGCCGATCCGGTGGACCGGACCGTCGACGCTGTCCCGCAGCATGATCGATGCCAGAGCGTTGAAGTCGTCGTCCTCGGTGAGCAGGAGGACCTCTGTGACGTTCTCCAGCCGTACCTCGGGGGCCGCCACGGTGGCCAGCAGTTCCCGGGGCGCGAGCGACAGTCCGGCGCGTACGATCCGTTCCCGCTGCCGCTCGGGTCCTGCCCACATCAGGACGTCGAGCCCGGCGGAGCCCAGCGTCCGGCCGAGGTCGATCACCCACGGTTCACCGCCCACGAGCAGTGGCCGGGCCCGCGCGGACCCGCCGACGCGCAGGGCGGCGGCCACGGGTGCGGCCGTGAGCGCGTAGACCAGCACGGTCCCGACGATCACGAGAAAGGTGATCGGCAGGATCTCGTCGGCTCCGTCCAGGCCCGAGTCCACGAGTGACGCGGAGAAGGTGGCCGCGGTGGATGCCGCCACGATGCCGCGCGGTGCCATCCAGCCGACGAAGGCGCGTTCGCCGCGGGCCAGATCCGTACGGACGGTGCAGAACCAGGCGACCAGCGGCCGGACCACCAGAACGAGCCCGGCGACCAGCCCGAGGCAGGGCAGCAGAACGGGCAGCACGGACGCGGGAGACACGGTGGCGGAGATGGAGACGAACAGCAGCCCGATGATCAGCTGGACGAGCGTCTCGAGGAACGGCCGCCGGGTCGGCAGGTCGAATCCGGGGAGGTTGGCGACGGCGATTCCGACCACGATGGCCGCGAGGAGCCCGGTGTCGTCGAATACCACGTCGCATCCGGCGGAGACCGCGATGACGACCGCGAACTGGGCGAGTGTTCCGAGAGTCTCGCCCAGCCGGAGAGTACGCAGGGCGAACCACAGCAGCGCCGTCGCGACCGCGCCGCCGGCGAGGCCGACCGCCACGTTGAGGACGAAGCCCCCGAAGCGGAAGCCGTGGCCGAGCTGGAACCCTCCGGCGAGGATGCACTGGAATACCAGGGCGCCCGTGACGGCGCCGACCGGGTCGATGAGCGACCCCTCCCAGATCAGGATGCGCCGCACTCTGCCCGTCGGCCGGACGTAGTCGAGCAGCGGGCCGACGACGGTCGGACCGGACACGACGAGGATGACGCCGACCATCGCGGCGACTGCGAACGGCACGCCGAGCAGGAGCAGAACCAGGGCAAGCGTGGCACCCCACGTGATCAGCGGGCCGAAGGTGATCAGGCGGGTCACGGCCCGGCGGGTGCCGCCCCTGAGGTGGCGCAGGTCGAGTGCCAGCCCGGCGTCGTAGAGGATCACGGCGACGGCCAGGGAGACCAGAGGCGGGAACGCGGGACCCAGGAGCTCGTCGGGGTCGACGACATCGGTCAGCGCCCCGGCGGTGAAGCCGACGGGCAGCAGCACGACAAGCGCCGGGATCCTAAGCCTGTGCGCAAGGATCTGGGAGCCGACGGCCAGGGTCACGGTGAGGCCGACACCCAGCAGGATGTCGTCCGTGCTCACGGTTCACCCGTCATGCCCAGGTCCAAGGGTGGTCTCCCGCGGTCAGGCGTCGCCGCCGGAATCCGACCGCCGCAGATCGGTGTCCGTGAGGGTTTCGAGTTCGCCGTGGGTGTCCAGCCAGTACAGCAGGGCGACGGCCGGGAACACGAGCACCACGGCGACCAGTGTCACCACCCCCAGCCAGCGCAGCGTGGTGGAGTCGCCGGCCCCCGCTGCGACGGTCAGCGAATCGGGGATCAGGTACGGGCGCTGGGCCATGCCCCAGGCGATCACGGCGGAGGCGACGACCGTGACGGACGCGACCCGGGACCACGTGCCGGAGGTGCGCAGCAGCAGCCAGGCGGCGGCGAGCGTGGCCACCGCCGCCAAGATGACGAGGGCCAGCCCCACGCCGTGGGTGAGACCGTGCCAGACGTGTGGGGCGTCGCCGTGCGTGACGATCAGCGTGACCACGGACAGCACGACGACCGCGGCAAGTGCGCCCAGGGCGCGCCTGCGGAAGTAGCCGTCGAGATCGGGAGCGTCGAAGCGGCGGGCGTCCGCGGCCAGGAACACGGCTCCCAGGAACGCCGTCGTCGCCACGGCGAGCAGACCGAAGACGACGGACGTGGGGTTGGACCAGGCGTCCGCTGCCGCGGGTGTGCCGGGCGCCACCCGGCCCGAGGCCACGCCGCCGACCGCCGCGCCGAGGAAGAACGGGGTCAGCAGGGAGGAGACGGCGAACACGGCCCCGTACAGGCGCCGCCCGGCGAGTCGCCGGGTGGGCTTGCGCAGGGCGAAGCCTGCGCCGCGCAGCACCAGGCCCACGGCGGCGAGCGCCAGGGGCAGCCACATGGCGGAGAAGACCGTCTGGAACAGCACCGGGAACCCGGTCCACATGATGACGAGGACGAAGATCAGCCAGACGTTGTTGACCTCCCACACCGGCGCCATCGCATGGTCGATCAGCCATCTGGGCCGCTTGCCGCGTTCGGCTCCTCCGGCCGTCAGGTCCCAGAACCCGGCACCGTAGTCGGTGCCGCCCGCGCAGGCGTAGGCTGCCACCGCGAGCAGCAGCACGAAGGCGATGACGTCGGCGATCACGACCGGGCGTCCCTGGACGGACCGTTGCCGGACTCGGCGGAGCCTCCGGCCCCGACCGCGGGGCGCGGGCCGTAGGGCGTGTCCGTCTCGGGGGCCGCCACCGGCCGTCCCGCCGCCTGCTGTTCGTCGGCGAGCCGCCATCGGGTGCGCATCCTGAGCAGGACGACGAGGAACGAGGCGAAGATCAGCACATACACGGTCACGACCAGGCCGAACATGATCCACAGTCCGGAGGCGCCGGTCGTGGTCACCGCGTCGGCGACCCGCATGTGCTGGTAGACGATCCAGGGCTGGCGTCCCACCTCGGTGGTGATCCAGCCGCACTCGACGGCGACGACGGAGGCGGCGCCGGCGCAAGCGGCGCTCCGGTAGAACCACCTGGACTCGGGCAGCCTCCTTCGGCGCAGCCACACCAACCCGTACCAGAGCGCGAGCAGTGCCAGCAGCGAGCCGATCACGACCATGACGTCGAAGGCCCAGTGGGCGATGGTGGCCTGTGTGGCGTTCGGCCGTTCGTCCGCGGGGACGGAGGTCAGTCCGGTGACCCGGGTATCGGGGCTGAACCCGGCGAGGATGGAGTCCAGTTGGGGGATCTTGATACCACCGGAGACGGTGCCGTCCGGGTGGAGCCGGCCGAACAGGTACTCCGGCACATGAGTGTCGGTCTCCCAGACATACTCCATCGCGGCGAACTTCACCGGCTGTTTGTGGAACACCGAGCGGGCGATGGAGTCGCCGAGCACGAACTGCACGGGTGTGAAGAGCGCGGCGACCGTGAAGGGAACGGCGAAGCCGAGCCGGTGGTAGTGGTCCCGCCGCCCGCGCAGCCACCCGACGGCATAGACCCCCGCGACCACGAATCCGGCGGTCACCAGCATGGCGACCACGAAGTGCCAGTACTGCGGGCCGAACATCGGGGTGAAGATCGCCTTCCAGATGTTCACGTCGGTGGGGTGGCCCTCGGCGTCCAGCGTGAAGCCCTGCGGGGTGTTCATCCAGGAGTTGGCGGCCAGGATCCCGAACGCCCCGAGCAGGGCCGTGGCGGGTAGCGGCAGGCCGAGCAGGAAGTGGGTACGGGGCTTGAGCCTGCGCCAGCCGTACAGGTAGATCGCGATCAGTACCGCCTCGAGGAAGAACGCCCACGCCTCGACGCCGAAACCGATGCCGAAGACATCACCCCACCGGCCCATCAGACCCGGCCACAGCAGGCCGAACTCGAAGGACAGGACGGTGCCGGTCACCACGCCGATCGCGAACTGCACCGCCATGACGGCCGACCAGCGACGGGCCAGCAGCAGCGCCGTGGGGTCGTTGCGGCGCAGACCCCGGTGGTGCATCACCAGGGTGATGAACGGCAGTGCCACGCCCAGGGGCACCAGCGTGATGTGCGCGGCGAGCGTGAAGGCCATCAGCGACCTGGCCGGGAGCGTCTGTGCAGGGACGTCCGCGAGCAGGGTGACCGTGGTGTGCATAGGCGCCTTTGCGGGAGGGAGGACTGAACGGGGTGCGGGTCGGTCAGCCGCCGGTCGCGAACCCGGGGAAGAGCGTCATGCCGCCGTCCACGTACAGCGTGGTGCCCACGACGTAGTCCATGAGATCGGAAGCGAGGCCGACGACTGCATAGGCGATGTCCTCGGGCTCGCCCACGCGGTCGTAAGGGATCAGCCGCAGCAGGTCCCGCTCGGCCTCGGGGGTCTCCCACGCGGTGCGGTTGATCGGTGTCCTGATGGCTCCCGGGGCGATCGCGTTCACCCGGATCCGCTGCGGGGCGAGCTCCTGGGCGAGGGTCTCCATCATCATCTGCACGCCGCCCTTGGAGGACGCGTAATTCACATGGCCGGACCAGGGGATGAGCTGGTGCACGGAGCTCATACAGATGATCTTCCCCGCCGAACGGGACACCTCGGGGACGACCCCGCGGCGCAGGAACTCCTTCGTGGCCTCGCGGGCGCACAGGAACTGGCCGGTGAGGTTGACGTCCAGCACCTTCTGCCACTGTGCCAGGGTCATCTCGGTGACGCCGGCGTCCCGCTGCAGGCCGGCATTGGCGACCAGGATGTCGATGGTCCCGAACTCCTCGACCATGCGCTCTGTCATGGCGGCGACCTGGTCCTCCCGGGACACGTCCGCCTCGTACGCCGCGGCCCGCACCCCGTACGAGGTGATCTCCTCGACGACCTTCTCGGCCGCCTCCTGGCCGGCCACGTAGTTCACGACGACGTCCGCGCCCGCGCGGCCCAGACCGATGGCCGTCGCCTTGCCGATACCGGAGTTTGCCCCCGTGACCAGCGCCTTCTGTCCCTTCAGCAGATGCGCCGGGATCACGCCCCGGGGTGCGCCCGCGGTGGAGTTCACGACTGTCCGCCTCCTCGCTGCATAGCCCCCGACGGTCGGCGTCACGGGCGGTCCACACCGACACGGAACCACCGCGGAGCTGCTCGGGCGTGCGCGCCGGGCGCAGATTGGGCCGCATCGCACAGGCGATTCGCTCCCCTGGAGCAGCGGGGAGCCGGCAACGGGCCGTCTTCGCCACCGGAGTGTCAGCCCAGCCGCTCCAGGAGGTGGTCGCCCACCCGCAGGGCGTTGGCGATGGCGGTCAGGGACGGGTTCACCGCGCCGATGCTGGGGAAGAAGCTCGTGTCGACCACGTACAGGTTGTCCAGGTCGTGGGCCTTGCAGTGCACGTCCAGGGCGGAAGTGGCGGGATCGTCGCCGAAGCGGACCGTACCGGCCTGGTGCGCGGTGGCGCCGATCGGCATGCCCTTGTGAAGGTAGATGCTGCGAGGCAGCAGATGGTGCTCGTGCATGCCCAGGCGGCCGAGCATGTGCTGGAGTTTGTGCCGCAGGCGTTTCAGTCCTTCGACGTTGTTGGACTCGTCGAGTGCGAGGTGGATCCGGCCGTCGCCGTCCAGGGTGACGCGGCTGTCGGGGAGCGGCAGGTCCTCGCCGCACAGCCAGAAGTCGACCGCGTGATGGGCCAGGACCTCGAAGGGCATGTCCGGCATCGCGGCTCCCGCCCAGCGCGGGGCCTCTCCGTGGATCTGCTCGGCGTCCGACTTGCCCAGCATCTGGATCCCCCCGAGGGGGTGATCCCAGTCGTCCGCACCGAGGTACCAGTCGTTCAGGGCAAGGGTCTTCTGGAACTGGGTGTCGTTGGGTTCCTTCGAAACGGCCATCAGTGCCAGGTTGTTGTGCCGCATGTAGTACCGGCCGACCACGTCCGAGCTGTTCGCCAGCCCTCGGGGGTGGTGCTCGTTCGCCGAAGCGAGCAGCAGGACTGCCGTGTTGACCGCACCGCAGGCGACACACACGACGTCCGCCGCGTACCGGGCCTCTTCGTCGCCGGCGAGCCGGACCACGACACCGCTGACACGGCGGCCCGTCGGATCGGTCTCCAGCCGGATCACCCGTGCATCGGTGAGCAGCTCGACCCCGGGGTGTTCCAGGGCGGGTTCCACACACACGACCTCTGCATCGGACTTGCCGCGCACCAGGCAGGGGAATCCGTCCACGCGGTTGCAGCGGATGCAGACACTGGAACGGGTCGCCCGCCCGTTCTCGTCCTGGCTCAGATTCACGCCGACGGGCAGATGGAAGGGGTGCAGGCCCGCCTTCTCCAGGTCGTCACTCAACTGCTGGATCCGCGGCTCGTGTTCGACGGGCGGGTAGGCGTACTGCGCGCCGGCCGGTCCCTCCCAGGGGTCCTCACCATGCCGTCCGTGCACTCGGTAGAGGTGCTCGGCCTGGGTGTAGTACGGCTCCAGGTCCTCGTAGCGGATCGGCCAGGCGGGCGAGACGCCGCCGTGATGACGCAGTTCGCCGAAGTCCTCGGGCCGCAGCCGGAACAGGGCGGCGCCGTAGAACTTGGTGTTGCCGCCGACGTAGTAGTTGACCTCGGGCGGGAAGGTGTCGCCGTGCTTGTCGAACCAGAACTCCGGGGCCCGGTACTTGCCCTTGACGAACACGGCGGTGGATTCCCAGTTGTCCCGTTCGCGCGGGAGGTAGCCGCCGCGTTCGAGGACGAGGATCCGTTTGCCGGAGGGGGCGAGGCGGTGGGCGAGCGTGCCTCCGCCGGCGCCGGTACCAATGATGATGACGTCGTAGTGGGGGGTGTCGCCCACAGCGACCACCGTCCTCGGGTTGCGGTCCCGGCTGCCCGGCCGGGCCCTTTCATGGCCGTCCCCGCCGCTCCCCCTTCTTCGAACGTATACGCTGCTCGCCGGCGCGGCATCCGGGGGCCGCGAGGGCACGGGAGCCCGCGCGGGGCACGGCCGGGCGGCGCAGGCACGCACAACGGCGGTCCGCCGGCATGTCCTCGGCGCGTTCCCTCGCGTCAGCCCGCGCCGACCGCCACCACGTTGGCCAGCGGCTCGCCCGCCGCGTAGCGCGCCGGCTGTGCACGGACCAGGGCGAGAGCGGGCGGAAGGCCGACGAGATCGGCCGGCGTGAACGGCAGCAGGGCCCTCGCCGTGGCAGACGGTTCGATGGAGGTCATCGGAGCGGACTCCTGGCCGTGCCGCGCCGGCCGGGGTGGCGAATGAGTGCCCCCCTGAGTGCCCACCCCCGGCTGACGGTTCGCGCCTTCGGCGCTCCGGCCGGGTGAGGCGCCATAGTGGGCAGGACCAGTGTCTGACCCGCCTTTGCGAGGAGGCCCGTCGACCATGCCCCTCGGACAGTCCGGACACGTCGGACAGCTGCGGCGTCGCGCCAGCCGGCTGCCGACCGTGGACTTCCCGGACGCCGACCCGCCCATCACGATCACCACCGTGACCGTGGACGCGTCCGGCAGCACGGCGGAGATCGTGGGAGCGGCGCTTCGCGCCCTGGGCCGCCCCGTGCCCTAGCCGGCGCGTCGGGCCGGGATGGTGACCGGTGTGCCCACCGGTCACAGCACGGCGATCGGGTTCACGGGGCAGCCGGTGGCCGCCTGGAGTCTGAGGGGGGCGACCAGGCACAGGAAACTCCAGCGGCCCGCCGCTTCGCACGCCTCGGTCAGTTCCTCGAACCGCAGGTAGTCCATGAGGTGCATCCCCATGGCGTGGATCGCCAGCACATGCACGGGAAAGGCGACGGACGGCACCGCGCTCGGGGCGGTGTCGTTGTTGCCGTCCGAGCCGAGCACGGCGATCCGCCGCTCGGCGAGATACCGCACCGCTGTCGGGTGGAGGCCCGCCCGGGCCTCTGCCGCCTGCCACGCCCCGAGTTCGGCGCGTCTGCGGCCGTGCCCCACGCGGACCAGCAGCAGGTCTCCCGGACCGGTCCGGACGCCCTGCGCTTCCTCGGCCGCGGCCAGGTCTCCGGCCGTCACATGCTCTCCGGGCTCCAACCACGGCACCCCGCGCAGCCGTGGGACGTCCAGCAGCACGCCGCGCCCCACGATGCCGTCGCGCACCGTGTCGAGGGTCAGCGCACCGGCGCCCTCCGGGGTCACGCTGCTCGCCGGGACGTCGTTGTAGAGCCCGCCGTCGTAGATCACGTGGCAGAGTGCGTCGAGGTGGCTGTCCGCGTTGCCATGCACGTTCATCGCGAACCGGTCGAGGGCGAAGTGCAGTCCGTCCGGGCCGGCGTCCCCGTCGGCCGGGGTGAGCATGCGGTGGCTCGCGGGATGCGGGTTGTCCGGGCCGGGATCCGTCTCGACCGGCGCCGCGAGGGACACCGTGCGCCCGGTGCGGACCTCAGCGGACGCTGCCACCACTCGCTCGGGCGTGAGCCGGCGGAGGGTGCCGCGCCGGTCCTCCGGACCGCGCGGGGCAGACTCGCGCAGCTCCCGGTACAGGTCGCGGAACGCCTCGTCGGTCATGCCGTGCGAGGCCGGCGCTGCGGCGGTCACGGGGACCTCCAGGGACGCAGGGACCACCGGAGCACATGGGTGCCACCCGGTTCCAGCGTGGTCGGATCCGTGCCGCTGCGGAAGGCGTCCGGTGGGCAGGGCATGGCCTCCGCAGCCGGCCCCTGCCGCCTTCGCGCGGGCTCGGCGAGGGTGTCACCCGTGTAGATCCGGACGCAGCGGGCGCTCTCGCCGAGCAGGACATCGACACCGTGCTCTCCGGAGGGGTGCGCGAGACGCACGGCAGCCCTGCCGGAGGCGTCCCGGTAGAGGCCGGTGAACGTGGTGTCGAGGCGCTGGTCCCCGACGGTGCGTGCGGTACGGAAGTCGTACGGGGTGCCGTCGACGGGCTCGCTGCCGACGGGCAGACCCTGCTCGTCGGTGACCAGCCGGTGGCGCGCGGGCACGGTGGGGACCGCCTCGTCCACGGCGGCGGTACCGACGGTCACATAGGGGTGCTGGCCTGGCCCGTACGGCGCCGCGGTGTCACCGGTGTCGGTCGCCGTGGGGGCGACCTCCAGCCCCCGGGGCCCCAGCGGGCAGTCGGCCAGGGCCTCCAGCTGGAAGGGGTATCCGGGCTGCGGGTGGAGCGTGCTGCCGACCCGGACGCCGTCGTCCGCGCGGTCGAGCAGCCGCCAGGAGGTCCAGCGCAGAAGTCCGTGGACGGCGTTGCCCCGTTCGGGCTCGCTCAGCGGGAGTTGGTGATCCTGTCCTTCGAAGGGGTAGCGCCCGCCGCCGATGCGGGTAGGCCACGGGAGCAGTACTTGGCCCCGGCCGCCGCCGATGGGTGCCTCGGCGGTGAGTCCGTCCAGCAGCGGCCGACCGTCCATCTCGTGGTGGCCGCCGTGGCTCAGTGACCGCTGCTCTCCGGTAGGGCTGGGGCGCATCGGCGGCTCCTCGATGGTGCGGTGCGGCCGGCCGCTCGGCCGGCCGGGGTGCAGGGTGCGGCCAGTGCCACAGAGCAGCAGCGGCCACGGGGGTGGAGTCCGGCCCAGGGACGGCGGCAGACCGGCCCATACGTCCTGCTCCGGCTTGTGGAACAGGACGAGGAACCAGAACGCCGACAGCGACACGAGGACGCCGGTCACGGCGCAGTACACCGGCCCCCTTGGACGGCCGCTCCCGCGGCCGGTCCGCTCCCTCGTCCCGCAGGGATCCGTCGCGCGGATCCGACCGCCGGCCCGGCTTCGTCATGGGGTCGTCCCTTCCCGCTCCCCCATTTCGGTGTCAGCCCAGGAAACTCTGCTTCTGCACCGCGAACTCCTCTTCGGTCAGAACCCCTCGGGCCCTCGGCTCCCCCGGTTCCCTGAGCCCGGACAGATCTTCGCCCATGGCCACTCCTGACGAGCAGCTGCGAAGGCTCGCCCCCGCCCCGCCGTCACCGTCCGGCGGCGGGCACCGCGACCAGGGCGGCCAACGGCCCTCCCCGACATTCCAGCACCCCGTGCCACACCGCGCATGTCGTCGGGTCGGCAGCCGACACCTTCCCGGCACAGCAGGACGCATCCGGGCTGTGCTGCTCAGCTGCGGATGGGACCTGTCCACGGCGGCGCATCCAGGTGCCCCGTCATCAGCCGCGGCGTCCGGGAGCTCGGTCCACCGTGCGGCCATGGCCGGGAACACCGGCGAATGTGCCGCTGACAGGCAGGGCCTCATCCTTCGAGCCGAACACTGCATCCGGCCAGGCGGAGACACGTGCCCGGCGGCGGACACGACGCGACGGCTTCCGGGGATCGGCGGGGGCCGGCGGGCCGTGCGCGAAGGTCCTGGTCCTTGCGAGGGGTCCCTGTTCTCTCTCACCGTTCTCTCTCACCCAGCTCAGGACATTCCTCGCGCTGGTGACGGCTCCGCTCGCACGCCAGCGCCTGTCGCACCACACCGGCGGGGAGGTCCCGTGAGGGGGCATGGTGAGGAGTCCGTCCCCTCCGGTCCGCTGCCGCGCAGCTGCTTGCGAGCTGTGACGAAGGCTCGCGGTGACCGCGTACGAGTTGTCCCCGGCAGGGCTCTGCGGGTCGCCTCGCTGCGGTCTCGGCCGCAACGCAGAATGCGGCATACCGAACGGCGGAGGCGATTGGGGGCGGTCATGAGCAGCGCAAACGGACGAGACGGACAGCCCAAGGCCCAGGGAAAGGTCACGGGCTGGCTGTCGAAGGTGTTCGAGCTCTCCCCCTCCGGGCTGGACTGGCAGCGAGGAGTGGTGGCGCTGGACGTCGGGCTCGGGGTGCTGATCGTGTTCCGGGCGATCGGGCATGAGCAGTATCTGCTCAGTGCACTGTTCGGCCTGCTGTTCGCAGGGCTGCAGGACCCCGGAGGCCGGTTCGGGCAACGAGCGTCGCACCTCGCCGTCTTCGCGCTGATCGGCGCAGGAGTGACCGCGCTGGGATTCGGCCTCGGGACAGCGGCCTGGGGCTGGATGGTGCTTGCAGCTTTCGCCGTCACACTGGGCGCCGGCCTGGCCGTCGCGTTCGGCGTGCGCAGATTCGTTGCCGCCCTGCTGCTGAACGTGTGGTTCATCGGCGCCCTCGCTCTCGCCTTCAGCCTCCATGATTCCGCCCGGGTCACCAGTCACACCTGGGCTCAGGTGCTTGCCTGGATCGGTGGGGCGGTGCTGTGGACCGCGGTGGCGTTCCTCCACTGGCTGATCCGCGGGCGCCAGGACCTGCCCCGGCCGGTCGCGGAACTGCCCGGCGACACGTCCCGGCGGGAGCTGACACCGCCCGTGATCATGTTCGCGGTGATCCGCGCCGTGGTAGCGGCCGGCACCGTCGCGCTTGCGTTCGGGCTGAACCTGTCCCACGGCTCCTGGATGCCGCTCGCGGCCATGGTCGCGATGAAGCCGAGCCTGGAGCAAGCCACGCTGGTCGCCGCGCAGCGGCTTGCGGGAGCGGCGATCGGCGCCGCAGCCGCCGCGCTGCTACTCCTTGTGCCCGCCGGCGAACACGGGCGCCAGCTGTTCGCGGTCGAACGCGGACTCGAAGTGGTCGCACTCGTTCTGTTCATGCACGCGCTGGCGATTCGCTTCCTGAACTACACGCTGTACTGCGCGGCCATCGCCGCAGGGGTGCTCATCCTTGTGGACCTCCCGCAGTCTTCCGACTATGCCGCTGTGGGCTACCGGGTACTGTGGACCTTCTGCGGCGTGGGAATCGCACTGGTCAGCATGCTGCTCGCGGGCCTGCTCGCCAAGCGCACCGAAGCTTCCCCTTGATCACGGACACCTGGAGACCGGGACGTGAGATTCCAGAGGAAGTGGTGCCAGGTGGGAAGCAAGAGCAACCGCATCGACCGCGGGCAGGGGGCACCGGGAGAGCTGACGACGGCGGAGCGTGAAGAGCTGCGGCGGCCGGCCGCCGAGCAGGCGGAGACCTGACGGTTCGTCGGATCGGCCGCCGGTCCGGGGAAGTTCACCGCGTGTCCCGGGTGTCGACGGGCGTTTCGCGCTGTGGGGAGAGCTCTGCTACGCGGTCGTCGGAATCATCGGGCTGACTGGTCGAGGCCGGGGGGCGCCGCGGGCGCCACCTCGAACCAGGTCACTTTGCCGGTGGCGGTTCCTGCGCTGCCCCAGCTCTCCGCCAGTGCCGCGATGAGGGTCAGGCCCCGGCCGCATTCGGCGTGCAGTTCGAGGCCGCGCCGGGTGGGCAGCCGGTCGGCGGTGTCGGTGACCTCCACCCGCAGTCGGGCCCCTGTCCAGCGCACCGTCACCGAGCACGGTCCGGTGGTGTGGAGCACCGCGTTGGCGATGGCTTCACCCGCCAGCAGTTCAAGATCGTGCAGTGTCTCGTCCGCGAGGGGGAGTTCCCAGGTGCGGACGGCCGAAAGGAGTAGCCGGCGGGCTACGGGTACGGCTGCCGGGTCTTCTGCAGGGACGCTGAGGGTGTGGAAATGCGGCTGTGCGTGGTTGTCAGTCGCGTGAGTGTGCCGCGCCTGCGGGGAGTCCGGGTTGTCGGCCTCGGGTTCGTGCGCTGTTCGCCGTCGCGGCTCGGACGGCACCGTTGTCATGCTCATCTCTGCCATCTCCCGGGGCTGGGGACTTCGCTCTACCCCGACCGTGGCAGTCGTCATGCGCCGGCAACAGGGGATGCCCGTGCTCTTAACATAGGTTTAGGGTCGAGTGGCAGAGATCACTTCTACGCTCGACTCGGCAGTCCGGACCTCCTGCCGCCGTATTCACGCCCTGGCGGGACCTGAGGATCCGGCGTGCGAGGCACCGGGAGGCTCTGTGCGCATACTGCTCGTCGAGGACGACAACCGGGTCGCCGAGGCACTGACCGGCTCGCTGCGGCGCAACGGGTACGAGGTGTGGCGCGCGGCGAGCGCCGCCGACGCGCTGGCTGCGCCCGCCGTCGACCTGGTCCTGCTGGATCTGGGCCTGCCGGACCGGGACGGTATCGAGGTGTGCCGGGAGCTGCGTGGCCGCGGCTCCGTCCCGGTCATCGCGGTGACCGCCAGGGGAGCCGAGCCCGACCGGGTGCGGGGGCTGCGCAGCGGGGCCGACGACTACGTGGTCAAGCCGTTCAGCGCCGCCGAGCTGCTCGCCCGTATCGAGGCGGTGCTCCGGCGCAGCATGCCGCGGCGGGCCGGGGAGGACCGGCTCGTCACCATCGACGGCCTCGAGGTCGACCTGCTGCGGCGCACGGTCACCCTGGACGGACAGCCGGTGCCGCTGACCCGCAAGGAGTTCGACCTGCTGGCCGTACTGGTGCGCGCCGACGGCGCCGCCGTGCCCCGGGACCGCATCATCGTCGAGGTGTGGCACACGACGTACGACGGCATGTCGCGCACTCTCGACGTGCACATGGCCAACCTGCGGGCAAAGCTGGGGCGGGCGGGAAGTGTGGTGCGGACGGTGCGAGGCGTCGGCTACCGCCTCACCACCGCCGACGAAGCATCCCCGGAGGCGGCGTCGGACACCGCGCCGGATGTTCCGCCGTCCTCACACCCGGGCCGCCCGGCCTCCGCCTCGCCGCCCGCGGCGGCCGACATCTGAGACAGCCCATGCGCCGCCGACTCCTCGTCATCGTTTTCGCCCTGGTCACGGGCCTCATCCTGGCGCTCAGCGTCCCCCTCGTCCGGGCCACCGCGGAGCACACGGTCCAGACCTCGTTCATCGGACGCGTCCAGGACGGCGCCTGGTTCGCCGACATAGCCGCCACCGCCCTCGAATCGGGACGGACCGACCGCCTCGAGGCCGCCGCCGACCGCTACACCGCCCTGTACGACTCCCAGGTCGCCGTCGTCGACGCGGACAGGGAGATCGTCGTCGCGCCGCGCCCCCTCGACCTGGAGGAGCCGCAGGTCCAGGCTGCCCTGCTGCGTGCCCTGGCGGACCGGCCCGCTCGGCAGCCCGGCCTGATGTGGCCGTGGGACGAACGCCCCTTCGTCCTCGCCGAGCCGGTCAAACGCGACGGCCATGTGCTGGGCGCCGTCCTCATCGTCTCGCCCACCGACCGGGCCCGCTCCGAGGTCGCCGACCATCTGACCCTCGTCACACTGGGCAGCCTCGCCGCACTGGCCGCCGTGGTGATCGCGGTGGCGACGCCGGTGGTGCGGTGGGTGCTCCGCCCGGTTCACGAGCTGGACCGGGCCACCCACGAGGTTGCCCTCGGGCGACTGAAGACCAAGGTCTCGGAGCGGGCCGGCGCTCCGGAGCTGCGGCGGCTCGCCAACAGCTTCAACGTGATGGCGGACAGCATGCACGCCTCGCAGGAACAGCAGCGCGCGTTCGTGGCCCAGGCCTCTCACCAGCTGCGCAATCCGCTGACCGCGCTCCGGCTGCGCGTGGAGAACCTCGAGGACTACGTGAACGACCCGCATGGCCTGCACGAACTGCACGTCGCCGCCGAGGAGGCCGACCGGTTCGGTGAGATCCTCGACGGGCTGCTGCGGATGGCCAGGGCGGAGGCGTCCGAGGCGGAGCGCGGGCCCGTGGACGTCACGGCCGTGGTCGCCCACCGGGTCGATGCCTGGCGCACGGCCTACGAGGCCGAGGGCGTTCCGCTCACCACGCAGGTTCCGCAGGGGGTGAGCGCGCTGTCGCTGCCCGACAGCCTCGACCACGCCCTGGACACCCTGCTCGACAACGCCCTGAAGTTCGGCGACGGCACACCGGTCACCGTCTCGGTCACCCGGGCCCCGGACGGGGACAGCGACAACGACGAGGGGGCGGGGCGGGACGGCGCGGTGGTGGATGTGACGGTGCGCGACGGCGGCACCGGACTGACCGCGGAGGAGCTGGCCCGGGCGGGCGGCCGGTTCTGGCGCAGCACCCGTCACCAGAACGTCCGGGGCACGGGCCTGGGACTCGCCCTCACCCGCCTGATGGTCGAGGCGGGCGGCGGCGAACTGCGCCTCGCGGCAGTCGAGCCGCACGGCCTCGCGGCGACCGTGCGGCTGCCCGCCGCTCCCCCGCCCCCGGACGCGGCAGCCTGACCTCGGTATGTGTCAGGGCTGGGACTCCCGGTACCAGCGCTCGGCGCCCGGGTGCAGCTCCAGCGGGTAGGTGGCGATCGCCGTACGGCGATCGAGTCGACGGGCCTCCGGGTGGTCGCGGATGAGCTCCTGCTGTCCCTCGAACAGCACCCTGGTCAGCCAGTACGCCTCCGCCTCCGGCATGTCCGGCCGCACCACCAGGAAGTTCGGCACGCTCACCGTGCTCACCGCGCTCTGCTCGCCGTAGACGACGGCCGGCACGGTGGTCTCCGTGTACAGGTCGCCGTAGGACCGGGTCAGTGGGCCGACCACGTCACCGAGATCCACCAGGCGGATCGGTGTGGTCCGGCGCAGCTCCGTGATCGCCGCCGTGGGCAGGCCTCCGCTCCAGAAGAACGCGTCGATCCGTCCCTCGGCCAGGGCGGACGCCGAAGCGCGCACATCGAGCCGCTCTCCCGCGACGTCGCCGTCCGGGGAGAGCCCGGCCACGTCCAGGATCCGCTCGGCGATCACCGCGGTACCCGAACCCTCGGCCCCCAGGGAGACCCGCCGCCCGCGCAGATCCGCCACGCCGCGCACCGGACTGTCGGCGGGGACCACGAGCTGCACGTAATTGTCGTAGAGCGCGGCCAGCGCCACCACCGGTACCGGCCCGCTGAACGGTGCGCGCCCGGCGACGGCGTCCGCGGCGGAGTCGGCGAGCGTGAAGGCCACCCGCGCCTCCCCCGCGCCCACCCGGCGCAGATTGTCGACACTGCCCCCCGTGTACTGGACCGGGGCGGTCGCGCCGGGCAGGTTCCGGTCGATGAGCTCGGCGTATCCGCCCCCGTACACCGCGTAGACGCCACCGCGATTGCCGGTGGCCACGCTGATCTCGCCGGTCGGCCGAGGCGGCGCATCGCTTCCGGAACACCCCGCGAGCAGCACCGCCAGCAGAGCGACGACGGCAGCGAGCGGACGAGCCACCGGCATGGAGGCCTCCCTGGACACGACGAACCCAGCTGACCGCGGAGCCGCTCCCACGGCCCACGCGATTCAGCCTAGTCCCCGGGTGACGGGCGGCCCGCCGCCGACTGCGGGTGGGTGGCACCGGTGTGGCGGTCGTGGGGATCCCGGATCACGGCGAGGGTGCCCTCGCGCCGTCGTGATGCGAGCAGCTGTCAAGTGCGTGCCGAACCATCCGGCCGGCCGCGTGACGGGTCCTGTGCGGGAGACACCCGCGGCGGCGACGCCGGAGGCGGCCGATCTCGGAGACAGACCTCGAGCAGCGGCTCGCCGAACAGTTCCGTGAAGTCGACGACCTCGCATGGAACCGGCGTTCACGGACCACGGCCGCCTTCGGTTCGGTGGGGCCACGTCCCGGGACACCTGCATCGACGCCGTGCGTGCCCGCTTCCTACGCCCGTGACGCGCATCCGATGGGCCTTGCTGCCGTGCGCGGGCCGGCGCCGGGAACGTGCGGACAGCAGGAAGGGACCTGGCGGATGCGCTGCGGGCTGCGGGTCAGGCGGCCGAGGCCGCCCGGGCCTCGGCCGCCGGGGGTTCGGACGGCCGGGTGCGCTTCAGCTGGGTCGCCACCACCGCCAGTGCCAGTGCCGCCCCGATCGCGTCGGCCACCGGGTAGGGGCTGAGCAGCAGGCCGGTGGCCGCGACCGCCGCCAGCCGTTCGAGGGGGGTGGTCCTGCGCAGCCAGAAGCCCTCGATGGCCACGGCGAAGGCGAGCAGGCCGATGAGGCCGGTCACCACCGCGAGTACGACCTCGGTGGCCGGTCCGTTGAGCAGGAGGGGTGAGTAGGCCATCAGCAGCGGGATCACGTAGAGGCCCTTGGAGAACTTCCACGCCGCGACGCTGGTCCGCATCGGGGAGGAGCCGGCGATTCCCGCCGCCGCGAAACCGGAGAGTGCCACCGGTGGTGTCACGTTGGAGTCCTGGCTGTACCAGTAGACGATCATGTGTGCGACGATCAGCGGCACGCCCAGGTCGAGCAGCGCGGGACCGGCGAGCACGATCAGCACGATGTAGGCGGCGGTGACGGGCAGCCCCATCCCGAGCACCAGCGAGGCGATCGCGATCAGCAGCAGGGTCGGCAGCAGGTAGCCGCCGCCCCAGCTCAGCATCATGCTCGAGAACTTCAGCCCCAGACCGGTCAGTCCCACCACCCCGACCACGACGCCCGCGGCCGCGGTGGCCACCGAGACGGAGAGCGTGTTGCGGGCGGCCAGGGTGAAGACCTCCCCGAACTCCTTCAGGCTCAGCCGGCTGCCGGCGCGGAGCATGGCCACCGCGGCCAGCGCGACGGTGGCGTAGAGGCCGGCGAGGAGCGGCGTGACGTGCACCATGAGCAGGGTGACCAGCAGGACGAAGGGGGGCAGGAAGTGGAAGCCGCCGGTCATCACCTCGCGCAGCCGGGGGAGGTCTTCGGCGGGCAGCCCCCTGATGTCGTGCCGGCGGGCCAGGATGTCGACGAACAGGAAGATCACCGCGAAGTACATCAGCGCGGGGATGATCGCCACTTTGACGATCTCGATGTAGGGCACGCCGATCAGTTCGGCCATGACGAAGGCGCCTGCGCCCATGATCGGGGGGAGCAGTTGTCCCCCGGTCGAGGCGGCCGCCTCCACTCCTCCGGCCTCGTGCGGCCGGTAGCCGACCTTCTTCATCATCGGGATGGTGAAGGCGCCGGTGGTGACGGTGTTGGCGATCGCGCTGCCGGACACCGATCCCATGAAGGCGCTCGCGACGACGGCTCCCTTGGCGGGGCCGCCGCGGTACCTTCCGGTGAGTACGTAGGCGATGTTGATGAAGAAGTTGCCGCCGCCGGTCTTCTCCAGCACCGCCCCGAAGAAGATGAACATGAACACGAAGGACGCGGCGACGCCCAGGGCGAGGCCGTATATGCCCTCCTGGAACAGATAGCTGTGGGAGACGATGCGCTGGACGGTGTACCCGCGGTGGGACAGCAGACCGGGCAGCAGCGGCCCGATCCAGGCGTACACCAGGAAACAGGTCACCAGCGCGGCCATGAAGGTGCCGATCGTCCGTCGGCACGCCTCCAGCAGCAGCACAACTGCCACGGCGCCCATGACCAGATCGGTGGTGGAGGGTATTCCGGTGCGGGCGACGATCCCGTCGTAGTCCAGTACGGGATACAGGCTCACGGTCACGGCGGCGAGCACGAGGAGAGCGTCGACGACGGCCATCGGCAGCCGTCGCGCCCAGCGGCCCCTGCCGGCCGGGCGGGTGACGAAGACCAGCACCAGCACGAACATCAGGTGCAGTACGCGTTGCAGGTAGGAGTTGAGGCTCAGACTGACGGCGGTGTAGATCTGG
Source organism: Streptomyces poriticola (assembly GCF_036689765.1). Taxonomy (NCBI): domain Bacteria; kingdom Bacillati; phylum Actinomycetota; class Actinomycetes; order Kitasatosporales; family Streptomycetaceae; genus Streptomyces; species Streptomyces poriticola. Next base: position 54,254 of record NZ_JBAGKH010000004.1, read on the forward strand.
AAGCAGCCGAGCGCGAGCGCGAGGGCGAGCACGCCGTAGCCCACGGCGGTCGCGGCGCGGCCGTGGCCCCACCGGGCTGCGGCGAGCCGGTGCCACAGCGGCCGGTCGTCGGCCGGCTCGGAGGCGGGCGCACTGTCGGGGGTGTCCGGGGCGATGGTCTGTCTCATAGCGCTTCGGGGCGCCCAGGGCTGACACGTGAGGGGGCGCCCTGCCCCTTTCTTGATCGATGGGATGAGAGGGATGCCGGGGCCGGTACCGGGCAGGGGGGAGTGGTCCGGCCGGCCCCGGCATCAGGGGGGTGGACGGCAGAGGCGCGCCGGGGCCGAAGCCGGGGGCCGCCGTGCGGGGGGACCGGTGACGATGCATTCCCCGCAGGGATCGTGACCGTCAGGGGCGGAGCCTGTCGGGGATCTGCACTCCCTTCTCCTCCGCGTAGCGGATGACACCGGGGTGCAGCGGGACCGGGCTCTTGGCCAGGTTCTCCAGGACGAGGTACTCGGAGCCTGCCTCATAGACCTTGTTGAGACTGGCCACGTTGTCGTAGAGCGTGCGGGCCAGCTGGTAGCCGCGCTCCTCGGACATGTCGGTGGGGACCGCGACGACGTTCCAGAGTGCGAGAGTCGGCACGTCCTCCTTGACCGTGCTGTAGGTGCTGCCCTTGATCGTGTGCTTGTTGTAGAAGGGGTACTTCTCGGTGATCTCGGTCGCCTCGTCCTCGCACATCGGGATCAGGTGCAGTGCGTCGGTGGCTTCGAGCTCGCGCAGCGATCCGTGGCCCTCCCCGACCACCCAGGACCCGGCGTCGATCTGCCCTTCCCGCAGGGCACGGGCGGTTTCGGCGTAGGCGTAGCGCTGGCGTCTGATGTCCTTGTCGGGCGACATGTCCAGAGCGTCGAAGACCAGGTTGGTGGCCAGTTCGTTGCCGCTGCCGGGCGCGCCCACGGAGAAGCGTCTGCCCTTGATGTCGCCGAAGCAGTCGAGGCCGAGGGCGTCGTGACGTGACTGCAGGGACACCGCGTGGTACACGTTCGGATAGAGCACCATCAGGGTCTGGGTCTTGACCGGTTTGCCGGAGAACTCACCCTGGCCGTGGTGGGCCTGATGGACCACGTCGCTCTGGGCGATGGCCATGTCGCTCTGGCCCCCGGCGATCAGCCGGAGGTTCTGCACCGACCCCCCGGTGGTCTCGGCGCTGGCTTCCACGCCCTCTGCCTTGCGGTTGATCACCTCCGCCATCGCCCCGCCCATCGGGTAGTAGATGCCCGCGGTCGTGCCGGTGGCAATGGATATCCTCGCCGCGTCGCCGGCGTCGTTCTTGCCGGACTCGGCGGGCTGGCTGCAGGCGGCGGTCAGCAGCGTGATGCTCAGGCCCAGGGCGAGGCCGAAGCCGTATCTGTGGCGCTGTCGTCCCATGAAGCGCTCCTCGGTGTGGTGGGTTTTCCGTGACTCGGCTCACGAGCGAACGGTGGCTGGGACGGTACTTGCGCCAGGCCGGCCGGTGAGCCTTCCGCAGTGCTTATTGAGCAATCCTTAAGGTTCACGATCGCGATCGTTCCGCAGGCGGCTCCGAGGTGCGCCTCGGTGCGTCCGCGCCCGCGGGGAGACCCGGCACGGCGGCCCGCCGTCGCCATCGGCGGATCGCCGGAGAGACCGGGAGGCTCCCACGGCTCGTCGAAGGCCGGGATCACGCCGGCGGGGGTCGCGTGACGCGATGAACGCGCCGCCTCACCGTCGGCTCCTACGCCCGCTGCGGCGAAGGTGCGCCCGTACCAGGCGGCTCTGCACACCCGTGCTCACCGACGCCGACCGCCGGGCATGACGGACGGGCTGGAGACTGTCCTACGCTCCCCCGACTCCGCGGACCTGACGCCTGCTTGAGGCGGGGCCTCGGGAGGAACTCCCGGACGGAGGGGGCGAATCGCCTCGAAGGGCGGCACGACCGGCACCTTGGCAGGGTCGGCCGCGCGTTGTCCCGGTCAGCCGATGCCGAAGCACGCCACCGACACGGGGCCAGACCGGGCCGGAGTTGCCATGGACCAGAGTCGCTCCGGCAGTCTTCCGGCCGAGGCCACCGTGTTTCGCCGGCAGGCGTCGGGGGACGGCTCCGGCGCGGAGAGGCTGCCGCGGCCCCGGCTGCTGGCCCCGATCCGCAGAGGGAGAGGACGGGCCGGCCGCCCGGCGAAGCCGTGCAGCCGATATCAGGTCCTACCCGCGTGCACGGGTGGCCGGAGCCCGGGTCGGGAGAGCCTCTGCCCGGGGTCACCCTTCGTAGCGGGTGACCAGGGTTCGTGCCGTCTCGGCCATGCGGTTGCGTAGTTCGGCCGGTGCCAGGACCTCGACATCGGCGCCCAGCCGCAGGAAGTCCCGGTGGGCATGGTCGATCGACTCGATGGGCACGCGGACCTCCGTCCATCCGTCGCCCCCGGGTGTCACGCCGAGGCGGCGGGCGCCCTCCGGGGTGAGCCGCACCAGGGCGTCCGCGGTGTGCAGTCGCGCTCGGAAGTCGGCCAGGTAGGCGTTCCAGTATCCGGCCAGGTCGAACCCGTCCGGCAAGGCGAACTCCTCTTCCAGCGGGCGGATTCCGAGGATCTGGCCGACTCGGTAGGTGCGGATCCCGGACGGCCCACCGGCGACCAGGTACCAGCGGCCGGCCTTGAGGACGAGCCCGTACGGCTCCACCCGTCGCTCGGTCTCCTCCGGCGCCCGCCAGCGCCGGTACCGCAGTACCGCCGCCCGCCGCGCCCACACCGCGGCGGCCACCGCGGCAAGGTGAGGCACCCGGTCGGCGTCGCCGTACCAGCCGGGGGCATCGAGCAGGAAGCGTTCCTGGATCCGCTCGGCGTGCTCGCGCAGCTCCGCCGGAAGGGCGGCCCGCAGCTTGAGCCGGGCGGTGGCGAGCGCCTCGCCGAGGCCGAGTTCGGCGGCGGCGCCGGGGAGCGCGACGAGGAACGCGGCCTGCGCCTCGTCCACGGTCAGTCCGGTGAGCCGGGTCCGGTAGCCGTCGACCAGCCGGTAGCCGCCGGCATGTCCGGCGGCGCCGTACAGCGGGATACCGGCGGCGCCGAGCGCCTCGACGTCCCGGTAGACCGTCCGGACGGAGACCTCCAGCGCGTCGGCCAGTTGCCGGGCCGTCATCCGGCCCCGGTTCTGGAGCAGCAGAAGCAGGGTGACCAGCCGGCTCGCGCGCATGCCGCCCAGTATCCACTGACGGCAGACGTCAGCAGACCGGCCCTAACCTGCGGGGCATGGACGACAACTGGACCATGGACCTCAGGCGCACCGGGCAGGCCAATCGCATGAGCATCGTCGAACTCCGGCAGTACACCCTGCATCCCGGCGCCCGGGAGACGCTGATCGAGCTGTTCGAGCGCGAGTTCGTGACCGGTCAGCAGGCGGTCGGTATCACCGTCGGCGGCCGGTTCCGCGACCTGGACGACCCGGACCGCTTCGTCTGGCTGCGCACGTTCCCCGACATGGCGCACCGCCGGCGCGCGCTGGAGGCGTTCTACACCGGCCCGGTCTGGAGGGAGCACCGCGACACCGCCAACGCCACCATGATCGACAGCGACGACGTCCTGCTGCTGTCCGGCCCGGGCTTCACGCCGGAGCCGGGGACGAGCGAGGTCCTCGCGACCGTCTGCCATCCCGCCGACGCGGCCGACTTCGACGCGTACGCCGCCCGGCACCTGGGCCCGGGCCACGCACTGCACCGCACCGAGCACGCCGAGAACGACTTTCCCCGCCTGCCCGTCCGCACCGGGGAGGATGTCCGGGTCTGGTTCGGCCCGGCCGAACCCGCACCCTGGCCGACCCGGCGGCTGCGGCTGGAGCCCGTGGAGCCGTGAGACCCGGAGCCCCATGACCCGGTTCGTCGGCCGGTTCACCCGGGCCGCGGGCGGACTGCATGAGGCCACCGTGTTCGACGCGCCGGCACCGGGCGCCGGCACCTCACCGCTGCGCTGCCAGTTGCGCGGGGACGCCGACTGGAGTCGTCTGCTGCGCGACCTCACCGAACGCGCGCTCCCTGGCCGCGGAGGAGACCAGCGCCTGCCGCACCACGTTCACCGGTGCGCCGGAGGACGTGGCGGTCAGCGTGCCGGAGCCGGGGATGAGCTCGGGCGCCTACCGCGCGACCACTGCAGAGTGAAGACCTGAGGCCGCCCTCGCACTCTGCAAGGACGACGAGCGCGTCCCGGACGACGCGATGTCCCTGGGCGGCGAGGACTCCCCGTGGCCCGGTACGTCATCGAGCGGCGCACCCCGTGCGCTGGCGCGCTCCGCAGGAGTTGGAGCAGTCGTCGACGAGCTGATCGTGCTCTTCATCGACACCACCCGGCGGCTGCTGTACATCCGCGGCTCCGGCTCGGAGAAGTCGAGCACCTACAAGGACCTGGCCGAGGCGGTGCTGGGCGACGATCCCGACCGGCTGGAGCAGGCCGCCCACCTCGCCGCCGACCTGAACCTGGCCGGCTACGGCATCGTCAAGACCCTCGAGGACGGCCACGGGAGCGCCTACCCCGACAGGCCGAGGGAGCCCAGGACCGCGTTCAGCGCCGTCATCCTTGCCGGCACCCCCTCATCAGGTCGGTCCACCACGGCAGCGCTGACCTGCGGGCGCCTGGCGTGCAAACCTCCGTGCCCCGGATCTTGAGGGCCTGCCGCCGCTCGACCGGGCCGGGGTGCTGCCGCCACCCCGGTCTTCTCGTGCCCGCACGGCCAACCCGCCGCGCACAACGGCCTCTTCCAGGTCCAGACGCGAGACCAGTGGCGTCCTCCCGGCCCGGCCGGTCGTCCAGGGCGTGACCGAGGCGATCGTCGGCCGGTTCATCGGGGGTGCGGTGGGCGTCGGGTGCCCGACGGGGAACAGCACGGAGCGGCACGGCAGGGCGCCGTGCCGGAGTCCTGGCGGTCTCGTCCTGCCTGCTCAGCAGGCCTGCGCCTCCCGATTGGCGGTCAGAAGGCGTACGCGAGGACGCGGCTGCCGTGGAGCAGCCGCGTCCTGGCGGTGTGTGTCAGACGCCGGCCGTCTCGGGTTCGCGGGGGGACTCCGCGGTCCGGGTGGTGTCGCCGAGTTCCTTGTGGAGCTTCTCGCCCTCGACGTCGACGTTCGGCAGGACGCGGTCCAGCCACCCGGGCAGCCACCACGCCTTGGTCCCCAGCAGGGCGAGCACCGCGGGCACGATGGCCATGCGGACGACGAAGGCGTCGAAGAGGACCGCGACGGCGAGGCCGAAGCCCATCATCTTGATCATGTCGTCGTTCTCCAGGATGAAGCCGGAGAAGACGCTGATCATGATGATCGCGGCTGCCGCGACGACCCGGCCACCGTGGGTGAAGCCGGTGGTGACGGACTCGGCGGCGGACGATCCGTGGACGTAGGCCTCGCGCATCCGGGTCACGAGGAAGACCTCGTAGTCCATCGCCAGGCCGAAGACCACGCCGATCATGAAGATGGGCATCATCGACATGATCGGGCCCGGCTGGTCCACGCCGAACACGTCCGCGAGCCAGCCCCACTGGAACACCGCGACGACCGCGCCGAGCGCCGCCGCCACCGAGAGCAGGAAGCCGAGGGCCGCCTTCAGCGGGACGAGGACGGAACGGAAGACCAGCATCAGGAGCAGGAAGGCGAGTCCGACGACCAGTGCCAGGTACGGGATCAGCGCGTCGTCGAGGGTCTGCGAGAAGTCGATCGTCATCGCGGTCATGCCCGTGACCAGCATGGTCGCGCCCGTCTCGGACTTGATGTCGCCGGACAGTGCGCGGATGTCCCTGACCAGCTCTTCGGTGGCCGAGTCGCTCGGTCCGGTCTTGGGCACGACGGTGAGGACGGCGGTGTCACCCTGCTCGTTGAAGTTCGCCGGAGTGACGGCCGCTGCCTCGCCCAGGTCGGTGATCTTCTTGCCGACGGTCTCGGCAGCGGCCTCTGCGTCGTCTGCACCTCGCGTGTCGACGGTGACCATCAACGGGCCGTTGAACCCGGCACCGAAGGATTCCGACAGCATGTCGTAGGCCTTGCGCTGGGTGGTGTCGGGCGCCGAGCTGCCCTCGTCCGGCAGGCCCAGTTCCAGGCTGGTGGCCGGCACGGCGACCACGCCGAGGCCGATCACTGCGGTGAGCAGTACGGTCACCGGACGGCGCAGGACGAAGCGGGCCCAGCGAGTACCGAGCTTCGGCTTGGCGGACGCCGTCCGCTGTCCGGCGGCCACCTTGCGGTCCCGGCGGCTGAGCGCCTTCTTGCCGGCGAAGCCGAGCAGCGCCGGGGTCATGGTGAGCGCGATCAGTACGGCGATGCCGACCGTGGCGGCCGCGGCCAGACCCATCTTGGTCAGGATCGGGATGTTGACCACGGCGAGGCCCGCCAGGGCGACGATGACGGTCAGTCCGGCGAAGACCACGGCGGACCCGGCGGTGCCGACCGCGCGTCCCGCGGCGTCCTCGGGGGCACGGCCCTCGGCGATCTCGGCACGGTAGCGCGAGACGATGAACAAGGCGTAGTCGATGGCAACCGCCAGGCCGATCATCATGGCGAGCGTGGAGGTCGTGGCGGACAGCTCCAGCGTGCTGCCGAGCGCTCCGATTCCGGAGATGCCGATGCCGACACCGATGATCGCGGAAAGGAGCGGCATGCCGGCCGCGACGAGGGAGCCGAAGGTCAGCAGGAGCACGACGGCGGCCACACCGAGGCCGATGAGCTCTGCGGTGCCGCCCAGCTCCTGCTCGGCCATCACCGCGTCGCCGCCGGTCTCGACGGTGAAGCCGTCGCTGCGCGCGTCGTCGGTGGCCGCGGTGAGCGACTCGCGGGCCTGGTCGGTCAGCTCCATGGAGTTGACCTTGTAGGTCACGGAGGCGTACGCGGTCGTGCCGTCCTCACTGACGGCGTCGGCCTCGAACGGGTCGGCCACCGAGGCGACCTGCGGGCCGTTTCCGAGGGCGGTGACCAGTTCCTCGATCTTGGCCTTGCCGGCCGGGTCGGAGATCTTCTCGCCCTCGGGAGCACGGACCACGACCCGTGCCGTGGCGCCTTCGGCACTGGCCGCCGGGAAGCGCTCGTCGAGAAGGTCGAACGCCTTCTGGGACTCTGTGCCGGGCATGGAGAAGGAGTCTTCGGGCGGGGCGGGCGCGGTGGACGCGGCGACGCCGGCGCCCACGAGTATGGCCACCCACAGCAGGGCGACGAGACCACGGCGCCGGAACGCACGGCGACCGAGTCGATAGAGGAACGTAGCCACGTGGGACCAATCCGTCGGATACGGGCAGGACGAGACCCGGCAGACGGGAAGGCAGGGGTTCTGACCGGGCTACCCGTTCATGTTCACCCGGGTTCTGCTTCATTTGATCCGCCCCTGGGGCTGGACCGGCGTACTGCATCGGGTGTAGGGCGTCGCCGGACTCCTCTTCCCGAAGGATTAGACCCGGAGATGGATGTACGCCGCATTTCGTTCCCTCACCAAACCAATGAGCTCTGCCCGGCCTGCAGGGATCCGCCCGTGCCGCCGCCCGTGGGGCCTCTCGGCGGCATGGGTCGCTGCCTGCCGGGACGCCTCGGGACCTGCCGGGTCAGGCAGGCATGCACGGTCCACGTACCACCACGCGTTCGCGGCGGAGCCGTGGCGGACACGTGGCGGAGCCGTGGAGAACTGCAGCGCAGCGGCCAGGAGCCTCGCCTCCTCGCACCACGTCGCTGACCAGCGGCCTCACCCCGCCATGGTGGCGTCCCCCACGTCATCGCCCAACTCCTCCATGTGCGGACGCAGGTTCATCCCCTCGCTGTTGGCGGGGACATCGGGCTGCTCGGGGCGATCGGCGAAGCCCAGGCTGGAAGGTCCCGAGCACGTCACAGGAGGGCAGCGACCTCGCCGGTGCAGTGAACGTCGTCGTCCACCCGTTCGACGTCGATCCGGACCGGCTCCAGCGCGGTCTCGTGAGCCTTCGCTGCGAGGGCGTCCAAGCGTCCGGTCACGCCGCCACAAGCTCCGCCGCGAGGAATTCGTCCACGAACTCACGTGCGCGACGGTCGAGATCGGCGTAGTGCGCCTCTCGCTCAGCGCCCGCGATCGCATCGCCGACCAGGAGATTGCCCTCGGCATCGATACGCTGCGGGCGCTCCTCGGCGTCGAGGAGCAGGCCGACGGTGGAGAGGGAGAAGCCGCAGTAGTAGGCGATGCCTTCACTGAGGGTGTTCTCCAGGACCGATCGCATCCCCTCGGCGACGGGGTCCTCGGCGGTGGCGCCGGCCAGGCCCAGCCACAGCATGCGCTTGCCCGCCAGGCGCGGCTTGCTGCGGCCGTAGGCGAATCCGTAGTTCCATACGCGGTCGATCCACCCCTTGAGGATGGCGGGCACGTTCTGCCAGTACACGGGGAAGACGGCGACGACGACATCGGCATCGAGGATGCGCCGCATATGGGCGTGCGTCTCCTCCGAGTACGCCTTCTCCCTGTTGCCCCAGTCCGGCTGGTCCGCCACGTTCATCCGCGGGTCGAACCCCTCGGCGTGCAGGTCCAGCAGATCGATGTGATAGCCGGCGGCCTCGAGCCGGGCGGCAGCACGACGGGCCGTGTGCGCGGTGAGGGAATCGGTGCGGTGGTGTGCGACGACGACGAGGGCTGTTCCGGCGGCTGTTCCGGGCTGCGTCACGGTGTCTCCTGGCTGGTATCGCCGGCAGTCGGTACCGGTCGAAGCCGGTTTCGATGCGGTCTCGATCAAGTTCGGTGAGTCCAGTACAGCCGCGAACTCCTGGACGATCCATAGGAGAAGCTCTGGAGAACATAGGAGATCGTCTACGATCGATGCATGGATCCCCTGAGCTCGCTACTGAGCGGCATCCGGGCAGAGGGCTCGGTCGTCAGCCACGCCGTACTGACCGCGCCCTGGACCATCCGCTTCGCCGACGGCGCACCGCTCACCATGGTCAGCGTGCTGCGCGGCCAGGGCACCCTGCTCCTGCCCGACGGCACCGAGCGGGCGATCGGCGCGGGCGACACCGCCATCGTGCGGGGCCCCGAACCGTTTCACCTCGCGGACCACCCCGCCACCGTCCACCGGCCCCACGTCGAGTACGAGATCGCCTGCTTCACCGCGAGGACCGAGTGCACCGCCCAAGAGCTCGGCGGTATCCGCTGGAGCGCTGATCCGGAAGGAGCGACCGCGCTGATCGTGGGTGCCTACCGCGCCTCGGGCCATCGCCACGAACGGCTCCTGCGCGCCCTGCCGCCCGTCCTGGTGGTCAACGAGGACGCCGAGGTCTGCGCCTGGCTGGAGAGCGCCGCCGCCGACGCCGCGCAGATATCGGCCGGATCGCAGGCGCTGATGGACCGTCTCCTCGACTGGGCCCTGGTGTGCACGCTGCGCAACTGGTTCGATCAAGCTGGCGCAGACGCGCCCGGCTGGTACCGCGGCCTCGCCGACCCGGTCCTCTCACCTGCCCTGCAGGCCTTCCACGCGCGGCCCGCCGACACCTGGACGGTAGCCTCGCTGGCCGCTCAAGCAGGCGTCTCCCGGGCGCTGTTCGCCAAGCGCTTCACCCGACTGATGGGCCGTCCGCCTCTCGCCTATCTCACCGAATGCCGCATGGACGAGGCCGAGGCATTCCTGGCCGACACCGACCTCAGCATCGCCCAGATCGCGAAGTCCGTAGGCTACGCCGACGCCTTCGGCTTCAGCGCCGCCTTCAAACGCCACAAGGGCCTGAGTCCCAGTTCGTTCCGTGCCGCAGCGGCGTAGGTGAGCGTTCGGTGTTCCGGCGTCTGCTTCGTGGGGACGCTCAGCGGTGACCCGGCGAAGCGCTGTCGTTGCCGTTGCCGTTGCCGTTGCCGAGGACGGACAGCGAGCCACGAGATCGGCGGCAGGTGTTCCGACGCGATCCGGTGGAAGCCCCGGCGGCCAGGACCGGGTCGCCGAGCACTCAGCCGCCCTTGTGGCTCTTGATGCACTCCACCTCGACCGGTCCCTCGCCCTCCAGCCGATTCCCGTGCTCCCGTCCGCACGCCTTGCAGAACGCGTCGGCCCGGGTCTGGCCCGTGAAGCTCTCCGGCCGGATGGACGGGTACAGGGCCGGCAGCGTCTCCTCCGCGTGCCGAAGCAGACGCCGCTCCAACCTCCGACGATGATGATCCGGGTCGATCATCATCGGCTCGTCCGAAGGGCGGGTCCCCCGACCCAGCCGTTCCCGGCTGAACAGCGGGGGCGCGCCGGCCGCAACGTGTCGTACGCGAAGGGCAGGGTCTTCGTGCATCCGGTGTGAGCAGGCCCCTCCCGCGCGCCCGTCCGTCTCAGTCGTCCGCTCGGTACCTTCTCCGGCGCGGCGTCGGCTGTCGGCGCTCCCGGCGAAGCGGACGGGGTGGAGGGCGGCACGGATCCGGTCGTGCTGGGTGAGGGGTACGGTGTGCTGGTCGTACTCGACGTCGAACGAGCGGTCCCCGTTCCCGGCCGTGGCCGTGGTCGCCCCGCCCCGGCCTCGTCCTGAGTTCTGGTCAGCACGTTCACGCCGTGGGTGACTGCTGCGGCTTCGGCGGTCGGCACGACACGTCGTGTAGTGCGGCCGGCGAGAGTGGTGATGGTGTCACCGAGCAGGCCGGTGTCCAGACCGCGCACTTCGAACAGATGATCACCGGACGCCAGCCCGTCCCGCTGACCACAGTGGTGCCATCGGGGCTGATCGCCACCGCGGACACCCCCGGCGCCTCGGTCGGCAAGTTGCGTACCGGCTGCCCCGTGATCGTGTTCCACAAGCGGACGCTCCACGAGGACCCGTTGTCGACGACGGTTGCCAGGAGCCGGCCATCCGGAGTGAAGGCGAGCGCATTGTTGCCGGTGAAGGCGTCCTCCAGATCCGGCGTCGGCTCAACGGCCGCCCGGGGGCACCGGTGCCCTGCGGCGTGCCGGGCGCCGACGCGGCGGCCCTGGTGCCGGGGACGTCGGGAGGTAGCTGCGAACACCCCAGAGACCGAACAGGATCAGCAGCGGTTGAGTCGCCGGCCTCGAGGCGTACCGGCTCGGTGTCGTCGACACTCAGCCAGCAGTACCCGTCGAGTACGGCACCGATCCTGATGTCTGCTCGTGGATCCGGAAGCGGAGTGCCCAACTGCCCCATACCTCCGGCCCGGACAGTGATCCGGCCCGTATGTGCAACGAACCGAGGACATCGGAGAGCGGGTCAGCCGCTGGTGTCATGCCGCGCATGGCAACGGAGCCTGACCGGGCCGCTGGTCCCGTCCGGAAGACGACCGTCGGCCCGCGACCGAGACCGGGACCGGCCGCGGGCCCGCGCTGTCCCCCGTCGGCGCCGGCTCCATGGACGGGACTGCCGGCTGCGTACCGGAGGTCACCGGGCGGGGACTGTCCCGCGTTCGCGGAACGGCCCGGCGGGGCACGGTCGGCACCGCGCCCCGCCCCGAAGGAGCAGGACGGGACGCAGCGAGGAGGTGGTGATCAGGCGAACGCGCAGATCGCGTACACCGAGATCCCGACGGTGCTGTACATGTTCTGCCGACCGAGACCGACCCAGCCTCGCCCGTCGTCCGTCGGGAACGAGCCGACCAGGATAGCGTCGTTGCCCTGTGCCTCGGCGCCGCCGCCGATGACGACCTTCCCCGCCGGGCAGTACACCGTCCGCCGCTGGAAGTTCGGCACGTTCGCGTTCGGCAGCTTCACCACCTGGTACCCCTCGACGGCAGCAGCTGCCGCCGGTGCCGCCTTCGGCTTGGCCTCGGCCCCGCTCTCCGCCGCCTGCGCCCAGCCGACACCCGACACGAGAGCCAGGGCCAGCACACCCGCACCAAGGGCCTTCTTGTTACGCATCCTTCTCCTTCACGTCCAGGAGGACCCCGCTGACCGGGGCCCTGCCTCGACCTCCACTCTGATCCGCTCAGGCATCCGGGAGCATCCGGTTCGTAGTCAAACGACCCGATGTGAGGAAGTGGAAGCACCGAGACGTACCGGACGCCGCGCGTACGCTCGGCGCAGCTGCGACGATGCCACCAACTGGCGCAGGGGCAACCGCTGTTCAGCGCCCGCAGCGCCCGAGCAGGCTCACCGAGTGCCCGGAGAGCGTCGATGGTGCGCCCACGCGCCGCCGCACGGGGTGGAGCCGTTCCTCGTTGTACCAGGTGACCCATTGGAAGGTCGCCCGCTCGATGGGCGATCTCGCTCTCGAACTGACCGACGACAACGGCCAGTCCCGACACCGGCCGGCGGACGTCATGGACCAGTGGCCGGCCCTCATCGGAGACTGTCTGGACCAGACCACCGGTGCCGCGGACGTCAACGACGCCATCGGAACGGCGGATCTGGCACCGATGATCACCGAGTGCTGGAAAGGGGCCGTCATGCGCGGCCGCGTCGACCGCAGCCGCGTTCCCTTCGACCGCTTCCTCACCGTGTCCCTGCCCCGCCTCCTCGACGCAGCCCACCCGTGCCCCTGCCCCGGTCGCGCGGCGGGGCAGGGCGACGGGTCGAAGGGCTCACGACCGGTGGCCGCCAGGGCCGTCGGCCTGCCGCGGCGGACCGAGCAGCGGCGTCTTCACCGGGGCGGCCAGGCCGACGAGGACAACCATCTCGTACCCGCCGGGATTGGTCTGCACCGGCACGGTCCGCCAGTTGTTCGTCAGCCACACGTTGCCCGACGGGTCGATCTGCACCGCGGTGTTCCGCTCCAGCCCGTCACTGGTGTAGCCGGTGTCGGCGGGGGAGATCGGGTCTCCCGTCGTGAGCCCCGGCGGGCAGGCGGAGACCCGGGCGCCGCAGAGGTTGGCCACCCGCCGGCCGCCGAAGTTCGACACCCATACGGTGTCGTTCCCGTCGACGGCCATCCCCCACGGAAGGAACAGGCCGTCATTGACGAACGGCTTCCGCGGTGTGCTGCCGTCGGGGCGGATCATCGTGACGGAGGCGTCCACGTGCCGGGTGACGATGTCCACGACGGCCTCCGCCAGCATCGCGGGCGTGGTGCCCTCGCACGGGGCCACGACCACGCCGCCGTTGGACACCCAGACGTTGCCCAGGCTGTCGGAGGCGATCCCCATGGGCCGCTTGATCCCGCCGCCCTCGACGGTCCTGACCAACTCGCCCGAGGGGGAGAGCAGTCCCACGTTGTCCGTTCCGTTGCCGGTCACCCAGGCGCGGCCACGGGTGTCGACCGTGACGTCGAAGGGCTTGACGATCCGGTCGCCGAAGGGGACTTTGCGCGCCTCCTCGGCCCGCCCGTGCGGGATCCGGGTGACGCTCCTTCCGCCGCAGTTCGCGACCCAGACGGTGCCCTCGCGGTCGGACATCAGCCCCTGCGGCTGCAGGATGCCGCCCCGGCGCCAGCCCCGCGGCGGCGAGATCGGCCGGCCGTTCGGGGTGAACTGGGACACGCTGCGGTACAGGCGGTCGGCGTCGAGCGGGCACCCGGCGCCCTGGAAACCGAAGTTGCCCACCCACACCCGGCCCTGGGGGTCGAGGGTGACGCCGTAGCCCGCCCCGTACAGTCCACCGCCCCGGTACGGGGCGCCCGGCACCGCCTCCCCGGTGGGGGTGAGGCGCGACAGGATCCGCGATCCGCAGGCGGTCCGGAAGGGGTCGGGGTCGAACGTGTAGTTGTTGGCGATCCAGGCGGTGCCCTCGGCGTCGAAGGCGACGTTCCCGGGCCCGTCGAGTTCATGGCCGTTGCCGACGTAGCGCAGCGCGATGGTCCAGGCGTCGGGAGCGCTGGTGAGCGCCGGGCGGTACTCCTGCCGTGCGGACGCGAGGCCGAACAGCGCCTGGACGTCGTGTCCGGGTGCCCGGGCGATGTCGGCGGCCGCCTGGAAGGTGTCGCGGGGTGCGCTCCGGCCGGGCGGGGTGGCCAGCGAGAACAGTTCGTCGCAGGTCTCCCCGGCGGTGCAGCCGGCCAGGATGTTGGCCAGCGAGTTGAACGCGCGCAGGGTGGAGGTGCGATCGCCGTTGGGTGCGGTGCCGAGCACCCGGGCCACGTCGCCGGTACTGATGTCGGCCAGGTTGTGGGAGACGCCGGCGGCGTTCTGGAGGCCGGGGTGGCCGCCCGAGATCTCGGAGCCCTTGGTGAACTGAGCCATCGCGAACCCGGCGGCGACCGTGGTCCGTTCGTTGACGACGATCGACGGGTACCTCCCGGGCAGGCCGAGGACACTGGTCAGCCGGACGGGAGAGACCCGGTGGCCGGCCCGCCCACGGTGGGGCCGCTTCGCCGTGTCGGCGGTCACGTAGAGGACCGCCTTCGGGTCGGAGGGCTGCTCGTAGACGAGCTCGAAGCGCCCCCGCGCGTCGCTGCGGGTCCGGGCCAGGGCGCGCGCCCCGCTCCCGGTACCGTCCCCTGCCTGGTACAGCGTGACGCGGGCTGCGGCGAGCGGACCGTCGCCGCTGCGCACCACGCCGCGCTGGGCGACGCCCTCGTGCCGGTCCGGCGGTGCCCCCGGGGTCTGAGCGTACGACGCGCCGACGGACAGGGCCGACAGGGCGGCACTCAGCACCAGGATGTTGCGATGTCGCACGGTCGCTCCGTTCTCTCATGCGGGAACCGCGGCCCGGTCGAGGGCAGGCCGCGGGGACGCCGTCCAAGGTCCCACCGCGCGGTCTCCTGGCGCCGCAAGCACGAGGCACGGTCCAGGGATGTGGCCCCAACAGGTGATGCCAGCGGCCCCCACTGGTCCGCTTGGGCGGATCCTCCCGTGCCTGCCCGGTGGCCACCGCCCCAGGGGTCCGCCCCGGGGGAGCTCCCGTCCGGTGCAGGCACCTGTTGAGGACGTCGCCGGCGGGGAGCGGTAGCGCGCATCGAGCCCCCGGTACCAGCGGATGCGGCGGGCCTCCACGGTCTTCGCTCCGAGGACGGCCGGGCCGGCACCTCGTGTTGCCCGCGCCCCACCCGGCCGGCTGGAAGCGGCGCAGCTCCGGTTCCGTCCGGGCAGCAAGGTCATCCCCCCTGGCCCGGCCGGAGTGCCGGTCCGCGTCCGGAGCCACCCGGTCCCTTCGCGGGTGGCATGCCGCTTGCGGAGTAATGAGGGGGTGGGGCTGTTCGGCTGTGTCACGGTGTGGTCTTGCTTGATCAGGGTCGGGTCGGGAGGCCGGGGTGTACTGCTCGCGTGAGTGGCTGTGTGAACGGATCCGTCGTGACAGCCACGCGACCCCTGCAGTCCCGGCACGGGCCGGTGCCTGGCACAACGACTCGGCGCAGCCCCGGTCCAGCGGCGCCGCCCGGGTGCTGTCCGAGCCACGGACGACCGGAACGCTCGTCCCGGACACACGGCGGATCGCCACGACCGCGGCAGCCGGCGTGCCCGCCCGTCAGCTCTTCGCGCTGACCGCCGGGCGGCTCCCTCCCATGGGCACGTTGATCCCGCCCGACACCACCCCCGGCGGGCCGGGGGCCGCCGGGAGCGAGTTCCGGCAGAACAGGCGAGGGTGATGGCGGGGGGCGAGGAGAGAGCAGGAGGAAAGCGTCCGCCCCGCGCCGACCCCCTGGCGCGTCTGAACGCCGAACTGGGCAGGATCGAAGCTCAGCTGCGCGCTCTGACCGAGGCCAAGGACCGAGTTCAGGGCCTGTTGGAGGCGGTGGTGGCCATCACCCGGGAAGTGGAGCTGCCCGCCGTGCTGCACCGCATCGTGACCACCGCCATGGACCTGGTCGGCGCCCGCTACGGGGCGCTCGGAGTTCTTGACGAATCCGGCGAACGCCTGGCGCAGTTCAACGCGGTCGGCCTGGCCGGGCAGGATCGCGAAGCTCTGGCCGAGGTGGGATTTCCTCGCGGAAGGGGCGTACTGGGGTACCTGATCCACCATCCGCGGCCCTTGCGGGTGGACGACATCGCCTCCCACCCTGCCTCCGTGGGCTTCCCTCCCGGCCACCCCCGTATGCGCACGCTTCTCGGCGTCGCCATCAGTGTCCGCGGCGAGATCTACGGTGACCTCTACCTTTCCGAGCGACGCGACGGACAGCCCTTCGACGCCGACGACGAGAACATCGTCGCCGCACTCGCGAGCGCCGCCGGCATCGCGATCGAGAACGTCCGCCTCCTCGATCAGGTCCGCACCGGATCGGAGCAGTTCCAGCGGCGGCTGCTGCCGGCGCTGCCCGACCTCCGGCCCTTCGATGCCGCCGCGTTCTACCGTCCCGCCGCAGAGCCCCACCATCTCGGCGGCGACTGGTACGACGCCATCCTGCTTCCGGACGGCGCGGTCGCGGCCGTCATCGGTGACGTGGTCGGCCACGATCTGGATGCCGCCGCCGCCATGGCCTCCACCCGCCACATGCTGCGCGCGCTGCTGTTCACCCTGCGCACTCCGCCCAGTGCCGTCCTCAGCCAGCTCGATCGCACCCTGGAGGCCATCACCGACAATCCGGTCACCACCACCGGCCTGGCTCGTATCGAACCCGACGGTGCAGCCTGGAGACTGCTCTGGAGCAGCGCGGGCCATATCCCGCCGCTGCTGATCACCCCCGACGGCCGGACGGAACACCTGTTCGCGGAGCCCGGGCTGCCACTGAACGTCGACACCGGGCAGCCCCGCCCCGACCACACCCACCCCCTGCCCCCGGACACCACCGTGGTGTTCTACACCGACGGTCTGATCGAGCATCCTGACCGCCCCATCGACGAGACCCTGAGCGAGCTCGGCAGAGTCGCCACCGCACACGCCTCCCTGCCCCTGCCCGATTTCGTGCAGGCCCTGGCCGATCACAATCCCAGTGACGGGCACGACGACATGGCCCTCCTCGCCCTGCGCACCCCGAGCAGGAGCCGCACGGGTCCGGAGCGACGCGGCTGAGGCGGAACCGCGAGGGCGGCAACACCACCACGAGCGGTCATCCGGAGCAATACCGACAGCGCACACGGCGGAGGGTCACACAGATGGGCAGCACGATGGCGGAGTCGGCAGGGTCGGCCGACGGTGGACGGCGGAGCCGTGTCGTGCGGAGGGCTCCCCGGTGACGGTCGCACGCCGTGCCCGGCTCCGGCGCGGCGGCAGGACGGCTCTGCAGATCGTCGCCGTTGCCGCGCTCTACTACGCCTCCGCCGAGCTGGGCCTGCTCCAGCAGCTCGTGCGCGACCAGGTCACCCCGCTGTGGCCTCCGACCGGCATCGCCCTGACCGGCCTGCTCCTGATCGGCGCGCGGGTCTGGCCAGGGATCGCACTCGGTGCCCTTCTGGTGAACGTCCCCCTCGGGCCGTCGGCCCCTGTCGCCCTGGCCATCACGACAGGCAACACACTCGCACCCCTCTGTTCCTACGCACTGCTTCGCCGTACCGGGTTCCGCACGGAGTTGAACCGCTTCCAGGACGCGCTCGCGCTGGTCTTCCTCGGCGGGTTCACCGGCATGCTCATCAGCGCGACCGTAGGCAGCGGCACGCTGTATCTTGCGCAGGTTCTGCCCGACGACCGGTTCTGGCCCACGTGGTGGGTCTGGTGGACCGGGGACGCCATGGGCGTTCTGCTGGTGACGCCCGTGCTGCTGGCCCTCCGGTCGGTGCACTGGCCGAAACGGACCCCACCATCGCGGTGGGCAGAAGGCGCACTGCTTGCCGCGGCGACCGCCGCCTTCGGTCTCCTCCTCGAGACTGCCCCCGCGCCGCTCCTCTTCCTCGGCTTTCCCCTTCTGATCTGGGCTGCCTTCCGTTTCCAGCAGCCCGGTGCCGCGCCCTGCGCCCTGGCCCTGTCCACCTTCGCCATTCTCTCCGCCACTCGCGAGACAGGGGCGTTCGCCGGTCAGAGCCTGCTCACCAACATGATCTCCTTGCAGGCGTTCAACGCCACCGCCGCGCTGACCGCGTTGCTGCTCTCCGCGACCATCACCGAGCGGAACCGGACCCAGGCGGAGATCGAGGCAGCCTCCCGGCGACTCTCCGAGATGGTGGCGCGGAGCAGACCGGACATCGGTGGCCCGCCGCTCCCCGAGGCCCGGGGCAACGACGAGGAGGACGGCGGGCAGAACCGGCCACCGTGATCGACCGGAAGGCACGATGAGGAACGATCCGGCGGCCGGCCCACCCTCACCGGTGACGCCCCACGGCTGCTACGCGAGGACGCGGCTGCCGTGGAGCAGCCGCGTCCTCGGTGGTGCGAGTGCGGATCGCGGCTGCCGCGACGACCCGGCGACCGTGGACGAGACAGACGGCGGGAACCACGTGCATCGCTGGCCCCCTCCCCCCGGCGGCACCGTCACCCGCGCCCCCGAGTCTCACGGGAAGGTCAGCCGGAAACTGCTGATGTAGCCGGTGTCGTAGGCGGCCCGGTCCTGGACGCGCAGCTTCCAGGTGCCGGCTGCCGTCTCGGCGGCGGCATTGACCGTGTAGGTGGCCTGGACGTTGTCGGCGGAGTCCGGGGCCGAGTACGGCTTCAGGTTGTAGACGCTGCCGTCGGGAGCGACCAGATCGACGACGAGGTCGCCGCGCCAGGTGTGGATGATGTCCACGCCGACGGCCAGGTCGGCGGGGGCGTTGCCCGGAATGCCGCTGACGGTGACGGAGGAGGTCACGGCGGGCCCGTTGTCGGGGATGGAGACGTCGGTGGTGTTCTCGAAGACCGTGCCGGGCGGCGGTGTGGTCGCCCCGGAGGAGAGGGTCCAGACCGCGTGGGCGATGGCGTCGCTGTTGCGGTCCAGTGCCGTGTCACTGATGTTCGACGTCGTGTCGCACGAGGAGTGGTAGCAGCGGTCGAAGGCGGTTCTGGTGCCGCCCCATTTCTGCACCTGGGCGGAGGTCTTCGTCCGGCTCGCGCCGGTGAACAGTCCTCCGACGGGTATGCCTGCGCTCTTGAAGGACGCGTGGTCCGAGCGTCCGTCGCCCTCCGTCTCGATCTCGGTGGGGATACCGCGGCCGGCGAAGTAGTCCTTGAAGGTCTTCTCGATCACGGGGTCGTCGTCGTAGACGAAGTAGCCCGGGTTCGGGGAGCCGATCATGTCGAAGTTCAGGTAGCCGCTGATCTTCTGGCGTTCGGCGGAGGACAGGTTGCCGACGTAGTACCTCGAGCCGACCAGGCCCAGCTCCTCGGCGCCCCACCAGCCGAAGCGGAGGTGCTTGTCCGGCTGGTGGCCGGCTCGGGCGACGGCGAGCGCGGTCTCCAGGATCGCCGCCGAGCCGGATCCGTTGTCGTTGATGCCCGGACCGGACGTCACCGAGTCGAGGTGAGCGCCCGCCATGAGAATCTGGTCGGGGTCTCCGCCGGGCCAGTCGGCTATCAGGTTGTAGCCGGTCCTGCCGTTGGACGAGAACTGCTGGAGGGTCGTGGTGTAGCCGACCGCGTCCAGCTTCGCCTTCACGAAGTCGACGGAGGCCTTGTACCCGGCCCGGCCGTGGGCGCGGTTGCCGCCGTTGGCGGTCGCGATGGACTGGAGGTCGGCCAGATGCTGCTTGACGTTGGCCACGGGGATGTCGGGGGCGGCGGCAGAGGCCTGCTCGGCAGTGGCGGCGGGGACGGCCCCGGCCAGCAGCCCGGCGAGCGCTACGCCGGCAACCGTGAGGACACGCTTGCGAACGGTGAGGTTCATGTGTGGGGGCTCCATGATTCCGAACTGGGGATGGGGTACGGAACGTTGCGCGTCGCCCCGCGGAACTTGGATGCGGGGCGCTGGAGCTGTGTGGTACCTGTGCCTGGTGCGGCCGTGCGAGCTGAATGTTCGGTGAACTGTTGACGTGGCGTCAAGACCTGTAACCGGCCGTCCGGGGAAGGCTCTCGCGATCCGGGCGGATCCCGTCCGAGCACATGGGGCCGAACCGGACCGTCCGAGGACCGAGCCGTACACCGCGGACCATCCGGCATAGCGGGGCCAGGACCGGGTCAGGACCCGCACCACCGCAACGACGTCCTGCTGCCGGAGCCCACCTGGTACCGGCAGCAGGATCAGGACATCAGGAGGTGGCGTTGATCGTGGCGACCCGGTCGGTCACGGCACGGTCGTCGTACACCGTGATGGTCACCTTCCTGTCCTCCGGAATGTCCGGATTCACTTGGGCGACGTCCCAGCTGTCGGACGTACCCGCAGGCGTGTACAGCCCGTACCGTCCGCATCTCCATTCTTGGTCTGCGTCACGATTCACGGGGACGCGCTTCACGCGAGGGAGAGTTCCTCCACCGCCCTCGCGGCGCAGAATCAGCATTGAGCTCGGTGGTGACAGCAGCGGCGCTCGGAGACGGCGGGAAGCCAGGGGGTCAGTCTTCAGCAGGGACCACGCGTACACGTACCAGCAGGCCAGTATGGTCAACTGCGCGCTGCCGCCCCGGTCGTAGTACTCCCGTGCCGGCCGACACGACGCGCGACGCGGCCACGCGCCCGTGCCGGCCTCATCCAGCGGACCGCGGTCGAGTGCCCAGGCGTAGGCCGCCGCGGTACGCGACACGGCACGGGTCTCGGCGTTGCACGGCAGGTGATCGCGCGGGTTTCGCGTGGCTGCACGGCTTCCGAAGGCTGCGGATCCGCTGGGAACGACAGTGTCCGTTGCTCACGCAACGGGCCCTGCTTGACCTTGACACGGTGACAGGGTCTTCACTGCCGGACGAGGAGGTGGTCTCGATGACGATCACGAGCCAGGACGCGGATGCGCTACGGGCGCTCCGGGGGCTGGAGGACGGCCGCTCGTCGGTGCGGCTGCGCGCTGCTCTGGCGGTCGGCACCACGCCTGACCCGCGCTTCGTCGACAAGCTCGTCGAGCGGTGCGCGCTCGAGCCCGAGTTCTTCGTCCGCGACGCGCTGACCTGGGCACTCATCCGTCACCCGGTGTCCATGACGCTTCCCGGGCTGCTCGGCGAAGTGCGTTCGGAGCGTGCGCAGGCACGGAGCCAGGCGCTGCATACCCTGTCCAAGATCGGGGACCGGCAGGCGTGGCCGGCCATCACACGGACGCTCCTGACCGACGCCGACGACGAGGTCGCGCGGAGCGCCTGGCGGGCCGCGGTGGCGCTCGTGCCGGAAGGCGAGGAGTCGGGGCTGGCGACGGTGCTTGCGACACAGCTCGGGCGCGGTGGGAGGGAGACCCGGATGAGTCTCAGCCGGGCGCTGGTCGCGCTGGGTGAGGTGGTCGTGCCGGCTCTGCGTGCCGCGACGACGGCCCCTGACCCGCGCATCCGCGCGCACGCGCTCGCCACACAACGGCTGCTGCGCGACCCGGACTCCGGGTTCGAGTTCGCGCTCGAGGAGGCGAAGCGCGTCGTGGCACTCGGCAGCCCCGGCCAGGAGGGACGATAGGACGTGTTGATCGGTGAGGTGGCGCGACGGTCCGGGGTCAGTGCCCGCATGCTCCGGCACTACGAGTCGCTCGGTCTGGTGCGTCCTTCGGGTCGTACGGGTTCCGGCTATCGGGAGTACTCCGGGGAGGACATCCAGCAGATCTTCCATGTCGAGAGCCTGCGATCGCTGGGGCTGTCGCTGCGTGAGATCGGGCGCGCGCTGGACGATCCCGGCTTCACGCCCTCGGCGCTCGTCGGCGATCTCATCCGTCGGACGCGGGAACGCATCGCGGCGGAGACCGAGCTGCTCATGCGGCTGCGCCGGATCGATGCCGCAGTCCCCGCCGACTGGGAGGACGTCCTCCGGGTCGTCGCGCTCCTGCAGGCGCTGGAGTCGAAGAGCGCCGACGCGCGCCAGCGTGCGGCCCTGTCCTCGGTCGAGGAGATTCCGGTGCCGGTGGAGGCCCTGGTCGACGCGGCGCTGAGCGAGACGGAGCCGAACGTCGCCGGGGCCCTTCGCTGGGCGCTGGCGCGATCGGGCGACCGCGGCTCGGCACTGCTGGCGGAGGGCCTCGGGTCACCGGTGGCGGCGGTGCGGGAGCGTGCCGTTCAGTCCCTCGTCGAGATGCCGGGTGGGGAGGCTACCGCGCGTCTGCGGGACGCCCTCGGGAGCCCCGACGTAGTGGTCCGTGGGTACGCGGCTGTCGCCCTCGGGGCTCGTGGTGTGGCCGATGCGGTCCCGACGCTCCTCGACATGATCGTGGAGGGAAGGAACGACATCGATGCGGCCGATGCACTGAGCGTGCTGGCGAGCGACTCCGCGACGGCCGATCGGATCGCGAGCGGGCTCGTGGACCGCCTCGCCCACGACACTGCCGGAGCACCTGCGCGCGGACGGCTGACCCAGGCGCTGGCGGGTATCCCGGGAACGAGGGCGTCGCGTGCCCTAGCGGAGCTGTCGCACGACGCGGACCCTGCCGTTGCGCTGACCGCCGCGTACCTGCTTCAGCTACGCGGCGCACGGTGACGGATCTCTCCTGCCTGCACGCGTCGACAGAGGTTCGAGGAACACCCACCGCTCCGCCCGGTGACCTCGTCTGTCGCCTTGACAGCGAGGGGGACCGCCGGCGGTGCTGTTCCGAGGTGACTGGGTCGATGCGGACTTGCGAGGCGGGCAGCGCTCCAGCGCCGCGGCTCCCGAGGGGGCCTCTGCAGGAGGCCACTTGAAGAGGGAGAACGCAACTTCGGCAGAGTCCGCGAAAGGTGTCGGAACGAAGAGCGGGGTTCGCTGACTCGGAACCCTGAACGGTGCTGATGCAGCGGCTACAGCTCCATCTCGATGCGTTCCACGTCGGTGAACTCCACGCCCAGGCCGTGGGCGCGGGTGTTGTCGGCGCGGAAGTACGTCTCTGCCAGACCCTCGGCCGCGATGCGCTGGAGCTGCTGCTCGGTGGCGCCCTGCTCGCGCGCGGCGAAGAGACGGCCCGCCCAGAGCGGCGGGAGGGCCTGGGTGATGTCTCGGATGCGGGCGTCGTCGGTGGTGCCCGGCGCGGCGGTGAACCCGAACCTGGCGCGGGTCGAGACGACCAGGCCGTCCGTGGACTCCGCCCGCTGCCTGGCCTTCGCCCGGATCTGCGGCTGCCACCGGCGCCTGACCTCGCGCTCCATGCGTCCGCGCAGGCGGCTGCGGGGCCGCTTGAGCCGGCCCTTGAGGTATCGCTCCACGGTGCGTTGGGAGACGCCCAGCAGCTGGGCGACCGCCCTGGTGCCCTTGAGCTGCTTGACCAGGTACTTCATCTGCGCCTGGGCGCTCTTGGGGACGGGCCGGGTGAAGGCCCCCTCCAGCACGCGGTCCAGGCTGTCCCCGACCGAGTCCGCCATGACCGGCTACTCCCCTTCTCCGCCTGCGGGGGCGTTCCTGATGAGGTTGGAGACGTTGAACACGCCGCCGTGCTCCTCGAACTGCTTCTCGGCCCAGAGCACGGTCCGGGTGCCCTGGTGCTTGACCATGCCCGGGGAGACGCCCAGGCGGAACGTGCCCGGCAGCGGCTTCCCCTCGGGTGTGTGGGGCAGGACGGCCAGCGGGGACGGGCCGGGTGAGGGGTAGACGATTGCGTCCGTGCCGATCGCGACCGGGTACAGGTCGGCCGCGGCGGCGGTCCTCATCAGTTTGCGGTGCAGTCCGATCCGCTGGTTGGCCAGGACGGCGGCCCGGATGTCCGGGCGCCAGGTCTCCCTCTCGAGCGCCGGCCACGGCTCGTAGTAGGGCACCTGGCCCCGGTTCCGCTGGCGGAGTTTGCCGATGCCGCCCTTCGCCGTCGCCTTGATCGCGCCCGCCAGCAGGACCATGGTGGGGTCGGCCCGTCGGGAGCGGGCCATCGCGTCCAGGAATTCCTGGCCGGCCATCTTCGTGGTGACCCCGAGGTCGGCCATCGTCGTCACATAGGCGTCACGCAGCCGCTTGTACCAGCCGTCCAGGTAGCGGCCGGTCCGGGTGCGCACGTACGCCTCGACCGGCGCGACGTCGAAGCCCAGCTCCACCGCGTACGCGACGGTGGGGGTGGCGTACCAGGCCGGGCCGGCCGGGCGCTCACCGTGCGGGGTGAACGGGCTCGGGAGCCGGTCGCCGTCGACCCTGCGGCCGTCGGTCTCGACGCGGGACAGGTCGACGTGGGAGAGGTCGACCAGCCAGGAGCCGGGCAGGGACGGGTCGAAGGCCGGGTTGCCGGTGAGGTGGGTCGGGCCGTTCAGTCCGATCGTGAGGCCGTTGGCGGCCGCGGCGAACGACATGTTGACGTCGACCGCGACCAGGTAGGGGTTCATGCACTCCTCGTCGGTGAGGGGCCGGCACCAGTCGTAGGGCTCCTCCAGCAGCATCTCGGCCGGGGTGCGCAGGTGGTGCCGGGGGAACCTCCCCTTGAGGATCGGGTGCTCGTCGGGGACCTCGCACTCCACCGCGTCGTAGCGCCGGGTCAGCGCGTCCTCGTTGAACGCCTGCTTGAACTCGCCGGTGGCCGGGTCCTTCTCCGCGCGGGTCGGCGGGCGCAGCGCGGTCATCAGTTCGAGGCCGGTGACCGCCGTGGTGCCTCGGGGCGTCATCACCCGTTCCGCGTACGTGCCCAGGTAGCGGGCGAGGTCCGCGGGGTGCATGGCCGGCAGCTGCGGGTCGGTCCTGTCGTCCCACTCCCGGGTGTCCAGGGCGTGCCACGCCGGGATGCACAGCTG
Organism: Streptomyces poriticola; assembly: GCF_036689765.1. Lineage (NCBI taxonomy): Bacteria > Bacillati > Actinomycetota > Actinomycetes > Kitasatosporales > Streptomycetaceae > Streptomyces > Streptomyces poriticola. The sequence continues at coordinate 78,638 of NZ_JBAGKH010000004.1, forward strand.
GACGCAGTTGCGCCGGGAGCGCTCGGCCGGGCGGTAGATCCGCGCCCACGGCCCGAAGCCGCGCCGGGTCAGTTTCCACTCGGCCCGCGCCAGCTGTCTGACCGTCTTGTGGTTGTCGGCGAGACGGCCGGCGCGCCGTTCCTCCTCGGACAGGGCGGTTGGCAGGCCGTAGCGTTCCAGCGCGGACGGGGTGAGGACGAGGACGGGGTCGCTGTCCCTGCCGTTGCGGTGCAGGCGTGGCTGGCCCAGCTTGGCCTCGGCCAGCGTCCACTCGATCAGCGAGGGCAGTGTCCCGGCCGGCACGTCCAGGACGAGGCCACCGACGCAGTGGGCGAGGACCTGGCCGTCGTCGTCGACGTCGAGCACGGCGAGCGGGCCGTTGGCGAAGCGGGGGTCGGCGGCGGCCGGAGCGGTGTGCTTGTCCTTCGTCGCCCTCGCTTCCGGCCGGCGGGGTGACGCCGGCCCGGCCGGTGGAGGGGCCGGGGGGCGCGGGGCTGCTGCCGTCCCGGGCACCGGGCGCGTCGGCTCCCCGGCGGGCTCCTGAGCGACGTGTCCCGCGGCAGGGGTGAACTGCTCCGGTGTCTCCGGCTCTTCCGGCGGGGCGGGGAAGCGGTCGGCCAGACTGTCCAGGAGCCGGGCGTAGGCGGCACGTTGCGGCGGCCGGGGTTCGTTCCTGCCCGACTCCCAGCTCGCCACGGTCTCACGGCGGGTACCGAGCGCGGTCGCCACCTGGGTCTGGGTCAGCCCGGCCGCCTCCCTCAGGCGCCTGCGGTCAGCAGGCGCCGGCAGGTCGTTCCGGGCGACCTGCTCCAGCAGCGCGTCGACGGCGCTGAACAGCTCGTTCTCCGCAGGCATCAGGCCACCTCCCGTCCGGCACACTAGCCCAATCACCCATCGGGTTTCACCTCTCAACCGCTGTTCGATCGCCTACGGATCGCTCGTTCGGGCGGAGGGGCGGCGGGGATTCAGCAGGCGGTACCGCACCGCACTCTCACGACGACGCGGGCTCCGTGTCCGTTGCCAGCCGCGCATGGAGTTCCACGTCGAAGCGCACACCGTCGTACTCGAGCTTCTGTCGTTGCCGTCCTTCCACCGCGAAGCCGGCGGCGCGAGCCACCCCGCACGAGGCGGGATTGTTCACCCGGTGCCCGAGCTCCAGCCGGAAGAGATCGGCCTCGTCGAATGCCCAGCGGGCCACAGCACAGCAGGCACGGGACGCCACACCCCGGCCGCGAGCCGTTGCCGTCGTCCAGTAGGACACCCATCCGACGGCATGACGCCGATCCACCGAGCCGACGGACACCTGGCCGAGGACGAGGCCGGCTCCGTCGACGACGGCGAAGGAATAGGCGGAATCCGCAGCCCATTGGTCATCACGGGCCACGATCCACTGCTCGGCAGCCTGGACGGATTCGACCGGCTCGATGGACTGTCCGCGCATGAGCGGGTCCGCGAACGCGGTCATCACCGCCCAGGCGTCCTCGGTCTTCCATCTCCGCAGTACCAGGCCCGAGGAGGCATCCGCACGAGCACGCACGACGCGAGTTCTGCCGGACCGTCGGCGGGGATCCTGCACTATGCCCCCCGGCGCAGGTCCCGGACCTCACGGACTGGCTGGAAGCCGGCCGCCTTGTAGGTGGCGACGGCAGCCGCATCGGAGGTCGGGGTGGAGACGATCGCCGTTGAAGAGCCCAGGCGCTGGAGTGCGGCGGTCGCTGCCACCGTGATCGCCTTGCCGTGGCCGTGACCGCGATGCTCCCGGTGCACGCCCATCGGCTCGACCAGCCCGGGCTTGCCCGGACCTGCCGACCACACGGTCACCGTTGCCACCGCACGGCCCCGGTCGTCGTACGCGACCAGACACCGGGCGTCGGCGTACGGCGGTCCAGCCGCCATGGCGTGCCAGCGCTCTTCCGTGAACGTGGAGGAGTCGAACGCTGCCCGCTGTACGGCGGTCCGCACAGCTGCCTGCTCCGGCCCGATCACCCCGATCCGCACGCCTGGGTCCTGGACCGGCTCCGTGAGGTCGCGGCTCAGCGACGTCCACGGCTCGTCGCTGTCCCAGCCGTCCTCGGAGAGCAGAAGCCGGACCAGTGCGCCTTCCGGCGTCTCCATGCACGCCGTCCCCTCCGTCAGTACGCCGCGTACCGGCTCGGCCACGTCCTCGACGAGCTGCTGCGCCAGCTCCTCGTCCTGCCGGGCGTCAGGCGCGATGGCGAGCCGCAACAGCTCGGCGCCGTCCAGCAGGCCGACGGCGAGAATCCGTCCGTCCCGGCTCCAGGTCCGCACCGACGCGGCGGTCCTCTCCGCCCCGAACCGCCAGAACCAGCCCAGGTCCCCCGGATGCAGTTGCGTCGGCGCACCGTCGTACTGCCACTCCCGCAGCACGCCCGCCGCCTCGCCCAACCCGTCGACTCCCGGTGTGCGCAACACTATTGCCATACCTCGATCACACACCGCCGAGCCGCCTTTGCGCACCCGAATTCCGGTCGGCGTGGGACGTGGGGGGTGCGACGAGGGCCCGGCTGAGGAAAGGGGATCCGGGCGCACGTGGATGGGCCCGTCGATACCTCGGTCGTCGGTGTCGCCGCCGTCGTGCCGGCTTGTCCGCCGCGGTGCCCGGCGGGTACCGGGCCGGACGTGGGTGCCGTTTGCGGGGAACCTGCTGGGGACGCGGGTCAGCGGTTCCGGTGGGGCGGGCTTCCCAGCGGGGAGGGGGCGCCGCGGGGCGGGCGCAGCGCGGTGGTCACCGGCCGGGGCGCCCGGGTGAGCCGCCGTGCGGGCTCCGGCCGGTGGCGGTCCAGAGCAGCACCATGGTGACCGCGCAGAGCGCCGCGCCGACGCCGACGCTCACCTGGCAGCCCTCGATGAAGTCCTGCCGTGCCGCGTCCGCGATGGCCTCGGTCTGGCCGGGCGACGGAGCGGGCAGCGGTCTGCCGGGGCCGACCTCGGCCGCGTAGGCATGGGGGTTGGCCTCGTCGATGATCTGGTCGGCGATGGCCTGGCGGGCCCCGGCGTCGGGAACGGCCTGGCGCAGATCGGCGCTGAGGGTGTTGCCGAGCCAGACGGCGAGGATGCTGCCGAGGACGGCGAAGCCGAAGGTCGAGCCGATCGCCCGCTGGGCGCTCATGATGCCCGAGGCCATCCCGGCCCGGTCCACCGGGACCGAGCTCATGGCCAGGGCGGTGACCGGCGTGGCGAGCAGTGCCACTCCGGCGCCGCACACGAACAGGCCCACCGCGACGACGCCCGGGGAGACCGGCATTCCCAGGGCGATGATGACGAGCGCCGCCACCAGCAGGGGCTGGCCGATCCTGGCGATGGGCAGCGGCCCGAACCGTGCGACCAGCCGGCCCGCGATCGGGGAGAGCAGCATGATGTTGAAGGAGAACGGCAGGATCAGCAGCCCGGCCAGCTCCGGCGAGTAGGCCTCCACGTTCTGGAAGTACTGCGTGACGACCAGCAGCATCCCGTACGCGCTGAAGAACGCCGAGAACATCGTGGCGATGGCCACGGCATAGGTGCGGCGGCCGAAGAGGCGGACGTCCATCATCGGCTGCGGGTTGCGCAGTTCGTACCGGGCGAAGGCGAGGAGCCCGGCCCCGCCGACGGCCAGCAGGGTCAGGATCTCGGCCGACGCCCAGCCGACGTCCTGGCCCTGGATGAGTCCGTAGGCCAGGGCGCCGACGGCCACGACGAACAGCAGCTGACCGCCCCAGTCGAACCCGCGGGGGCGTTCCTCACGGGACTCGGCGACGTACCGGAGGGTCAGCACCAGGACCAGCAGGCCGACGGGCACGTTGACCATGAACACGGCCCGCCAGCTGACGTTCTCGGTGAGGACCCCGCCGATGGTGGGTCCCAGGGCGGTGGCGACGCTCGCCACGCCGGTCCACAGCCCGATGGCCTTCGCCCGCTCGTCGTCGTCGGGGAACGCGGCGCTCACCAGTGCCAGCGAGGTCACGGTCACCGTCGCCGCGGCGATCCCCTGCACCGCGCGGGCGATCGCGAGCGAGGTGAGCCCCGGGGCCAGTCCGGCGGCCACGGAGGCGACGGTGAACACGGAGACGCTGGCGACGAACAGGAGCCTGCGCCCGAACCGGTCGGCCGCGCTGGCGCCGGCCATGATGAACACGGCCATGCCGATGGAGTAGGCGGCGACCACCCACTGCAGGCCCGCCTCGCCCACGCCGAAGTCCCGCTGGATGTCGGGCAGGGCCACGTTCGCGATCAGCGCGTCCAGGAAGACCAGGAAGAGGCCGAACCCGGTGGCGACGATGGTCAACACCTGGGTTCTCGTCCACCTGGTACGGGTCGGTCGCTCGCTGTGACGCACCGTCACACGGTAGTCCGCGATGTCCGTCGTCCCGCGACGGGACACGGAGTGAGCAGCGTGACATGCGGATGAACCCGATATTTCGGAGAGAGCGCCCTCTCCGGGAGAAGATACTCGGCGTTCTTCCTTCCCCTCACTCTGTCCCTACCCGCCGTCAGAAGCTCACGCGGCCCGCACCGGGGTGCGCCCGCCCGAGGGCCGGTCGGTCGGCACAGGAACCTGGGAGCCCGCCATGCAGTTCGGACGACTTCACCCCCAGCACCATGGCGATTCCCCCGGGTCCCGCTCCGCGGACCACGGTGCCGCCGGGTCCGGGCAGCCGCGTCTCGGCCTCACCCTGATCGCCGCCTCGGTCTGCATCTTCGTCGTGCAACTCGACTTCCTGGCGCTCAACCTGGCCCTGCCCCGGATGGCCGCGGAACTCGGCACGACGACCACGGACCTCCAGTGGGTGATCAGCGGCTACATGCTGGCGCTCGCCGCCGCCCTGATCCCGGGGGGAAGGCTCGGGGACATCCTCGGCCGCAGGCGGATGCTGCTCATCGGACTGGCCCTCTTCGCCGCCTGCTCGCTCGCGGCCGGCCTGTCCTCCGAGCCGGGCATCGTCATCGTCATGCGGATCGTCCAGGGGGTCGGTGCGGGGGTGCTGTTCCCGCTCGCCATCGCCATCGTCACGGACGCCTACCCCCCGGACCGGACGATGCGGGCCATCGGCAACGCCTACGGGATCGGTGCCCTGGCGCTGGCCCTCGGTCCCGTGTTCGGTGGCGGCGTCACGGAACTGCTCAGCTGGCGCGTGGTACTGCTGTTCAACGTCCCGACGTGTGCGGCGGCCATCGCGGTGGTGCTCGTGGGGGTGCGCGAGTCACGCGACTCCACCGTGCCCCGCTCGATCGACCTCCCCGGCGTCCTCACGGTGGCGCTGGGCATCGCCGGCGTCACCTACGCGGTCGACCGCTCGACCGCATGGCCCGCCGGGTGGACCGCCGGTCTCGCGGCGGCAGGGGTGCTGCTGCTGGTCGCCTTCGTCCTCCGCGAGCGCGTGGCACACTGGCCGTTGGTCGCTCTCGACCTGTTCCGCAACAGGCCCTATGTGATCATCACTCTGATGGCCATGGTGGCGAACATCTCCTTCGTCGTGGCCATGTACGGCATCACCATCCATCTCCAGGAGATCGACGGATACTCACCGTTGGTGGCCGGTCTGGTGTTCCTCGCCGCGTCCGTCTCCGCGGGGATCGCCGCGCCGCTCTCGGGGCGGCTCGGAGAGCGCTTCGACATCCCCCGCACCATGGCGACCACGACGTTGATCGGGGCGGTCGGTCTTTTCCTCGCCTCGTTCGGCGGCGGTCTGCCGGCCTATCTGCCCGGACTGGCACTGACCGGGTTCGGATACGGGATGGGGTGGACGATGGGCAGCGTCGGCACCCAGGTCGTCGTCCCCACCGAGCGGGCCGGCCAGGCCTCGGGGGTCACGCTGGCCGTCGTGATCGGGGTCGCGGGCCTGTGCGTCGCCGCGGGCGCCACCTTGATCGAGGCGCGGGCGGCCCATGTGGGCCTGGACGCATCGGTCGAGGGTCTGCTGCGCTGGCTGGCAGTCGCGAGTGCCGTCGCGGGGGCAGCCATGGGCGTGCTCGCCGCGCGCCTGATGCCGCGCACCACCACCGCGACCGCCGGCTGACCCGGGGACGCGCCCGGGGCACGGGCTGGGCCTGCACGCGTCATGCGGGGTGCCGGCCCGGGTGCTGGAGGGCGTCGTCGTGGAGCAGGAGTGCGGCGAGCGCGAGAGAGGCGCCTCTGGGGGTGGCGATGTCGAGGCCGGTGAGTTCGGTGATCTTGGCGAGCCGGTTGTCCAGGGTGTTGGGGTGGATGCCGAGAAGGCGGGCGCTGCCGCGGCGGTCCTGCCGGTGTTCGAGGTGGGTGCGGAGGGTGTCCAGGAGCTCCGGCCGGTCGGTGATCGGGGCGAGCAGTGCGGCGATGCGGTCGCTCGCCTCGTTGCGGCGGGAGAGGTGGAACTCCAGGAGGAAGTCCTCCATGCGGTGCACCCCTGCCTCCCTCCCACAGGACCGGGCGAGCCGGACGAGGTCGGCAGCGGTGCGGGCGGCCGTGGGTACGTCCCGGGGCGTGTCCGCCGGCACGGCCGCCAGCCGGACGCCGTCGCCGCAGATCTGCCGCAGCTGGGCACACAGTTCCTCGCAGGCCTGATCGGTGTCGCCGGCGCCGGCTCGCCGGGGCGCGATGACGCTGCCCCCGTCCCGGCCGAGCAGGGCCGCGTGGGTGCCCAGGGTGCGTTCGAGGACGATCTGTACCCGGCGGAGCCGGCGGCGGGCCGCCACCGCCGAGGCGGCCGCCACGGCCGGCTCCGGAGGCAGGTGCAGGTGGATGACGCTGCAGCGGCTTTCGAGGCCCAGTTCCTCGAGGGCGCGCAGCGGCGGCAGAGAACCGTCCAGCAGGCCGCGTACCAGGGAGCGACGGTGCTCGTGGCGTTCGGCCGCGAGCGCGGCCTGCTCGTCCAGGTAGGTCTCGGTCACGGCGGCGATGACCGTCTCCTGGCCGCGCAGCAGGAGGCCCACGAGTTCCATGAGTGCGCCCTCCTCCCCGGGGGCGGTCTCCTCGCGGAGCACCTGCCACAGTGCGTAGGCGGCCTTCGTGTGGGTGCGCAGCAGCATGTGCAGGGGCAGGCCTTCCTCGGCGCGCTGTGCCGCCCGCTCCCGGAAGAGGCTGTAGTCGTCGGGGTCGTCGTGCGTGTCGTGCACGCGGCGCAGGAAGAGCCGTAGTCCGCTGCGTACCGTCGCCGCGATCTCGACGTCCTTGACGTCGTCGGGAAGGTCCGGATAGCCGGGGAGCTGTTCGAAGGTGTGGCGGGTCATCCAGCGGGCGAGTTCGTTCACCCGGCTCTGGCAGCGGGTCGCGAGCGCCTGCGCGCCGGGTGAGAGAGCCGGGTAGGCGGCGGTGCGTCCGGGGTCGGGCTCGGGCTCGGACGGCACGGAACCTCCGATCGAGTCGTCCACTCGGCTGTGGCAGGTCACAGGATAGGACGCCTGTCGCTCTCGGTTGGAGGGGTGTTCCGGAAGTGATGCCGTCCTGTCGTCACCGGGCGGGGCGCCCGCCCGGTCCCGTCGCCGGCCGGACGCCCCGCCTCGTCTCGCCTGTTGGCTGCTAGGCCGCCTGCGCCTCGTCGTACAGGGCCTTGGCCTCGTTCCCGAAGTAGGGGCCGAACATCCGGTTCGGCAGGAACGTGTAGCCGAAGCTGTTCACGGAGACCTGCAGTCCCGTGCCGGCCGCCTCGCTGAAGCCGGTGAACCACGGTCCGCCGCTGGAGCCGCCCGTCATGTTGCAGCCGAGGCTGTGATCCCGCGTGAACAGGAAGTCCCTCGAGCTGTTGCCGCTGCAGTAGATGAGCTTCGTACCGTCGTACGGTGCTGCCGCCGGGAAACCGAAGGCGTACATCGGCTTGTTGTAGCCGCCGTTGAACTGGATGCCCTGGGCGCCGACCACGGAGGTGAGCGTCCGGCCGTCGAGCGGAGCGACGACCGCGGCGGCGACGTCGTGGTTGATGTCCTCGCTCGCTTCCCACTGCGGGGTGGTGAGCAGTTCGGTCGCGCTCCACTGGCCGTACGGCGCACTGCCGTTGCTGTAGGCCGGCACGAAGATCCAGTTGGTGTGCCAGCTGCCCTGGTACTTGACACAGTGTCCGGCGGTGATGACGGTGCTGGCGTTCCGGCTGGTCACGGCGTTTCCGGAGCAGGACGCGGTGCGCCCCTGGAAGGTGAAGAACACCCGGCCCGACGTCTTGACGACGGCGCCGTCGCCGGTCCACGCAGCACCGGCCTGCGGGAAGGAGGCCGGCGCGGCGGTGGGTTCGACCGTGGTGGTGGGGCCGGAGTCGGCCGGTGTTCTCAGCTGCTTGACGGCCTGGGGGGTGAGCAGCAGGTCGAGCGAGGGGGCGCCGCGCATGCGCTCGGCGGTCCAGTAGCTGCGGGAGGTGTGCTGTTCGGCCTCGGAGACGGTACGGGCGGGCACGGACTGCCCTGATGCTGTGTGCGGTGACGCTGCGTCGGCCGTCCCGGCCCCGACCAGGCCGCTGGTGAACAGGGCTCCGACGGCGAGCAGTATGCCCGCGGCAGTGCGATGGCGTCTCACGCATCTCTCCTTCTGCCGTGCCCGGACGTCCCTGTCCGGGCAGGGTGGGGGTACGAAGAACGGTGCGGACAGACGTGCGTGAGGCAGGGTGCCACGGAATGCTCGAATTGTCAGGAGCGCATCAATCCGGTTTCGTCGTCCGGGGGCGGACGCCGCGCCGAGGCCGACCGCCCTCCCCCGGCGGCGTCGTGGTCAGCGGCCGGCCGGCTGCAGGCGCACCGGCAACGCCACGTGTCCGTTGCTGATCAGCGTGGGAAGTGGCTCCAGTTCGCCGGCAGGCACGGCCAGCTCGATCTCCGGGAAACGGGCGAACAGCAGCCGCAGCGCGGTCGCGACCTCGAGCCGCGCGAGCGAGGCACCCAGACAGAAGTGGACACCGTGACCGAACGCGAGATGGTCCTTCGACGCACGGGTGACATCGAAACGGTCGGCGGACGCGCCGTGCCAGTCGGGGTGGCGGTTGGCGGCAGCGTAGGAGGCGAGGATCGCCTCGCCCCGGGCGATCGTCCGCCCATCGGGCAGGGGGATGTCGGCGAGGGCGTATCGCAGGGGCACGTGCTTGACCGCGGGCTCGTGCCGCAGGGTCTCCTCGACGACGTCGCTCCAGCCGGCCCGGCCGGCCCGGAGGTGGCCGAGCTGCTCGGGGTCGGTCAGCAGGGCCGTGACCGCCTGGTCGATGACGTTGACGGTGGTCTCGTACCCGGCACTGATCATCAGCAGGAGTGTGTCGCGCAGTTCGGGATCGGTGAGTCCGGTTCCGTCGCCCTCGTCGTCGCGGGCGGCGATGAGCAGGGAGGCCATGTCGTCGCCGGGCCGGTCGCGTTTTGCCGCGATGAGCCGGTCGAGTTCCGCGTACAGGGCGGCGGTGTTCGCCGCGGCCTCGTCGGCCGTGAGCGTCGTGGAGAAGACGCCGTCCACGAGGGAGCGGAAGGCCGGCCGCTGGTCCTCCGACAGTCCGATCAGCCGGCCGATCACCGCGACGGGCAGTGGACGGGCGAGCTGCTCGCGCAGGTCCACGGTCTTCCCGGCGGGCAGGGCCGCGAGGTCGTCGAGGAGGCCGGTGACGATGGCCTCCACAGCCGGTTGCACGGCCTGGACACGGCGGCCGGTGAACGCCGGCGTGACCAGCCGCCGCAACCGGCGGTGGTCCGGCCCGTACGCGGTGAACATGTTGGTCACCGCGATCCACAGGGCGAGCGGCCAGGTGGCCACCGTGTCGGCGTAGGCCGGCCAGTGGGCGCGGCCGTCCTTGGAGACCCGCGGGCTGGTGAGGAGCTGTTTGAGAAGCTGAGGGTCCGTGACGGACCAGGCGGTCACGCCCAGGATGTCCACCTTGGTGGCCGGGCCGCGGGCACGAAGGGTCTGCTGCTCGGCGTGGTGGTCGGTGCCTGCCGGGTCGAGGACCAGTATCTGCTGCTCGGGCACGGGCGGGCTCCTTCAGGGGCGATGCGGGTTCCCCGGCAGGGTGAGTGAGGGTTCCGGCGACACCTTCGGCTCCTTCGGTCCGTGAGGGAGTACCGCACGGGCGCGGACCGGTGTGCGGTCGTGCGCCGACGGCGGGACCGGCCGTCGCCGCCCCGTCACGCAGGGCGTTCGGCATGTGCTGCCGATGCCACGGTCGGAGGCTCGATACGTGCACCGTAGACGGTGGGCAATCTGCGGGGCCACTTCCTTTCGGTCAGGTGCGGGGGACGCCGGCGCCGGCTGTGACGGATCACAGGAGACGTCGTCCGTCGCTGTGACGACGACGGGTGGTTCACCGCCGGCCGGCATCCCAGACTCTTCGTGCAGCAGGAACGCGGCCAGAGGGTGCCTGGACCGGCCGCGGTCGTCGGCGGATGGGGAGAACGTGATGTCGGGTCAGGGTTCCAACGGGTACTTGGACTACGCCGACCGGGTCTGGACCGGCGAGGAGTCCCTGCTGGCCCACTTCGACGGAACGTTCGCCGGGGACGGCCTGGTGCGCATCGGTGAACAGGTGGGATTCTTTCCGGGTTTCGCCAACGTGTCCGTGTTCGACACCGGGGACGGACTGGTGCTGGTGGACTCCGGCGACTTCCTGTCGGCGCCCCTGCTGCATGCCTATGTGCGTGACTTCTCGTCCTCGCCGGTGCGGGCGGTGGTGTACACCCACGGCCATGTGGACCACGTCTTCGGTGTGAGCCCCTTCGACGACGAGGCGGCCGCCACCGGTGGCGAGCGCCCCGAGGTGATCGCGCACGAGGCGGTGGCGGCCCGGTTCGACCGCTACCGCGAGACAGCGGGATACAACACCTGGATCAACCGGCGGCAGTTCGGTGTGCCGGCCCTGGAGTGGCCGACGGAGTACCGCTACCCGGACGTCAGCTACCGGGACCGGCTCACCGTCCACAGGGGCCGCCTGTCCTTCGAACTCGTGCACGCCCGGGGAGAGACCGACGACCACACCTACGTGTGGGTGCCGGAGCTGCGCACCCTGTGCACCGGTGACCTCTTCATCTGGAACGCTCCCAACGCCGGCAACCCGCAGAAGGTGCAGCGGTATCCGGTGCAGTGGGCGCAGGCGCTGCGCGACATGCGGGAGCTCGGCGCCGAGGTGCTGCTGCCCGGGCACGGTGTTCCGATCACCGGAGCCGACCGTATCCGGCAGGCCCTGGGTGACACGGCGGAGCTGCTGGAGTCGCTGTGCGCCCAGACCCGCGACCTGATGAACAGCGGGGCCCGTCTCGACGAGGTCCTCAACGGTGTGAAGGTACCGGCCCGTCTGCTGGCCAAGCCCTATCTGCACCCGGCCTACGACGAGCCCGAGTTCGTGGTACGCAACCTGTGGCGGCTGTGGGGCGGCTGGTACGACCTGAACCCGGCGCATCTCAAGCCGGCTCCCGAGGCCGCGCTGGCCGTCGAGCTGGCCGAGGCCGCCGGCGGTGCGCGGAGCCTGGCCCAGCGGGCCGAGAAGCTGCTCGGCCTGGGTGAACTGCGGCTCGCCGGGCACTTGGCCGAGACGGCGGCGCTGGCAGCGCCGGACGACACGGCGGTGGCCCGGATACGCGCGGAGGTCTTCGGACGGCGGGCCGAGTGCGAATCGTCGACCATGGCCCGCGGAGTCTTCTGCTGGGCGGCTGCGGAGTCCGCTGCGGTGGCCAACGGGACGGACGTGGCGACCGAGCTGACGCGCAGTGAGGAGGGGCGGCGCCGAGCCGAGGGGGCCATCAGCGTCGGCGTCGTCACCGGCGCGGGCGGCGGACACGGTCCGCGCCCGGACGGCCCGGACGGGCCGGAGGGCCCGGCGGAGGAAGCGGACGGCCCGGCGGAGGAAGGGGCGTGATCGGGGCTGCCCCACCCGTGCGACCGCCGGGTGCGGCAGACGCACGGGCGACCCGGCGCGAAGCGTGGACGACGACCTGGCTGCTGCTCGCCTTCATGGTGGTGAACTTCGCGGACAAGGCCGTCCTGGGACTGGCCGGCCCGGAGATCATGAAGGACCTCGGTCTCACCCGCCAGGAGTTCGGCACGGCGCAGGCGGCCTTCTTCAGCCTGTTCTCGCTGTCCGCCGTCGGTGTGTCCCTGCTCACCCGCAAGGTGCGCACCTCCGTGCTGCTCCTGGTGATGGCGCTGCTCTGGTCCGCGGCACAACTGCCGATGCTCTGGGGTGCCGCGGGCTTCGGTCTGCTGATCGCCACCCGCGTGCTGCTGGGCTTCGCCGAGGGCCCGGCGGCGCCCGTGGCCGTGCACCATGTCTACGGCTGGTTCGAGCAGCGGGAACGTGCCCTGCCCACCGCGGTCCTCATGGTCGGAGCAGCCGTGGGGGTGGCCGTGGCGGCACCCGCGCTCGGGGCGGTCATCACCCGCTTCGGCTGGCGCTGGGCGTTCGGGGCGGCGGGGATCGCGGGGCTGGTGTGGGCAGCGGCCTGGATGGTCAAGGGGGCGGAAGGGCCGCTTGCTCCGCCGCTGGGGAAGCCGGCCCGGAACGCGGACGGCGGGAGCGCCGCCGTGGCGGTACCGCTGCGCCGGGTGCTGCTGTCGGGAACCTTCGTGACGGCGGCCGCGGGGGCGTTCGTGGCGTACTGGGGCATGAGCGCCAAGCTCATCTGGCTGCCCGACTACCTGCAGTCGGTGGTGGGCTGGGACCTCGACCGGACGAGTACCGTCGTCGGCGGCGCCGCCTTCGCCAACGGCGCGGTGCTGCTGGGGCACGGGCTGCTGGCGCGCCGGGCGGCCCTGCGTGGAGCCGAGCCCGGGCCGGCGGCCGGCGCGGGTGCCGGGCTGCTGCTGATCGCCTCGGCCGGCGCGGCGACCGTGTTCGCCACCGTGGACGTGCTCTGGGTGAAGATTCCCATGCTGTTCGGCCCGATGGCACTGGGCCTGGTGATGATCACCGCTGCCCAGACGGCCGTCGCCCGGATCGCGCCTCCCTCCCAGCGCGGGGTGGCGCTGGGCGTCCTGGTGGCCGTCTTCTCCCTGGGCGGGATAGCGTCACCGCTGGTGCTGGCATGGATCGTGGACAGTGCCGCGACGGTCGCCGCAGGGTACCGGGCCGGCTGGCTGACGACGGCGGGCCTGCTCGTGGTCTCCGGCACGCTGGCCGCCCGCTTTCTGCGGCCCGAGCGGGACGCCCGCCGGCTGGGAGTCCCGGAGACCGAGGGCGTCGTCGGCCCCGTCGTGCACTGACCGAGTGCACGCCGCCCGGACCACCACATCTCGCACCCACTCGACGCAAGGGAGCCGGCATGCCGGTGCTCGACCGCCAGGATCAGGTCTTCGTGCTCGACCTCGGTGACGGGGAGAACCGTTTCCACCCGGACTGGATCGCCTCGGTCCGTGCCGCGCTCGAGGAGGTGGAGAAGGCGGACGGACCGCGCGCCCTGGTGACGGCCGCGACGGGGAAGTTCTATTCCAGCGGACTGGACCTGGAGTGGCTCACCTCCCACCTCGACCGACGGGACCAGTACGTGGCCTCCGTGCACGAGCTGTTCGCCCGCGTGCTGTCCCTGCCGGTGTTCACCGTGGCCGTGCTGCAGGGGCACGCCTTCGCCGCCGGGGCGATGTTCTCCCTGGCGCACGACTTCCGGATGATGCGTGCCGACCGCGGATTCTGGTGCCTGCCCGAGGCCGACATCGACATCCCCTTCACCACCGCCATGACCGTCCTCATCCAGGCCCGGCTCGGCCCTCGGACCGCGCACGAGGCCATGGTCACGGCCCGCCGCTACGGCGGCACCGATGCGGCGGCCTCGGGCATCGTCGACCTGGCGGTCGCCGAGGAGGGCGCACGCACGGCAGCCGTCGATCTCGCCCGGCTGCAGGCGGACAAGGCGGGCGACACCCTCGGCACGATCAAGGCCCGCATGTACGCCCCGGTTCTGGCCGCCCTGCGCGACACGTCCAACCCCCTGGGCTGACGCACCTGCTGGAGACCGGCGTGCCCGGCCGGCCCGCGTGCAGGCTCCTCCCCCGAATGGATGCGAGGCCGTGCGGAGTGGGTCGCGTTGGCCGGAGGCTGGGCGTATGCCAACAAAACGTGCGATATCCGCTGCCCGCGTCCTGTCCGCCGGTGCCGTTCTGCTCTCCGCGTCCCTGGCCGCCTGCGGTCAGGCCGGCCGCGAGGGCGGGGCCGGCGGTGCGGACGGGGGCGGCGCCCAGGAGTACGGCCTCGGACGGCTGTCGGCACAGTCCCTGGACTGGACGGACTGCCCCGCGCCCTCGGCCCTGCAGGGCGGCGGCGAAGCCCCCGACGCCCTGCCCGACGGCACCAGGTGGCAGTGCGCCGCCATGGAGGCCCCGCTGGACTGGGAGGAGCCGGACGGCGAGACGCTCGACATCGCCCTCGTCCGGGCCCGCTCCAGCGCGGACGCCGAGGACCGCATCGGTTCGCTGCTGTTCAACTTCGGCGGCCCCGGGGCGTCCGGCGTCACCACCCTGCCCGGTCTGGCCGCCGACTACGAGAACCTCCGCACCCGCTACGACCTGGTCAGCTTCGATCCGCGCGGGGTCGGCAACAGCAGCGGGGTCAGGTGCCTGGACGCCCCCGCGATGGCGGAGATGGTCCAGCAGGACGCCACCCCGGACGACGGCGACGACGAGGTCGACGCCTTCCGGAAGTACCAGCGGGAGTACGCCGCGGCCTGCGAGAAGAACTCCGGCCGGGTGCTGCCGCACGTCGGCACCGCCGACGCCGCCCGCGACATGGACCTGATCCGGCGCGTCCTCGGCGACGACAAGCTGCACTACTTCGGCATCTCCTACGGCACCGAGCTCGGCGGGACCTATGCCCACCTCTTCCCCCGGAACGTGGGCCGCGCCGTCCTGGACGGTGTCGTCGACCCCACGCAGAACCAGCTGGAGAACGCCCTGGCGCAGGCCGCCGGGTTCCAGCTCGCCTTCGACCACTTCGCCGCCTGGTGCGTCCGCAACGGCTGCCCGCTCGGCGGCAGCGTCGAGGAGGTGACCCAGCGCGTGATGCAGCTGGCGGACCGGCTGGACGACCGCCCCCTCACCCTCGACGGTGACCGCCGGCTCACCGGCTCCCTGCTGCTGCAGGGCATCATGGCGGCGCTGTACTCGGAGACGGCCTGGCCCGCCCTCGAGGTGGGCCTGGCGGCGGCGGCCGCCGGCGACGGCGACACGATGCTGAATCTCGCCGACATCCTCAGCGGCCGGCACGGCAACGTCTTCAGCGACCTGCAGGACGCCAACACCGCCATCACCTGCGCCGACCGCAGCGACCGCTACACCCCGGACGAGGTGGCCGACCGGGCGTCCGAGTTCGAGGCGGCCTCCGCCGTCTTCGGCGAGACCGCCATGTGGGGGACGCTGCAGTGCACCGGCTGGCCGGTACCCGGCAAGGCCGCGCACCCCGAGGTCAGCGCCCCCGGCGCGGCGCCGATCCTGCTCGTGGGCAACACGGGCGATCCCGCCACCCCCTACCAGGGGGCCGCCCGGATGGCCGAACAGCTCGGCAGGGGCGTCGGTGTCCAGCTGACCTACAAGGGTGAGGGCCACGGCGCCTACCACTCCGGCAACTCCTGTGTGCGGGACGCGGTCGACGCCTACCTCCTCGACGGCAGGGTCCCCGCGTCCGGGACCGTCTGCGAACACGAGCCGACGACCGGGAAGTAGAAGTAGACCTGCCGGCCGGATGTGCCCCGTCGCCCTCCCCGGAGACGGGGCACACCGAGCTGCTGGACCGCCCGGTCCAGCCCGGCCCGCGCCGGCTCCGGTCGTCGCCCGGCGGCTCCTTGCTCCGCCGGCAGGGGCGCTGTACTCCGGGAGGGGGACGCGGCGGTGGCATACGGGCCAACGCCGGGGCGGTGAGGCATGCCGCGGCCCGGGGGGGTGAGCTGGCCGACGTACAGCGGCGGTGTCAGGAGGGCGGGCCCATGGACGATCAGGCTGGGCTCGTGGGACCGCTCGGCTCCGCTAGGGCCGAGGGTTCCCGGGCACGGCAGGGGCGTCGGTGATCGCGGCTCCCTGGCTGCTGGCCGAGGTGCCGCCCCGGTTGCTGCCCGCACGGCAGCTGATGGCGTTCAGCCTGGGGACGCACATCGTGCTGGTGCCCCTGGGCATGGCGCTGCCGTTCATCACCCTGCTGATGCACTACCGGTATCTGCGCAGCGGTGACCCGGTGGCCGGTCTGCTGGCGCGCCGCTGGTCGGCCGTGATGGCGGTGCAGTTCGCGGTGGGTGTGGTGACGGGCACCGTCCTGTCGTTCGAACCGGGTCTGCTGTGGCCCGGTCTGATGGGGCGCTGGGGTGATGTGTTCGGGCTCGGTTTCGGTGTGGAGGCAATCCGACGTCGCTGCTCACGGGGCTGATGACGGTGTCCGCCGCTGCCTTTCTGGGTGCGGTGTTCCTGACCGGCGACGCACGGCGCTTCGGCTGGCCCGATCTCGCGCGGCGAACTGCGCTGAGACAGTGCCGGGCCGGACGCCCCGACCGCCCCGCGGCGCCTCCGGGCGTGGCACCCCTGGACGGGGCTCGTACGGGGTCTGGGCGCGGCCCGGACGGGGCCTAGTCGGAGCGGTCCGGGAGGTACCAGCGGTGCGGTTCGATCAGCCGGCCGGTGCCGTCGGGGCCCCAGGAGCCCTGGGCGTACGGGCGTACCGGCGGCGGATCGGCCAGCAGGGGTGCCGACACCTCCCACAGGCGTTCGATCCCGTCGGAGCGGGTGAACAGCGACTGGTCCCCGAGCATCGCGTCCAGCAGCAGGCGCTCGTAGCCCTCCAGGGCGTGCCGCATGGCGAACGAGTCGGCGTAGCGGAAGACCATGTCCGCCGGTTCCAGGCGCATCGCGGGACCGGGCTCCTTGACGAGGAAGCGGACGGTGATGCTGCCCGGGTCGTCGAAGTCGATCACCAGCTCGTTGTGCCGCGTGTGGGTCCGCGCGTGGTCGAGGTCGGGGAACATGCGCAGGGCCGGTTCCTTGAAGGCGAGGGTGACGACATGTCTGCCCTGTCCGAGGGACTTGCCGGTGCGCAGGTAGAACGGCACTCCGGCCCAGCGCCAGTTGTCGATGTCGACGCGCAGGGCGACGAAGGTCTCGGTGTCGGAGGCCGGGTCGACGCCCGGTTCCGTGCGGTAGCCGTCGTACTGCCCGCGGACGACGTGAGCGGGGTCCACGGGCAGCAGGCTCTGGAAGACATTCTCCTTCTCGTCGCGCAGTTCTCGTGCCGCGAGCCTGGTCGGGGGTTCCATCGCCACGAAGCCGAGGATCTGGAAGAGGTGGGTGACGACCATGTCCCGGAAGGTGCCGGTGCCCTCGAAGAACCGTGCCCGGCCCTCGATGCCGATCCTCTCCGGCACGTCGATCTGGACGTGGCTGATGTGGTCGCGGTTCCACACCGGTTCGAACAGGCCGTTGGCGAAGCGCAGGGCGAGGATGTTGTCGACGGACTCCTTGCCGAGGAAGTGGTCGATACGGAAGACCCGGGTCTCGTCGAAGACGGCGTGGATGGTGGCGTCGAGGGCGCGGGCCGACGCGAGGTCCGTGCCGAAGGGCTTCTCCACGATCACCCGGCCTCGGTCGGCCAGGCCGATGTCTGCGAGCATCTCCACGACCGAGGTGAAGGCCACCGGGGGGACGGCGAGGTGGAACAGCCGTCCGGGTTCCCCGCCGACCTCCCGCTCGGCCCGGCGCACGGCGTCGAGCAGCGGCTCGGCGGCCCCCGGGTCGGCGGCTCCGAACGACAGCGCCGCCTCGAACTCCTGCCATGCGGCGCCTTCGGGCTGCGCGGAGCCGAACTCCCGGACGGCGCGGCGGGCATGCTCCCGGAAGGCGTCGTCGGTGAGGGCGGCCTGGGCGGGCGCGGACCCGACGATGCGGTAACGCGACGGCATCAGTCCGGCCTTCGCCAGGTGGAACAGGCCCGGCAGGAGCTTGCGCCGCGCGAGGTCGCCGGTGGCGCCGAACAGCACGATCACATGATTGCCGGGGACGGGGTCGCCGGGGGCGGGCTGCCTGCTCTCCGTCACGGTCGGCTCGCTTTCTGGGGTTCGGCTGTGCGGGTGCCCGGGTGTTGGGCCGTTCGGGTGTCGGGGTCCTCGGGCATCGAGTGTCTTCGGGACTCGGGAATTCTGGTCTCCGGGCCTTCCGGTCTCCGGGCCTTCCGGTCTCCGGGCCTTCCGGTCTTCCGGTCCCGGGTCACCTGGCGTCAGCCGTGCGGAACGACTGCGACCGGGCACGGGGCGTGGTGGATGACACCGTGCGCGACCGCGCCGATGTGGGCGCCCGCGCCCGCCCTGCGGCGGTTGCCGATGACGAGGAGTCCGGCGCCGGAGGCCGACGACACCAGATGATCGACCGCCCGCCCGGCCTCTGCGTCCCAGGAGACGCGCACCTGCGGAAAACGCTCCCGGAAGGGCTGCACGGCAGCCGCCAGCGCCTCCTCGTGGTTCTGGACTGCCGACTGCTCGGCAAGGTGCGGGAAGGGGAGGTGCCAGGTGGTCACCAGATGCAGCGACACCTCGCGACGGGCCGCGGCGTCGAAGGCGAAGCCCAGCAGCTCGCCGGTGTCGTGGCGGACATCGACCCCCACCACGACCCGCCCGCCGTCCGCCAGGCCGGCGGCCTGGCGCCGTCGTACCAGCACGACCGGACCGGCCGCCGCGGCCACCACCTCCTGGGCGACCGAACCGAGCACGAAGCCCTCGCCCGCGCCCAGCCGCCGCGAACCCAGCACCAGGAGGTCGGCGTCGGAGGCGGCGGACAGCAGCACCTTGCTCGGCGCGTCCTCGATCTGCCGTCTCGTGGTCGGCACGCCGGGGTGCCGCTCCTTGACCCGCGCCTCCGCCGCGTCCAGCAGGCCCGCCGCCTGCCCCTCGCGCTCATCCCGCGCAGGCACCACCGCCACCAGCACGTGCACCTGCCACAAGGAGGCGTTGACCAACAGAAGCTCCGCGCCCAGGAATGCGGCCTCGTCGCCGGCCCAGTCCGCCGCTGCCAAGCTCTCGTCGGATTCGTCGACTCCCACCACGACTCGTCCCGGCATACCGCGCCTCCTCCGTTCGTAGGGGCCCCTTGCGGGGCAGCGTCGCGGACGGCTGCGCAAGAGGGCACTCAGAGACAGACTCACTTTTCCGCGCTGGTTCCGCCATGACAGCAGCCCCGAACGGAGCAAGGCAGGAGGTCCTGCCGGCCCCTCCGGGCCCGGGACGCGACGTCCTCTTGAGTATTCCTTGACACGCATATTCGTGCCTGAGAATATAAAGCCATGGAGGCAATTCTCACCGCACTGGCCGACCCGGCACGCTGGCGGCTGGTGAACCTGCTGGCCGAGCGGCCGCGACCGGTCGGCGTGCTCGCCCAGCTCGCACAGGCGCGCCAGCCGCAGACGACGAAGCATCTGCAGACCCTCGAGCGGGCGGGTGTCGTCACCTCGCAGCGGGCCGGCCAGCGCCGGATCTACGCACTCCGGCCCGGGGCCCTGCGGGAGCTGGCCGCCGGGCTCGGGCGGCTCGCCGACGCCGCGGACCGTGCCGACGGCCCGTACGAGACCTACGGCCGCTACGGGCTCAGCCTGCGCAGCGAGCGAACGGCCGCACAGGAGGACGGGTGGGCCGACGGCCGCTCGTTCAGGTTCCTGCGTTCCTTGGGACAGCCCCCCGAGGTGGTCTGGCGCCATCTGACCGACACGCGGCTGCTCGCCGGCTGGTGGGCGCCCGACGACCTCCGCGTCAGCGAGCTCGTCCTCGAGGCCCGACCGGGCGGACGCATCGTCCAGGAGTACCGCGACATCGAGGACCGTGACGCTTCCGGCCCGGTTGCCGGGCGGGCGGAGGGGGTCGTCGACGCCGTGCGGCCCGGTGAGCATCTCGCCTACCGGCTCTCCCCACTGCTCGCCGACGGCAGCCGCGCGTTCACCGGCCACGTGCACTTCGATCTGCGGCCCACCGGCACCGGCACGGACCTCGACGTCGGCTACCGCATCACCGACAGCACCCGGGAATCCGCGGACTTCGTCGCCGGGATCGAGATCGGCTTCGGCCAGAGCCTCGACAGGCTCACGGCATCCCTCGACGACCACCGCCACAGCAGCGACAGCACAAGGAGCATGCCATGACGGAGCAGAACGGCGGCCGCCGGGTCGTCACCAACATCGCGCTCTCCCTCGACGGGCGCTACGCCGCACCGGACGACCCCCGGGACATGGGCTGGGTCATGCCCTACGCCGTGACCGACGTCGCCCGCGATCACCTGACCGGACTCTGGGAGCCCGCGACCACGGCCCTGCTCGGCCGGGTCAACGCCGAGGGGTTCCTGGGTTTCTGGCCGGCCGTCATCGGCACGGAAGGCGCCGACCCCCGTGACGAGGCCTTCGCCCGGTGGCTGGTCGACACGGAGAAGGTCGTCCTGTCCGCCACCCTCGGCGAGGCACCGTGGCAGCGGACGAGCATCGTCGACAAGCCGGCTCCCGACGTGGTCACGGACCTCAGGGCGACCGAGGGCGGCGACATCCTGGTGCCGTCCAGCGCCAGTGTCATCAAGGCGCTGCTGGCGGCCGACCTGGTCGACCGGTTGGCGTTCACCGTCTTCCCCGTCTTCCTCGGCGGCGGGCCACGCCTCTTCGGCGACGGCCTGCCCGCCGGACAGTGGGCCCTCGCCCGCCAGACCGCCGGCGAGCACGGCACGCTGGCGCTCGTGTACGACCGCATCCGCTGAGGCGGCGCGCCCCGGGGCAGTGGGGGGTCCGGCCGGCTCCCGCCCGTTGCCGGGGCCGGGCCCCGACGAACCGCCGGGACCGGCGGACTCGCCGCTCGGAGCGGATGCGGGGCTTCGGCACCGGCGTCCCGGCTCGGACACCAGCCGCACAGGGCTTCCCGGACCCGGCCGCTCCCGGACGAGCGAAGGTGCGGCGGATCACGGACCCCGCCACCGTACGCATTGAGACGAGACGCTTCGTCTTGTTATGGTGGAGGCATGGCTTTCCTCTTCTTCGTCTGACTCCGGGCACGGCCGATGCCGCCGTTTCTGCTGCCCGTAGTCCCTTCGTCCACCCAGGGAAAGCCAGATGCGCGACCGCGCCCACACCCCCGTACCGACCGTCGGCCCGGCTGCCGTGGCACAGCTGTCCGTCAAGGACGTCACCAAGTCCTACGGCACACGGACCGTCCTCGACCAGGTCTGCTTCACCGTCCGTCCGGGCGAGAAGGCTGCCGTCATCGGCGAGAACGGCTCCGGCAAGTCCACCCTGCTGCGGCTGCTCGCCGCGGTCGACACGCCGGACGCCGGGGAGATCACCGTCGGCTTCCCCGGCGGCATCGGCCACCTCGCCCAGACCCTCGACCTCGATGCGGACGGCACCGTACAGGACGCCGTCGACCTCGCCCTCGCCGAGCTGCGCGACATGGAGTGCCGGTTGCGCGCGGCGGAGGAAACCCTCGGAGCGGCGACGGAAGAAGGCCTCGCCGCCTACGGCGAACTGCTGATCGCATACGAGGAACGCGGCGGCTACGAGGCGGACGCCCGCGTGGATGCCGCAATCCACGGGCTCGGGCTCGCCGGGATCGCCCGCGACCGCGCACTGGGATCGCTGTCCGGCGGCGAGCAGTCGAGGCTCGCACTCGCCTGCGTGCTGGCCGCCGCTCCCGAACTGCTGCTGCTCGACGAGCCGACGAACCACCTCGATGCGGCGGCCGTGCGCTGGCTCGAGGACCGCCTGCGCGCGCACCGCGGCACCGTCGTCGCCGTCACCCACGACCGCGGCTTCCTGGAGCGCGTCGCCACCACGATTCTCGAGGTCGACCGGGACGAGCGCACGGTGCGCCGGTACGGCGACGGCTGGGCCGGCTACCGCGCCGCGAAGGCCGCCGCCCGGCGCGGCGCGGAGCAGCGGTACGCGGACTGGACCGAGGAAGTGGCCCATATGGAAGAGCTGCTCGAGGCTGCAGGGAGGCGGCTGGCCGGCACCGGCCGCGACCCGAAGCAGGGCTTCGGCAAGCACCGCCGGTCCAGCGAGGCCAAGCTCGGCGGGCAGGTGCGCTCCGTCCGGGAGCGCCTGGCCCGGCTGCGGCGCAACCCGGTGGCGCAGCCGCCCGCTCCACTCCGCTTCACGCCGGCGCTGCCGGCGGCAGACAGCCCCGCCCAGGGTCCCGCCCTCGCCGAGTTCGACGGGGTGCGGGTCGGCGAGCGGCTGCGTCTGGACGGGCTCCTGGCGATCGCGCCCGGACAGCGGCTACTGGTCACGGGCGAGAACGGGGCGGGCAAGACGACTCTCCTGCGTGTCGTGGCGGGCGACCTGGAGCCGGACGCGGGCACGGCACGCCGCCCCGCCCGGATCGGCTACCTCGCCCAGGAACTGCCCGCGCGCTCCACGCGACTGCCGCTGCTCGAAGCGTTCGCTGCCGGGCGGCCCGGGCTGCCGGACGAGTACGCCGAACAGTTCCTGGCACTGGGCCTGTTCCGGGAGGAGGACCTGGGCGTCCCGGTCGCCGCACTGTCCGCGGGACAGCAGCGGCGGCTGCAGATCGCCCGCCTGGTGACCCGGCCCGCGGACCTCCTCGTCCTCGACGAGCCGACCAACCACATCGCCCTCGATCTGGTCGAGGACATTCAGTCGGCGCTCGCGACCTACCCAGGAGCCGTGGTCGTGGTGTCGCACGACCGCGACTTCCGCGCACGCTTCGACGGGGATCGGCTGGAGCTGCACGCCGGCCGCAGATGCTGACACCCCTTCGGGTCCTCCCCCGTCGCGAACGGTCCTCACTCCGGCCTGCCCGCCCGGTTGCCCGGTCCTCCGGCCCATTGCCACCCGGACCGCCGCCCAGCAGACTTGCCGCAATGCGGAAACAGCCGCAGAGGGAGGGTCCATGGCCACGGAGGCGGAGCGCGCTCTGGGTGCCTTCATCCGCAACCATCCGACGGACAACGGGCGGCGCGGTCGCGTAGCGGTCGTCGCCCTGGTGGCCGGTGTGGTCCTCGCGGCCGTCGCGGTCCCGGTGACCGTCGCCGTCTTCGCCGGGGAGGGTACGGGCACGGGACTGGCCGGGCTGCTGTGGGGCGGCGCGTTCATCGGGCTCTACGGCGGCATCTCCAGCGGGCTGCGGTCGCTGCAGCGGCACGGCGAGGTCTTCGTCCTGCGGGAGTCTGGGCTGGTCCACCGGCGGACCGGGGAGACCCGGGTGCTGCCCTGGACGGAGGTCCGCAGCGTGGTGGAGCGGGGTCAGAACCACGCTCTGGGGCGGCTGATGGGGTGGGACGTGCACCTCGTCATCCGGATCCGGGGCGGTGGCCGGCTGCTGCTGACCGGCTACACCGAGGACGCGGCGCGGCTCTCCGCCGTGATCCGGGCCGCGGTCGCGGCGGCGGGCGGGCGCGGCGGCTGAGACACCGCTTTCATGCCGCTCGCGCGGTCGCGGACGGTTCGCGCACCATGAACACGTCCACCGGGTCCTCGGTCTCGACGGTGAACCCGTGCCGCTCGTACAGCCGCCGGGCCGGGCTGCCCTGCAGCACGTTCAGCCGGACCGGGACGCCGTCGCGGTCGCAGCGCTCCAGGAGTCCGCGGAGCACGGCCGTGCCGATGCCGAGGCCCTGCAGATGCGGGGCGAGGTAGAAGTGCTCCAGCCGGCGGGCGTCACCGGCCGGCGGCAGCGCCACGCTGCCGGCGAAGGAGCCGTCCACCTCGATCACCCAGGTGTGGGTGGGTGCGAACCCGTCCCGCAGCCGCTGCCGCACCCGCTGCGCGTCGTACCGCCCGAGCCGCTCCAGATCGGCCCGCAGCACCACCGCCCGCAACTCGGCCACCGCCTCGGCGTCCGCCGCCGAGGCCGGTCGTGTCTCCCAGTCCGCCATGATCGCCAGGCTACCGGCGCGCTGCGGGCAGGGGAGCCCCCGTCCTCCCCGCGGTTCGCCGTCCGTCCGTGCGCTCGGCCGCGACGCGGGCGGGCCCGCTCAACGGCTGCTCGCCGTGGCCGCGACGGCGGGGAGGACGGCCAGGGAGAGGATGCCGCCGGTGAGCGCGAGGACGGGGTAGCCGGCCGCGGAGACGACGAGGCCGGAGGCGAGGCCGCCGGTGGCGCCGGCGATGGCGATGGCGACGTCGACCGTGCCCTGGGTCTTGGCCCGGGTGGCGAGCGGCACGGCGTCGGTGATCATCGCGGTGCCGGAGACCAGGCCGAAGTTCCAGCCCAGTCCGAGCAGGGCCAGGGCCAGGGCGAGGAGGGCCACGGAGTCGCCGGGGGCCACGGCGGCGAGGATCCCGGCGGCGAGCAGGGTGAGGCCCGAGGCGGCGGCCACGGCGACACGGCCGACGGGGGCGCCCCCGGGTGAGCGGAACCGGGCGTGGGTGAGGTCGACGAGCCAGCCGGTCAGCGGCGATGGCAGGTACATGGCGCCGACATGGATGGCGATGACGAGGCCGGAGGCTGCGGTGCCGTGGCCGTGGTCGTGCATGTGGACCGGGGTCATGGTCATGATCGCGACCATGACGAGCTGGGTGAGGATCATGGTCAGCGCACCCAGCATCAGCCCGGGCCGCCGCGGGTCCTCCGGGGCCGGCGGGCCGTCACCGTCCGGGCCGGCCCCGGGGGTTGCGGTGTCCCGCTCGGCCGCGGCCCGCGTGGCGCTGACCGCGGCGCGGCGCCGGCTGTCGAGGCGGCGGGCGAGCAGCAGCGGGTCGGGGCGCAGCCGGACGGCCAGGACGAGGGCCGCGAGCGCGTAGGCGACGCCGGCCAGGAGGAAGGGACCGGCGAGCGGCGGGATGCCCAGGGTGTCGGCGAGGTCGCCGGTGGGAGCGGCGAGGTTGGGGCCGACCACCCCGCCGAGGGTGGTGGCGACGAGCACGGTGGACACGGCGCGGGCCCGGTGGGCGGGGGCGGCGAGGTCGGCCCCGGCGTAGCGGGCCTGGAGGTTGGTGGCGGTGCCGGCGCCGTAGACGAACAGGGCGAGGAACAGCAGGACGGGCTGGTCGGCGACGGTGGCGGCGATGACTCCGGCGCTGCCGACGGCGCCGGTGAGATACCCGGCGGCGAGGCCGGGGCGGCGGCCGCGGGCCTGGGACAGCCGGCCGACGGCCACGGCGGCGAGTGCGGATCCCGCGGTGAACAGGGTGCTGGGCAGGCCCGCCAGATCGGCGGAGCCGAGCATGTCCTGTGCGAGCAGCGCCCCCACGGTGATGCCGGCCGCGAGCCCGGCACCGCTGAGGACCTGGGAGACCACCAGGACGGTGAGGACGCGGCGCTGAGCCTCGGGCGGCGCGGATATTTCGGCGGTGTCCGCCGGGGCGGTGCTCGTCACGAACGTTCCTTCGGTGGTGGGCCGGCGTCGGCGGGGTGGCCTCCGGGATGCCCCCGGGAGGCGGGGCAGGGCGCACTGCGGGGACCGGGACAGGTGTGGTGCCTCAGGCGTCCGCGGGTCACTCCGCGCGGGGCGGGCCCTGGGGTCGTACCAGGTCGCCCGCGTCGACGGGCAGGTCGGCCAGGCGCCATCCGAGCATGCCGTCGTAGAGCCGGACGGCGCGCCGCCCGCGGTCGGTGAGCAGGCGGACCGCGTCGTAGGCCAGGACGCAGTACTCGCCGCGGCAGTAGACGACGATGTCGCAGTCCCGGGGCAGTTCGCCGATGCGGTCGGCGAGTTCACCGACCGGGATGGAGAGGGCGCCGGGGATGTGCCCCGCCAGGTACTCCTCCACCGGACGCACGTCCAGCACCACCGTGTCCCCCGCGGCGACACGGGCACGCAGTTCCTCCCGCGTGACCCGGGCGGCCTCCGCCGCGGCGGCGCCGCCCAGGTAGGCGTCACGGGCTGCGGCGACGGCGGCCTGGTGGTTCTCGGCGACCGTGCGCAGCAGCGCGAGCAGCCGGGCGACGTCGTCGCCGGCCAGCCGGTAGTGGATGCGCACACCCTCGCGGCGCGTGGCGACGAAGCCGGCCTGCCTGAGGGTCTGCAGATGTGCGGAGGCGGTGGTCAGGTTCAGCCCCGCCGCCCTGGCCAGCGCATCGACGCTGCGCTCGCCCTGGGCCAGCAGATCGAGCAGCTCCAGGCGCTTTCCGCTGGCCAGCGCCTTGCCGCTGAGCGCGAAGGCGTCGTAGAGCCGGGTCTGCGAGCGCGGGGTGGTGGTCTCCGCCAAGACAGCCTCCTCCGGGGACCGACGTGCATCTTCCATAGATCCATGGAATACCGTAGATGATCCCCGGCGGACGCTCCTCGGCCGGCCTCACATGTTGATCATGTGGCCGGCCAGCCCGTGCACCGCTTCCTTGACCGCCTCGCCCAGGGTCGGGTGGGCATGGACGTTGCGCGCGACCTCGTGCACGGTGAGGTCCCACTGCTGAGCGAGCGTCAGCTCGGGCAGCAGCTCGGTGACGTCCGGGCCGATGAGGTGGCCGCCGAGCAGCTCGCCGTACCGGGTGTCACTGATCAGCTTGACGAAGCCGGTGGGGTCCCCGAGCCCGTGGGACTTGCCGTTCGCGGTGAACGGGAACTTGGCCACCTTGATGTCGTGGCCCAGCTCGCGGGCCTGGGCCTCGGTGTAGCCGAAGCCGGCGATCTGCGGCTGGCAGTAGGTGGCGCGCGGGATCATCGCGTAGTCCAGCTCCATCGTCTCCGCGCCCGCGAGGGTCTCGGCGGCGATCACACCCATGGCCTCCGCGGCGTGCGCCAGCATCAGCTTGGCGGTGACGTCGCCGATGGCATGGATGTGCGGGACGGAGGTGCGGCACCGGCCGTCCACCTCGATCGCGCCGCCGTCGGTGACGCGTACGCCGGTCCTGTCCAGGCCGTAGCCCTCGACGTTGGGCGCGAAGCCGATGGCCTGGAGCACCTTGTCGGCCTCCAGGACCTGCCGGGAGCCGTCCTTGGCGGTGACGGTGACCCGGACCTGGGGGCCGGACTCGTCGATGGCGTCGACCCGGGTGGAGGTGAGCACGTCGATGCCGAGGCGCCGGTACTGCTTGGCGAGCTCGGCGGAGACGTCGGCGTCCTCCAGCGGGGTCATGCGGTCCAGGAACTCGACGACGGTGACCTTCACTCCGTAGTTGTGCAGCACATAGGCGAACTCGACACCGATCGCCCCGGCGCCCGCGATGACGATCGACCGCGGCAGTTCCTCGGCGAGGATCTGTTCCTCGAACGTGACCACGCGGGCGCTGCGGCGGGTGCCGGGCAGCAGCTTCGGTGTGGCGCCGGTGGCGATGATGCAGTGGTCGAAGCCGATCGTGCGGGTCCCGCCGTCGTAGCCGGCGACCTGGAGCGTGTGCGGGTCGAGGAAGGTGCCGCGCCCGTCGTACTCAGTGATCCCGTTCTTCTTCATCAGGTAGTGGACGCCCTTGACCCGGCCGTCGGCGACCCTGCGGCTGCGGCGGAACGCCTCCGCGTAGTCGAAGGTGACCTGCCCGTCGACCCTGATGCCGAAGGTCTTCGCCTCGCGGGTGACGATGTGGGCCAGCTCGGCGTTGCGCAGCAGCGCCTTGCTGGGGATGCAGCCCACGTTCAGGCACACGCCGCCCCAGTACTTCTCCTCGACCACGGCCACACGCTTGCCCAGCTGTGCGGCGCGGATCGCGGCGACATAGCCGCCCGGCCCTGCTCCGAGGACCACGACATCGAAGCGCTCGTCCTGCTCGGGCATGGGGATCCCTTCTCCGTGGGGCCGGCCTCCACCGAGATCATCCATGCGCCGGACCGCCTCCCGCAACCGCTTCCCGCGGCGGGGCCGGTTCCGCGCCGTCCGGCATCCGCTCGATCGCCACCATGGCCGCGTCGTCCCCCAGATGGCCGCCCGCGTGCCGCATCAGGTCCTGGCACAGCCGGGCCAACAGGGCCTCGGGGCTCTGGCCGGTCATGCCGGCCACTCGTTCGGGGAGCGGGTAGAAGGTGCCGGCGCCGTCGCGGGCCTCGATCACGCCGTCGGTGTAGAGCAGGGCGATGTCGCCGGGTTCGAAGGCGAACGTCTCCGCCGTGGGGTCCGCGGCCACGAACCCGGTGAGGCCGAGGGGCGGTGCCGGGCGGGCGACCTCGAGCGGACGGACCCGGCCGGCGCGCACCATCAGGGGCGGAGGGTGGCCGCAGCTGATCAGGTGCAGGGCGGGTTCGTCGTTCGGGATGTCGAGCACGGCGGC
This sequence comes from Streptomyces poriticola, assembly GCF_036689765.1. NCBI lineage: Bacteria > Bacillati > Actinomycetota > Actinomycetes > Kitasatosporales > Streptomycetaceae > Streptomyces > Streptomyces poriticola. The sequence continues at coordinate 106,646 of NZ_JBAGKH010000004.1, forward strand.
GGTGATGAACGCCTCGCCGCGGTGCTCCTGCCGTTCCTCGGGTGCCGCGGGGTCGTCCAGGTCCGAGGAGACGGTGCCCTCCAGGAAGGCGACCAGCTCGGACAGGTCGGACTGACGGTGGGCCGCGCTGCGGAACGCGCCGAGCAGCAGGGCGGCGTCTCCGACCGCCTCCAGGCCCTTGCCCCGGACGTCGCCGACGACGAACCGGGTGCCCTGCGCCGTACGGGCGGCGGCGTAGAGATCGCCGCCGATCTCGGCCTCGCGTTCCGCGGAGAGGTAGACGGAGGCGATGCGCAGCGGCCCGATCCGCCGCGGAAGCGGCTTGAGCACGACGCCCTGGGCCGCCGCCGCCACCGACCGCAGCCGGGTCAGCTCCTCCTCACGGCGCTCGCGCCAGTAGGCGAACAGGGTCACGAACGACGAGATCAGAATGAGCGCGATGAGCTGGAAGGAGTGGTTCAGGTCGACCAGGCTGGTGCGGACGATCGCGACGAAGGCCTGCGCCAGCACGGCGAGCGCGCCGATGGCCCCGGTCGTCCGGGGCCCCGCGAACGAGGCGGTCACCGCGGGTGCGGCGACCAGGAACGGCCCGAGATGGACCCTGGCCGGGGCGAGGATGTCGACCACCGTGACGATCGCGATCAGCGCGATCGGCACGGCCAGCAGCGCATGACGCGGCTCCTCCGGCAGCCGGAGATCTTTGCTGAATCCCCGAGGAACCATAAGTCCTGGATACACCTCATCCCGGCCCGGCGCCCGAGGAGACCGGGCCGGGGCCGAAAGGGGCCGCGCGACGGCCGATCGGGGCCGCGCGATGTGCGGGCCGTGCGCCGGGAACGTTTACTTGAGAACGTCGGCCCGTCCGACCGCTCGTCATCCGACCGCACGTCATCGGAGGACCCATGGCCACCCTGACCGTCTGGAAGTTCGACACGCCCGAGGGGGCGGCAGCCGCGGAGGACACCCTGCTCCGGCTGCAGAAGCAGCAGCTCATCAAGGTTCTGGACGCGGCCGTGGCCAGCTGGCCCGAGGGCGCGGCGAAGCCGAGGACCAAGCAGCTGCACAACCTCGCGGGTGCGGGCGCCCTGTCGGGCACGTTCTGGGGCATGCTGTTCGGGCTGATCTTCCTGATGCCGCTGCTCGGCGCGGCCGTCGGCGCCGCGGCGGGCGCCCTCGGCGGCAAGATGGCCGACGTCGGCATCGACGACGACTTCATCGAGTCGGTCAAGTCGGAGGTGACACCGGGCACCTCGGCGCTCTTCCTGCTCTCCCAGGACGCCGTCGTCGACCGGGTGCGGGAGGCCTTCCCGGCCGGTCACGCCCAGCTGCTGCAGTCCAACCTGGACAGCGCAAGGGAGGCGAAGCTGCGCGAGATCTTCGCGGAGTGAGGACACTCGACCGTCGCGGACCTGACAGGCGATCCTCACGGGCCGAGGAGGCGCCCCGCGAATCCTGGAGGCTGCCGTGGATGCCGGCCGGCTCGACGACTCGGTGGTACTGGACTCCCTGTTCAGCGACTCGCCGCTGGGCCTGTACGTCCTGGACTCCGAACAGCGGGTCGTGCGGTACCGCCCCGGGCGCGGGGTCCGGGAGCTGCCCGCCGAGGACATCGTGGGTCACAGCGTCGAGGAGTTCGCCCGGGGCTTCGCCCCGGACGAGCTGCGGATCCTGATCGGCGAGGTCCTGTCCACCGGCAAGCCGGTCCGGGGTCATCTGGTGCGGGGGCACGCACCGTCGGAGCCGCGCCGTACCCTCACGGTCGAGGTGTCGCTCTTCCCCCTGCGCGCGGGCGGGGACCGGGTGGGCGGGCTGGTCGCCGTGGTGGAGGACGTGACGGACCGGCAGGCGGCGGACGACCGCCTCGCCCTGCTCGGCACCGTGTACGAGTCGGTCGGTTCGACGCTCGACCCGCGCACCACCGCCGGGGAACTGGCCGAGGCACTCGTCCCGGAGTTCGCGGACGCCGCGGCCGTCGACCTGATGGACAACCCGCCCGGCACGTCACTGCCCGCTCCCGGGCAGGTCCCGGCGGACACACCGCTGCGCCGGAGCGCCTTCGCCCCCGCGGCCTCCCCCGCGACCATCCGGACGGACGGCGAGAGCACCGCCTTCCCGTTCCCCTCCCCCTATACCCAGGCGCTGAACGACGCCCAGCCCCGCCTGCTGGCGGTGGCGGACGACTCACCGTGGCTGGCGTCCGCCCCCGGCACCTTCGCACCGCTGCGCACGGCCGGGATCCACTCGATGATCGTGGTCCCGCTGGTGGCCCGGGAGCAGGTGCTGGGCCTGCTCACGGTGTACCGGAACCGGCCCGACCCGTTCGTCGGGGCGGACCTGGAGGTGGCCCGGCAGGTGGGCTTCACCGCCTCGGTCCATCTGGCCAACGCCTACAGCTACCAGCGCGAGCACACGGTGGCGTCCACACTCCAGCGCAGGCTCCAGCCGGGGACGGTGCCGGAGCTGACCGCTGTGGAGACCGCGCACGTGTATCTGCCGGAGAGCGCCGGCGGGGACTGGTTCGACGTCGTCCCGCTGTCCGGCGCCCGGGTGGCGCTGGTGGTCGGGGCTGTCGAGGGGCACGGCATCGACGCCGCGGCCACCATGGGGCAGCTCCGGGTGGCGCTGCGCGCGCTCGCCATGCAGGACCTGGAGACGGACGAGCTGCTCACCCATCTGGACGAGGTGGCCTCCCTGCTCACGGACCGGCCCTCGGGCGGCCCCGCTGCCGGCGGTTCTTCCTCCGGCAACGTGGCGAGCTGTGCGATCGCCGTCTACGACCCCGTCTCCCGCCACTGCAGCCTCGTCCGGGCGGGCCATCCGGCGCCGGTGCTGCTGGACCCGGACGGCTCGCCCCTCCCCGTGGAGGTGCCGGCGGGCCCGGCCCTCGGCGAGGGCGGCAGCCGGGCGTATCTGCCCGCCGCCGTCCGGCTGCCCGCCGGCAGCCTGCTCGCCCTGTACTCCCCCGGCCTGCTCGCCGCGCACCACGACGGCCCCGACGCCAGGAGCCGCCTCGAGCACGTGCTCGCGTCGACCGCACAGCCGCTGCAGGAGTTGTGCGACGCGGCCGTGTACCACCTCGCCCCGTCCCGTGACGAGGACGCCGTCCTGCTGCTGGCGCGGACGCGGGCGCTGCCGGAGGACCAGGTCGCGGACTGGACCCTCCCCTCCGACCCCTCCGTGGTGGCGACGGCGCGCCGGCTGGTTGAGCAGCAGCTCCGCGCCTGGCAGCTCGACGAGACGGTCTTCACCACGAAGCTGATCGTGAGCGAGCTGGTGACCAACGCCGTCCGCTACGGCCGGGGCCCGATCCGGCTGCGGCTCATCCACGACCTGGGCCGGCTGCTGTCGGAGGTCACCGACGCCAACAGCGCCAGCCCGCATCTGCGCCAGGCCCGCGACACCGACGAGGGCGGCCGGGGTCTGCACATCGTCACGCAGCTCTGCTCCCGCTGGGGCGTGCGGCACAGCCCCAAGGACAAGACGATCTGGGCGGAGCAGCTGCTGTGACACGGCCGGGGTCAGTGGCTGTGGACGCCCGCCTCGTGCAGCGAGTAGCCCCAGCCGGTGCCGCGGTCCAGGAAGTGCAGGCGGACGTACCGGGCGGGTACGGCCGGGAAGCGGGCGGTGTCCAGACCGCCGTCGCCGGCGGTGGTGGACCAGACGGTGCGCCACCGCTCGCCGTCGGTGGAGACCTCGATCCGGTACGACCTGCCGTAGGCGCGTTCCCAGTCGAGGGTGATCCGGCCGACCCGGTGGGTGCCGCCCAGGTCGATGCGCAGCCACTGGTCGTCGCTCCAGTGGCTGGCCCAGCGGGTGCTGCGGCGGCCGTCGACGGCCCGCCCCGGGGCATAGCTGGTGAAGGGGTTCCACTCGGTCGAACTGGCGGTGGCCGGTGCCCCGGCGGCGAGGTTGTCGGCGGCGCGGTGCCGCTCGGTGCCGCCCCAGGTGTCGAGGTAGGACTCGGCGCCGCGGAAGAGGTCGTCGACGACGTCCTGGCCGCCGACGAGCCGGATGTCCTCGATCCAGTCGGGGACGAGTCCGTGGTGGGCGGCACCGTCGGTGTTGAGGTCCCAGGTGCGCTCGCCGGTGGTCTGCCGGTCGATGACGGAGCCGCCGTCGACGCTGCGGAAGGGGTAGGTGACCGGGTTGGCGGTGTCGGCGCCGCGCGGGGCGGGCCAGCCGCCGACGCCGTTCATGTCGGTGCCGTAGCCGTAGCCCACGCCGTACTCGTCGCGCAGCGCGTCGGTGCGCTCCGCCTCGGCGCTGAAGGACTCGGAGCCGTGCATGTACTGGGCGATGAACCCGCCCAGTCCGTAGACGCGTTCGGTCCAGTTCAGGTCCATCCAGCTGTGCGAGGACAGCACGCCGGGGTAGGACTCGGCCTCGAAGATGTCCAGGACCCGGCCGGTCGCCTTGACGCTCATGTGGTCGATCTCGAGCATCATCCTGCGCTGCATCATGCCGCGTACGGCGTACTCGCCGAGGTCGGTGAGACCGCGGACGTTGCACCGGGCGTCGGAGTCGTAGGCGGGGACGCCGACGCCCGCCGGGAGCTTCTTCTCCGCCCCGGGTGCGGCGGCCAGGCCGATGGGGTTGTCGCGCTGCGGGCCGGTGCACCTCTCGGTCCTCCAGAAGGTTCCGGTGGACAGGAACTGCCCGACGTTGATGGCCGTGCCGAGGGCGCCGGAGTCGAAGCGGACCCCGCACAGCGCGTTGTCGAACTTGTGGCAGAGGAACATGCTGCGCACGCCGAGTGCATACAGCTCGTCCAGCCCCTTGTCGATGTCCTCCTTGCTGCACTGCGCGATGTCGAGGATCTGTTTGCAGCCGAACGGCTCGGAGGTCTCCACGCCCAGGATCACCGCGAGTCTGCCCTGTTCGATGACGTCACGGGCCTGCTCGCTGTCGGTGACGATGCGGAACCAGCCCTTGCCGGGTCCGCCGTACATCCTGTCGATGTAGGCCTGGAGGTCGTAGGTCAGCTTCGCCTGGAGCCGGATCGACGTCATCTCGTCGCAGCTGCGGTCCTTGAAGAAGTAGACGGAGCAGATCACACCGTTGGTGACGAGGTCGTTGACGAGCACGCGCTGGCCGCCGCGCCAGGCCCGTTCCACCCAGGCGTAGTAGTTCTGCTGGTGGGTCAGGGAGTCGTGGGCGGGCCAGTCCTCGAAGGTGGGCCAGCCGTCCGGGTCGTGCCGGCCGTCCCCTCCGTTGGTGATGAAGTCGAAGATCGCCAGCGTGCCGTCGGGGTAGTGCTCAGGGCAGTCCTTCAGGGCGTCGGCGATGCCGTCCTCGGAGAACGTCTTGCCGCAGATCAGCCTGCCGCCGAAGGCCTCGTTGGACATCAGGTGGTTGTGGGCGTCGACGAATCCGCGGACCTCGCCGGCGGCGTTGGTGCCGGTGAACGGCTCGCCGGTGACATCGATCTGCGAGTCCGGTGCCGGGCGCGCGGCCGGGATCCACCAGTCGCCTCCGGCCGCGGCGCTCGGGGCGGGTGCGAGGGCCGTGACCAGCAGCAGGAGCAGCGAGACGACGGTGACACCGGTCCGTCGGCGGTGCGGGCGTCGAGCAGGGGTCACGGGCCACGTCCCTCGGTCGGCGGGATGGCACGGTCGACGGGCCGAGCCGCCGGGGCTCGTTTCCGCTCCCCGGGAGGCGGAGTTGTCATGACCGGCGCAATGGGTGGGACGAGGATCGCCACTGTTGCACAAGGAGTCAAGAGGCGGGCGGCACGGCGTTCCGGCGGCGGATTCGCGCCCCCGGCGCACACCGAGTCCGCGCCGCGCGTCGTGCGCGGCCCTCGGGGTTCGGGCCGGGCCGCCGCGGGAAGCCACCTCAGCGGACTCTGTCGACTTCCTTAAGGGTTCTTGAAGATGACCTTCGAAGGGCGGTTTGCGCATCGTCTCCGTCCTAGGCTCACGGCAACCCCCCACAGTCCCGGTGGGCGCCGTCGGCGTCCACCGGGTCTTGATCTCCGACCGACTGACCGAGGTGTCGTACACATGGGAACTCGCCGGGCCGACCGACCGTCCCGCTCGCACGCCCGCCCCAAGGGCGGGCGGGCACGCAACACCGCCGTGGTCCTCGGGGTCGTCGCGGTGACGGCCGGTGCCGGGTTCGTGGTGGCCACCTCGGGCGGTGACGGCGGGGACCGTTCGGACCAGGTGGCCGCGAGCGGTGCCCTGGAGACGGCGGGCGCCGACGAGACCGCGGCGGGCGGGGCCTCTCCGCTCGCCTCGCCGGCCGCGAGCCCGAGTACCTCGTCGGGTTCCCCGAGTGCGAGCACCGGGCCCGGGGCGAGCCCGGAGGGGACGGCGAGCCCGACGAGGACGGCCGCACCCGCGCCGAAGCCCTCCGTGACCGAGGAGGCGAGGAAGACGAGCGAGCGGTCCGGCTCCGGGAGCGGCGGCGGCTCGGCGCAGGCGGGCTCGGGGACGGGGGCCGGCGCGGACTCCGGGTCCTCGGGGTCCGGGTCCTCGGGGTCCGGGTCCTCGGACGGCGGGTCGTCCGACGGCGGGCCCGAGGCGCAGGTGCTCGCGCTGGTCAACGAGGAGCGGGCGGCCGCCGGCTGCTCGCCGGTCACCGCCAACGACCGGCTGACCCGGGCCGCGGACGACTACAGCGATGTGATGGCCGCGAGCGGCGTGATGTCCCACACCGGCCCCGACGGTTCCACGATGACCACCCGGGTGGAGGCGGCCGGCTACCGGTGGTCCACGCTGGGCGAGAACATAGCCCGGGGGCAGGCGGACGCGGCCTCGGTCATGAAGGCCTGGATGAACAGCTCCGGGCACCGCGCCAACATCCTCAACTGCGCCTTCAAGGAGCTGGGCGTCGGGGTCCACTTCGGTGACGGCGGCCCGTGGTGGACGCAGAACTTCGGCACCAGCCGCTGAGCTCCCGGGGCCCGTGCGCCGGGTTCACCGCTCCGGACCGGCCAGGGCGAACGACACCTGCACGCGTGCGCCGCCCATCGGCGCGCGGGTGATGGTCAGTTCGCCGTCGGCCGCGCGGGCGGCCCTGGCGACGATGTCCAGGCCGAGGCCGGTGGAGCCGCCGACGCTGACGCCCCGGGTGAGCGCCGCCCCGGGATCCGCGACGCCCGGTCCGGCGTCGTCGACCGTGAGCAGGACGTGCCCGGCGGCGCGCTCCACCCGGACGGCGAAGGCGGTGCCCTGCGGGGTGTGCCGGAAGACGTTGCCGATCAGGGCGTCCACGACGGCCGCGAGGTCGTCCTCGGGGAAGCGCACGGGGGTGGGGCGCGGGGTGAAGTACCGCTCGCAGGGCCGGTCCTGCTGGGCGGCGAGCACCGACCAGAAGTCCAGCCGCACGGCGACCACCTCGGTGGTGTCGCACGGCTTCGCGGCGGCCGGTGCGGCGCCCCCGCCGAGCTGGGTGGCGGCCAGCGGCGTCCGGGCCGCGGTGATGATCGAGTCGAGTTCGCTCTCCAGCTGGGCGGCGGCCTCGGTGACCCGCCGGGCGCCGGGCGTCGCGCCCATCCGGTCGGCCTCCAGGTAGAGGGCGGTCAGCGGGGTCCGCAGCCGGTGGGAGAGGTCGGCGACCAGTTCGCGTTCGACGGCGAGCAGGTCCACCACCCGGTCGGCCATGGTGTTGAACGCCGCCCCCGCCTCCTGCAGCTCGGGCGGGCCGTCCGGCTCCACCCGTACGTCGAGGTCGCCGGAGCCCAGGGCGAGCGAGGCGCGCTTGAGGCCGCGCGAGGAGCGGACGACGCGGGCGCCGAGCCGGTCGGCGACCAGCACCGACCCGCCGACCAGGCCCAGCGCGAGCAGGGCCATCACGCCCCAGGACGCGGCCACCCCGCGGGACAGGTCGGCGGCCGGGACATACGCCTCCACCACCGCGACCCGGTCGCGCGGGAGGACGACCGGCTGCAGGTAGACCCAGCCGTCCGCGGTGTCCACGGCGAGTGTCTCGCGTCCCCGCACGGCCCGCTCCAGCGCCTCTCGGGGGGCGTGCGGGGTGCCGACGAGTCCGCCGTCGGGCAGCCGGACCGCGAGCTGGTCGGCCGAGCCGAGTTCGGCGACGGCCTGCTGGACGTCGGCGCGCTCGGTGGTCAGGGCGAGCACCGGCGACAGGGCGGCGGCGCGCTGTTCGGCGACGGTGGTGGCCTGGTCCCGGGCCTGCTCGCGGACCAGCAGCGCGAGGGGTATGAGGAAGGACAGCGCGACCATGGAGGTGACGGCCAGGGCGATCCCGGCGAGGGCACGTCTCATGGCGTGCTGACCAGTTTGATGCCGATACCTCGGACGGTGTGCAGATAGCGGGGGTTGCGCGCCTTCTCCCCCATTTTCCGGCGGAGTGCGGAGAGGTGGACGTCGACGGTCTGGTCCTCCAGGTACGGCTGCTGCCACACCTCGGCGAGTATCCGCTGCCGGGAGATGACCTGGTCGGCGTTGGCTGCGAGATAGGCGAGCAGGTCGAACTCGCGGCGGGTGAGGGGGAGCTCGTGTCCGGCCAGGTGCGCGGTGCGGGCGGTCGGGTCGATGCGGAGGTCGTCGACGTGCAGCACGGACTCCCGCGCGGCCCGGACCTCGGCGGGCGCGGAGCGGCGCAGCACGGCGCCGAGGCGGGCGGCGAGCTGGCCGCCGGAGAACGGCTTGACCATGTAGTCGTCGGCACCGGCGTTGAGCAGCCGGATGATCTCGGTGTCGTCGTCGCGGGCGGTGGCGACGAGCACGGGTACGCGGGAGACTCCGCGGATCATCCGCAGCACATCGAGTCCGTCGAGGTCGGGCAGGCCGAGGTCGAGCACCACGATGTCCGGCGGGGTCTGGGTGATCTCGCGCAGCGCCTCGAAACCCTGGTGCGCGGTCTTCACCGCGTAGCCGTGCCCGGTCAGGACGTCGATCAACGCGGCCCGGATCACAGGGTCGTCCTCGACGACAAGTACGGAGGCCATGGGCAGGCACGTTAGCCGGTCCGCCAGTATGGTGTCGTGTCCCGCCTCCTGCGCTATCTGATCATCTGGCTGTCCTGCACGACGGCGAGTGTCACGGCCGTCATCGCCACCATCCACTTCGTGGTGGGCTCGACCCGGCCGACGGCACCGGTCGCCCAGTCGGCACCGAAGGAGCTGCCGGCGCCGCCGCGGCCGTCGCCGTCCCGTAGCGCCGCCGCCTCCCCCTCCGCCAGTCCGACGCCGGCCAGGAGCACGACGGCACCCGCCCCGACGCCGACGCGTACGACACGGCAGCCGACGACGCCCGCGGCGCCGTCCCCGTCCCGGCGGGCGACGCCGCCCGCGACGCAGCCGGCCACGACCGGCCCGCAGTGCACGGAGGGCGGGGCCGGTGTGTTCACGGTGCCGTCCGAGGGCGGCAAGGTGACCGTGCGTTTCGGCGCGGAGGACGTGTGCCTGATCTCGGCGGTGCCGAACGAGGGCTTCACCGTGAGCACCGAGCAGAGCGGCCCCGAGACACTCACGGTGACGTTCTCCGGAAGCCGCCACCGGTCGGAGGTCACCGCCACGTCGGTGCCGCAGGACCGGGCGAGCGTCCGCGAGATCTCGTTCTGACGCCGCTCTCCCGCGGCCCCCGACAGTTCAGGGTTTCCTGAATTCAGGATTCTCTGTATTGTCGTGCTCGTGCTGACTGTTGCCTCCGACATCGAGGTGCTGGCCCGGTTCGGCCGCGCGCTCGCCGATCCGATCCGCTGCCGGCTCCTGCTGGCCCTGCGCGAAGCTCCGGCCCACCCCTCCGACCTCGCCGATGCGCTCGGGATCTCCCGCACCCGGCTCTCCAACCACCTCGCGTGTCTGCGCGACTGCGGTCTGGTCGTCGCCGTGCCCGACGGGCGCCGCACCCGCTACGAACTGGCCGACGACCGCCTCGGGCACGCGCTCGACGACCTGCGCACCGCCGTGGTGGCGGTGGAGACCGACCGGACGGACGGGACCTGTGGCGACGCGGAGCAGAAGGGCTGCTGCTGATGACGACGGCATCCCTCGGGCCGGTCCTGACACCGGCCCGCCGCGACGCACTGACCCGCCGGATACGCCTGCTGGTCGCCGTGACCATCGGTTACAACGCCGTGGAGGCGGTCGTCGCCCTCACCGCCGGCGCCATGGCGTCCTCCTCCGCGCTGATCGGCTTCGGCCTGGACTCCGTGATCGAGGTGTCCTCGGCCGCGGCGGTCGCCTGGCAGTTCTCCGCCCGTGACCACGCCGTGCGGCAGGCCCGGGAGAAGGCCGCGCTGCGGATCATCGCCTTCTCCTTCTTCGCGCTGGCCGCCTACGTCGCCGTCGACGCGGTCCGTGCGCTGACCGGCTCCGGTGCGGCCGAGAGCTCGCCACCGGGCATCGTGATCGCCGCCCTGTCCCTGGCCGTGATGCCCTTCCTGTCCGCGGCCCAGCGCCGGGCCGGTCGCGAGCTGGGCTCCGCCTCCGCGGTCGCCGACTCCAAGCAGACGCTGCTGTGCACCTATCTGTCGGCGGTCCTGCTCGCCGGACTGCTCCTGAACGCCACCCTCGGCTGGTCCTGGGCCGACCCGGTCGCCGCGCTCCTCATCGCCGCCGTCGCCGTCAGGGAGGGCCGCGACGCCCGGCAGGGCAAGGGCTGCTGCGCCCCGCCGGTCGCCACCGCGCCGCCGGCCGCTGCCGCCACGCCCGTCGGGGCCGCCACGCCCGTCGCCGCGGTGCCGGACCCGTGCGGCTGCAGGCCCGGCTGCGACTGCTGCGCCTGACCGCCGGGTCCGCCCCGGCCCGCGTCACGGCGCCGTGGCCCCGTACACCGGCCGGGGCGGCTCGGCGCGCGCGAGGAGTTCCCGTGCCGCCTCCCCCGCCTGCGCCGGAGTCCAGCGGGCTCCCCGGTCGGCGGTCGGGCCGGGACGCCAGCCCTCCATGACGGTGATCCGGCCGGCCTCGGCCTCGAAGACGCGGCCGGTCACACCCGTGCACTCGGCGGAGCCCAGCCAGACGACCAGCGGCGAGACGTTATCCGGGGCCATGGCGTCGAAGCCGTCGGCGGGCGCGGTCATCGCCTCGGCGAACGTCCACTCGGTCATCCTGGTGCGGGCGGCCGGGGCGACGGCGTTCACCTGCACGCCGTAGCGGCCCAGTTCGGCGGCGGCGACCAGGGTCAGGCCGATGACGCCGGCCTTGGCCGCGGAGTAGTTGCCCTGGCCGACACTGCCCAGCAGCCCGGCGCCGGACCCCGTGTTGACCACGCGGGCCTCGGGTGCGCGGCCGGCCTTCATCTCGGAACGCCAGTGCGCTGCGGCGTGCTTGAGGGGCAGGAAGTGGCCCTTGAGGTGCACGCGCAGCACCGCGTCCCAGTCGTCCTCGCCGAGGTTGACGAGCATGCGGTCGCGCAGGAACCCGGCGTTGTTGACCAGGGTGTCCAGTCGGCCGAAGGCCTCCAGTGCGGTCGTGACCAGTGATGACGCACCGGCGGTGGTCGCGATGTCGCCGGTGTGCGCCGCCGCCTCGCCACCGGACGCGCGGATCTCGTCGACGACCCGCTGGGCGGGCCCCGAGGCGCCGCCGCCGGTGCCGTCCGGCCCGACGCCGAGGTCGTTGACGACGACCCGGGCGCCCTCGGCGGCGAGGGCCAGGGCATGGGCGCGGCCGAGGCCGCGGCCCGCCCCGGTGACGGCGGCGACGCGTCCGGTGCACAGTCCGGCCATCTGGTCTCTCCTTCGTGGATACCCCTGCCGTCAGGCAGGGAAGGAAATGAAGCTCCTGCGGAGCAGGGCGGGGAAAGCCGGTTCGCCGCCAGGGCGGACCCGCGCCCCCCCGACTGCCCGTACCACGTCACGAACTGATGGGGCGGCAGCCCTGCGGCGCGAGCCGCAGGAATCCCCCTCCTCCAGGAGGGGGAGGGAGTCAGGACGGGTCCTGCCTCCCTGCCGCGGGGCTGCTGTGGCGCGTCCGGCACGGGCTGCTGTGGCGCGGCCCGGTGGGAGCGGCGGGTCAGTGGTTGACGGTGGCGGCGTCGAGGAAGGCGGGGCGCTCCCCGCCGCCGTGGATCTGCAGCGCGGCACCGGTGATGTAGGCCGCGCAGTCGGAGGCGAGGAAGACGCAGGCGTCGCCGATGTCGGCGGGCTCGGCGAGCCGGCCCAGGGGCACGGTGCGGCCGACCGCGGCGACGCCGTCCCCGTCCCCGTAGTGCAGATGGGACCGTTCGGTACGGACCATGCCGACGACCAGGGTGTTGACCCGTACCCGCGGCGCCCACTCGACGGCCATGGAGCGGGCCAGGCTGGCCAGGCCCGCCTTGGCGGCGCCGTAGGCGGCGGTGCCGGGCGAGGGGCGGGTGCCGCTGACGCTGCCGATCATCACGACGGAGCCGCCGTCGGGCTGCCTGCGCATCACCTCGTAGGCGGCGAGCGAGACGGTCAGCGGGGCGAGGAGGTTGAGTTCGACGACCCGGGCGTGGCGGGTGGCGCCGCCCTCGTCCAGCAGCCGGTACGGGCTGCCTCCGGCGTTGTTGACCAGGGTGTCGAGCCGGCCGTGCTCGTGCCGGACCCGGGCGAGGAGCCCGTCCACCGCGTCCGGGTCGCGCACGTCGGCGGGCAGGAAGCGGGCCCGGCGTCCGGCCGCCTCGACGGGCCGGTCGGGCGGCCGTCGTGCGCAGGTCACCACCTCCGCACCGGCCCCGAGGAACCCGCGGGCGATGCCCGCGCCGATCCCGCGGGTGCCGCCGGTCACCAGCACCACACGTCCCGACAGGTCGATGACTGTTGCCACTTGGCACCCTCCCGCGGTGCGCGGACCACTGCTACCTTGCACCTAGCGTGCACCTAACAAACGTTTGGTGGAAGGTGGCGGGTCTGCTCATGGGTGTCTCCACCTCCGCCCCGCAGGCGGGCATCTCGGTGGTCACGGTGGACTTTCCACCGGTCAACGCCCTGCCGGTGCGGGGCTGGTACGACCTGGCCGCCGCCGTACGCGCGTCCGGCGCCGATCCGCAGGTGCGCTGCGTGGTGCTCACCGCCGCCGGACGCGGGTTCAACGCCGGTGTCGACATCAAGGAGTTGCAGCGCACGGCCGGGCACAGCGCCCTGGTCGGCGCCAACCGCGGCTGCTACGAGGCGTTCGGCGCGGTCTACGACTGCGAGGTTCCGGTGGTCGCCGCCGTGCAGGGCTTCTGCCTGGGCGGCGGCATCGGTCTGGTCGGCAACGCGGACGCCGTGATCGCCTCCGAGGACGCCACGTTCGGCCTGCCGGAGCTGGACCGGGGCGCGCTCGGTGCCGCGACCCACCTCGCGCGGCTGGTCCCCCAGCATCTGATGCGGACGCTGTACTACACCTCGCGCACGGTCACCGCGGCCGAACTGCACGGTTACGGCTCGGTGTGGCGGGTCGTGCCCCGCGAGCGGCTGGCGGACGCGGCCCTGGAGCTGGCCCGGGAGATCGCCGCCAAGGACGGGACGCTGCTCCGGCTGGCCAAGGCCGCGATCAACGGGATCGATCCGGTGGACGTCCGCCGCAGCTACCGCTTCGAGCAGGGATTCACCTTCGAGGCCGGTCTCACCGGCGTCGCCGACCGGGTACGGGGCGCCTTCGGCACGGAGGACACCGGACGGACGGGACGGGAGCGACGGGCGTGAGGAGCGACGACGGGCACACGGGCGGAGCCGGACACGGGCGCAGGGACAAGACGATGACCGCCGAGGAGGCGGTCGGGCGGCTGGCGAGCGGCATGACGGTCGGCATCGGCGGCTGGGGCTCCCGGCGCAAGCCGATGGCGCTGGTGCGGGCGCTGCTGCGGTCGGACGTCACCGATCTGACCGTGGTCTCCTGCGGCGGCCCCGACGTAGGGCTGCTGGCCGCCTCGGGGCGGATCCGCAGGCTGGTCGCGCCGTTCGTCACCCTGGACTCGGTCCCCCTGGAGCCGCACTTCACGGCGGCCCGGCAGCGCGGCGCGTTCGAGCTGACGGAGCTGGACGAGGCGATGTTCCTGTGGGGGCTGACCGCGGGCGGGCAGCGGCTGCCGTTCCTGCCGGTGCGGGCCGGTCTCGGCTCGGACGTGATGACGGTGAACCCCGGTCTGCGCACCGTCAGGTCCCCGTACGGGGACGGCGAGGAACTGGTCGCGGTCCCCGCCCTGCGGCTGGACGCGGCGCTGGTCCATCTCAACCGCGCCGACCGGCACGGCAACGGTCAGTACCTCGGCCCCGACCCGTACTTCGACGACCTGTTCTGCGAGGCCGCCGACGCCGCGTACGTCTCCTGCGAGCGGATCGTGGACACCGCCGAACTGCTCGCCGCGCACGGCCCGCAGACGCTGCTGGTCGGGCGCGCGTTCGTGACCGGCGTGGTGGAGGCCCCGCACGGTGCGCACTTCACCTCCTGCGCCCCGGACTACGACCGTGACGAGGCGTTCCAGCGGGCCTACGCCGCGGCTGCCCGGGACCCCGGGGCGTGGCGGGCGTTCAGCGAGCGGTTCCTGTCCGGTGGCGAGAGGGGCTACCGGGCCGCGGTGGCGGCGTACGGCGAACGGGAGGCGGAGGAATGAACGACACGGCGGCGGCCCCCGCGGTGACCCGGGCCGAGTACTGCGCGGTGGCCTGTGCCGAGGCCTGGCGGGGTGCGGGCGAGGTGCTCGCGGCCCCCATGGGCACCGTGCCGACGGTCGGGGCCCGGCTGGCGCGGCTCACCTTCGCGCCGGAGCTGCTGCTCACCGACGGCGAGGCGCTGCTGGTCGGCGACGTACCGGCGCTGGGCGGCCGGGCGGGGGCCGTGGAGGGCTGGCTGCCGTACCGCCGGCACCTGGCCCTGGTCGCCACCGGGCGGCGGCATGTGATGATGGGCGCCGCCCAGCTCGACCGCTACGGCAACCAGAACATCTCCTGCATCGGCGACTGGGCCCGGCCGGCGCGCCAGCTGCTGGGGGTGCGCGGCGCCCCGGTGAACACCCTGAACAACCCGACGAGTTACTGGGTCCCGCGGCACTCGAGGCGGGTCTTCGTGGAGCGGGTGGACCTGGTCTGCGGCGTCGGCCACGACCGGGCCGCGGCGGCCGGTCCGTCCGCCACCCGCCACCACCGTCTCCGCGAGGTCGTCAGCGACCTGGGCGTGCTCGACTTCGCCACCCCGGACGGCCGGATGCGGCTGCGGTCGGTGCACCCGGGGGTGACGGTGGACCAGGTGACCGGGGCCACCGGCTTCGCCCTCGCCGTCCCCGACGAGGTGCCGTACACCCGCACGCCCACGGCCGAGGAGCTGCGGCTGATCCGCGAGGTGATCGACCCGACCGGGCTGCGGGGACGGGAGGTCCCGGGATGAGCGGCCCCGCCGCCTCCGGGCCCACGCTGCCGACCCGGCTGACCGGACTCGCCGGCGTCCGGCACCCCGTCGTGCAGACCGGCATGGGCTGGGTGGCCGGCCCCCGCCTGGTCACGGCCACCGCCGAGGCCGGCGCGCTGGGCATCCTCGCCGGGGCCACGATGAGCGTCGCCCGGCTGCGCTCCGCGGTCCGTGAGGTGACGTCCCGTACGGACGCACCGTTCGGGGTCAATCTGCGGGCGGACGCCTCGGACGCGCCCGAGCGGGTGCGGGTCGTCGTCGAGGAGGGCGTGCGGATCGCCTCGTTCGCGCTCGCGCCGTCCCGCGGGCTGATCGCCCGGCTCAAGGACGCGGGCGTGGTCGTGGTCCCGTCCGTTGGGGCGCGGCGGCATGCCGAGAAGGTCGCGGAGTGGGGCGCGGACGCCGTGCTGGTGCAGGGCGCGGAGGGCGGCGGGCACACCGGGAGGGTGGCCACCTCGGTGCTGGTGCCCCAGGTGGTGGACGCGGTGGACATCCCCGTGATCGCGGCCGGCGGCTTCCACGACGGGCGGGGGCTGGTGGCGGCGCTCGCCTACGGTGCGTCGGGCATCGCCATGGGCACCCGGTTCCTGCTCACCTCCGACAGCCCCGTGCCCGACGCGGTCAAGGCCCGGTACCTGGCGGCACAGGTCGCGGACGTCACCGTCACCGACAAGGTGGACGGCCTGCCGCACCGGATGCTGCGCACCGACCTGGTGGACGCCCTGGAGCGCTCCGGCCGGGCCGCCGCGCTGGTGCGCGCCGCCCGGCACGCGGCGGCCTTCCGGCGCGAGTCCGGCACGGGCTGGGCGCGGCTGGTCCGCGACGGACTGGCGATGCGGCACGGCAGGGAGCTGACGTGGAGCCAGGTGCTGCTCGCCGCCAGCACCCCGATGCTGCTGAAGGCCTCCATGGTGGACGGCCGCACCGATCTCGGGGTGATGGCCGCGGGGCAGGTCGCCGGGGTGATCGAGGATCTGCCGTCCTGTGCGGAGCTGGTCGCGCGGATCGTGGCCGAGGCGCACGCGGTGCTGGACCAGCTGCCCGGAGCGGGCGGGCGGGGCCGCGGCGACCGGTCCCCGGCGTGACGGGTGCCGGCGTGACGGGTGCCGGCGTGACGGGTGCCGGCGTGACGGGTGCCGGCGTGACGGGTGCCGGCGTGACGGTGCGGCAGCCGCGGCGGCCGGTCAGAGGCGTTCGACGATCGTGACGTTGGCCTGGCCGCCGCCC
This sequence comes from Streptomyces poriticola, assembly GCF_036689765.1. NCBI lineage: Bacteria > Bacillati > Actinomycetota > Actinomycetes > Kitasatosporales > Streptomycetaceae > Streptomyces > Streptomyces poriticola. The sequence goes on from NZ_JBAGKH010000004.1 coordinate 123,141, forward strand.
TCGCACATCGTCTGCAGGCCGTAGCGTCCGCCGGTGCGCTCGAGCTCGTGCAGCAGGGTGGTCGCGAGCCGGGTGCCGGTGGCGCCCAGCGGGTGTCCCAGGGCGATGGCGCCGCCGTTGACGTTGACCTTCCCGGGGTCGGCGCCGGTCTCCTTCAGCCAGGCCAGCACCACGGACGCGAACGCCTCGTTGATCTCGACCAGGTCGATGGCGTCCAGCGTCATCCCGGCCTTCCTCAGGGCGTGCTCCGTGGCGGGTATCGGCGCGGACAGCATGCGGATCGGGTCCTCGCCGCGTACGGAGAGATGGTGGATGCGGGCCCTCGGGGTCAGGCCGTGGTCGAGTACGGCCTGTTCGGAGGCGATGAGCAGCGCGGAGGCTCCGTCGGAGATCTGGGAGGACAGGGCGGCGGTCAGTCTCCCGCCCTCCGTCAGGGGCGGCAGGGCCGCCATCTTCTCCCGGCTGGTGTCGCGGCGCGGGCCCTCGTCGCGGGTGGTGTCCCCGACGGTCACGGTCTCGCGGTCGAAACGGCCCTCGTCGAGGGCGCGGACGGCCCGGCGGTGGGAGCGGAGCGCGAACTCCTCCATCGCCTCCCGGGAGATGTCCCAGGTGCGGGCGATCAGTTCGGCGCCGTGGAACTGGCTGACCGGCCGGTCGCCGTAGCGGGCCCGCCAGCCCGCGGAACCGGCGTAGGGGCCCTCGGTCAGCCCGAGCGGTCCGGTGGCCTGCCGGGCGGCGAAGGCGATGGGGATCTGCGACATGTTCTGCACGCCGCCCGCGACGACCAGGTCCTGGGTGCCGGAGAGCACGGCCTGCGCGGCGAAGTGCAGCGCCTGCTGGGAGGAGCCGCACTGGCGGTCGACGGTGACGCCGGGCACCTCCTCGGGCAGCCCGGCGGCCAGCCAGCCGGTGCGGGCGATGTCGCCGGCCTGCGGGCCGACGGTGTCCAGGCAGCCGAGGACGACGTCGTCCACGGCGGCCGGGTCGGCGCCGGAGCGCTCCATCAGGGCGGTCAGCACCCGGGCGGCGAGGTCGGCGGGGTGGACGGCGGACAGTCCGCCGCCGCGCCGGCCGACCGGGGTGCGCACCGCTTCGACGATGTAGGCCTCGGCCATGGCGTCTCCTTCTCCGGTGGGTGCGGGGTCGGTTTCATGCGCGCAGTGCGATGCCCTCCAGAAGCATCGACAGGTACTGGCGGGCGATCTCCTCGGGGCTGTGCAGGCCGCCCGGCCGGTACCAGGACGCGGCGACCCAGACGGTGTCGCGCACGAACCGGTAGGTGAGCCGGACGTCCAGGTCGGGGCGGAAGACCTCGTCGGCGACGCCGCGCTCGAGGGTGCCCAGCCACGCCTTCTCGAACCTCTGCTGCGACTCGGCGAGATAGCCGAAGTGCGGCCGGGCCCCGAGGTGCCTGGCCTCCCTCTGGTAGATGGCGACCGCACAGCGGTGCCGGTCGATCTCCCGGAAGGACTCGGTGACGAGGGCCTCCAGGGTCTGCCTGGGGCCGAGTCCGGCGGTGAGCACGGCGTCGTAGCGCGCCCACAGCTCGTCCAGGAAGGTGGAGAGGATCTCGTCCAGCATCGACTCCTTGGAGTCGAAGTGGTAGTAGAGGCTGCCCGCGAGCATCCCGGCCGCGTCCGCGATGGTGCGGACCGTGGTGGCGTTGTAGCCCCGGGCGGCGAACACCTCGGCGGCGACGGCGAGGATCTCCTCGCGCCGCTCGGGCGGGTTCACCGGGGTCTTCTTCCGGTCACTGCTGCTGTTGCTTGTCGGCACCCGGCCATTGTCGCCTCACGGGTGCCGGCTGCTGACCGACAGCACCTCGCCGGTCAGGTACGAGGAGTAGCCGCTGGCCAGGAACACGATCACGTTGGCCACCTCCCAGGGTTCGGCGGGGCGCCCGAACGCCTCCCGGGAGGTCAGCTCGGCCAGCAGCTCGGGGGTGGTGACCCGGGCCAGGTGCGGGTGCAGGGCGAGGCTGGGCGCTACGGCGTTGACCCGCACCCCGTAGCCGGCGGCCTCCATCGCGGCGCACCGGGTCAGCGCCATGACGCCGGCCTTGGCGGCGGCGTAGTGCGCCTGGCCGCGCTGGGCGCGCCAGCCCAGCACCGATGCGTTGTTGACGACGACGCCGCCGGTGCCCGCGGCCCGCATTCGGCGCAGGGCGGCGCGGGTGCAGCGGAACGTGCCGTTCAGGGTGACGTCGAGGACGGTGCTCCACTGTTCGTCGGTCATGTCGGCCAGATCGGCGGTGCCGCCGAGGCCGGCGTTGTTGACCACGATGTCGAGGCGTCCGTGGTGCTGCTCGGCGAGGTCGAACAGCGCACCGACCCGGGTCTCGTCGGTGACGTCGCAGGGCAGCGCGGCGACCCGGTCCGCACCGAACTCGGCGGTCAGGTGGGCCTCGGTCTCCTTCAGGCGGCGGGCGTGTGCGTCGGAGACGAGGACCCGGGCGCCCTCCTCCAGCAGGCGCCGGGCCGTCGCCCCGCCGATCCCGGCGCCTGCGGCGGCGGTGACGACGGCGGCGCGGCCGGTCAGCAGGCCGTGCGCGGGCTGGTACGGCGGTGGGGCCGGCGTGGTCATGGCCGCGCCTCCCGGGGCAGTCCGAGGACGCGCTCGGCGATGATGTCGCGCTGGATCTCGTTGGTACCGGCGTAGACGGTGTCGGCCCGGGAGAAGAGGTACAGCCGCTGCCAGTCGGTCAGTTCGTACGGTGCGCCCGCCGCCAGCATGCCGTCGGCGCCGCACACGTCCATGGCGAGCTCGCCGAGTGCGCGGTGCCAGGTGGCCCAGTAGATCTTGCCGATGGACGCCTCGGGACCGGGTGCGCCGGCCGCGGCGCCGTCGAGCATGCGCAGCGCGTTGCACCGGATGATCTCCAGTCCGGTCCAGGCGCGGGCGAGGCGGTCGCGGATCAGCGGATCGGCGGCGGCGCCGTTGCGCGCGGCCAGGTCGATGAGGGACTCCAGTTCGCGGCGGAAGCCGATCTGCAGGCCGAGGGTGGACACGCCGCGTTCGAACCCGAGGGTGGCCATGGCCACCCGCCAGCCGTCTCCAGGAGCGCCGACGAGGTGGGCGGCTCGGGTGCGGGCGCCGTCGAAGTACACCTCGTTGAACTCGGAGGTGCCGGTCAGCTGGGTGACGGGCCGGATGTCCACACCCGGCTGGTCCAGCGAGACCAGCAGATAGGAGAGTCCGGTGCGGCGGGTGGAGCCGGGCTCGGTGCGGGCCAGCACGAAGCACCAGTCGGCCAGGTGGGCGAGGGAGGTCCAGGTCTTCTGCCCGGTGACCACCCATGCGTCTCCGTCCCGTACGGCGCGGGTGCGGACACCGGCCAGGTCGGACCCGGCGTCCGGCTCGCTGTAGCCCTGGCACCACAGCTCCTCGACGGCGGCGATCGGGGCGAGGAACCGCCTGCGCTGTTCGGGGGTGCCGAAGGCGATGAGGGTGGGGCCGAGGAGCTGTTCGCCGATGTGGCCGACGCGGGCGGGGGCGTCGGCGAGGGCGTACTCCTCGTGGAAGGCGACCTGCTGCTCCAGGGTCGCGCCCCGGCCGCCGTACTCCTCGGGCCAGCCGACGCAGGTCCACCCTTCGGCGGCCATGTGCCGCTCCCAGGCGAGCCGTTCGGGGAACGCCTCGTGCTCGCGGCCGGGTCCGCCGCGTCCGCGCAGGCTCGCGAACTCGCCGGTGAGATGGGCCCGCAGCCAGCCGCGGACCTCGGTGCGGAACTCCTCGGCGGTGCTCATCGGCGGCTCCCGACGGCGCTCGGCGGTCTCGACGGCTGACGACCCGTCACGATAATCTACCAAACACTTGTTAGGGAAGGAGATGCGGATGGCCGCCGCCCGCACCGTGCCCCAGGGACCCGTCCGCTACGAACGCCGCGGCGCAGTCGCCGTGGTGACGCTGCATCGGCCCGAGTACCGCAACGCGCAGAACTCGGCGATGACCTACGCCCTCGACGACGCCCTGTACCGCGCGGCGGACGACGACGAGGTGCGGGTCGTGGTCCTGGCCGGTGCGGGCGAGCACTTCAGTGCCGGACACGACATCGGCAGCCCCGGGCGGGACGCGCAGCTGCCGTTCGAGCGCCGGGCCGGGCTCTGGTGGGACCACTCGGACAAGGCGGGTGCCGAGGCCCGCTACGCCCGCGAGTCCGAGGTGTATCTGGGCATGTGCCGGCGCTGGCGGGAGCTGCCCAAGCCTGCGGTCGCCGCGGTGCAGGGCGCATGTGTCGCCGGCGGGCTGATGCTGGCCTGGGTGTGCGACCTGATCGTCGCCTCCGACGACGCCTTCTTCGCCGATCCGGTGGTGCGGATGGGCATCCCCGGTGTGGAGTACTTCGCCCACCCGTGGGTGCTGCCGCCGCGGATCGCCCGGGAGCTGCTGTACACCGGGGACCGGATGAGTGCGCGGCGCGCCTACGAGCTGGGGATGGTCAACCGGGTGGTGCCGCGCGCGGAGCTCGCCGACCGCACCCTGGAGCTGGCGGAGCGGATCGCCGCGATGCCGCGGATGGGCCTGGCCCTGGCCAAGCGCGCGGTCAACCAGGCCGAGGACCTGCAGGGCCTGCACGCCGGCCTGGACTCGGTGTTCGGGCTGCACCATCTCGCCCACGCCCACAACGCCGAGACCGGCGACGACCCGCTGGGTGGAATGGACGTACGCGCGATGAAGGAGGCGCGCGGCTGATGGACCTCGACTTCACGGCCGCCGAGGACGCCTTCCGCGCCGAGGCCCGGGCCTGGCTCGCCGCACATGTGCCCCGGGCTCCGCTGCCGTCCCTGGAGACCGCCGAGGGGTTCGCCGCCCACCGGGAGTGGGAGCGCACGCTGGCTGCAGGCCGCTGGTCGGCGGTGTCCTGGCCCGAGGAGTTCGGCGGCCGGGGCGCCTCCCTGACCCAGTGGCTGATCTTCGAGGAGGAGTACCACGCGGCGGGTGCACCCGGCCGGGTCGCCCAGAACGGGATCTGTCTGCTCGCCCCGGCCCTCTTCGCGTACGGCACCGCCGGGCAGCGGGCCCGGGTGCTGCCTCCGACGGCGAGCGGGGAGGTGATCTGGGCGCAGGCCTGGTCCGAGCCGGAGGCGGGGTCCGATCTCGCGTCGCTGCGTTCCACCGCCGTACGCACCCGGGACGGCTGGCGGCTCAGCGGCCAGAAGACCTGGTCGTCCCGGGCGGCCTTCGCCGACCGGGCCTTCGGCCTGTTCCGCAGCGACCCGGACGGCACGGACCCGGACCTCCGGCACCGGGGCCTGACGTATCTGATGTTCCCGCTGGACGCGGACGGCGTGACGGTACGGCCCGTCGGCCGGCTGGACGGCAAGCCCGCCTTCGCCGAGGTGTTCCTCGACGACGTCCTCGTGCCGGACGAGGACGTCGTCGGCGAACCCGGGCAGGGCTGGCGGGTGGCGATGAGCACCGCCGGTGACGAACGGGGGCTGACGCTGCGCAGCCCGGGCCGCTTCACCGCCGCCGCCGAGCGGCTGGTCCGGCTGTGGCGGGAGCGGGCCGACCCGGCCGACACGGCGCTGCGGGACCGGGTCGCCGACGCGGTGATCGGCGCCCGTGCCTACCGGCTGTCGGCGTACGCCACCGCCTCCCGCCTCGCCGCAGGCGGGTCGGTCGGTGCCGAGGCCAGTCTGAACAAGGTGTTCTGGTCCGAGCTCGATCTCGCCCTGCACGAGACCGCCCTGGACCTGCTCGGCCCGTTCGGCGAACTGTCCGACACGGCCGCGGAGGCGCCCGGGCACGGGCGCTGGGCCGAGGGGCACACCTTCGCCCTGGCCGGGCCGATCTACGCGGGCACCAACGAGATCCAGCGGGACATCGTCGCCGAGCGGCTGCTCGGTCTGCCGAAGGGGCGCCGGTGATGCGGTTCCTGCCCGACGCCGAACAGCGCGAGTTCGCCCGCAGCCTGGACGGGATGCTCGCCGAGTCGCACACACCCGGCGTGGTCCGCGCCTGGGCGGGCGGGGACCACGGGCCGGGCCGCGCCCTGTGGGCCCGGCTCGCCGACGCCGGCGTCCTCGCCCTCGCCGTGCCCGAGAAGCACGGGGGTCTGGGCCCGCTCCCCGTGGAACTGACGGTCGCCTGCACCGAGCTGGGCCGGCACGCCGTGCCCGGGCCGCTCGCGGAGTCGGTCGCGGCAGCCGCCCTCCTGGCGCGGCTGGACTCCCCGCGGGCCTTCTCCTGGCTGTCCCGGATCGCCGCCGGGACCGCGCTGGTCTCCCTCTGCGCACCGGCCGGCGGCAGCCCGTACGCCCTCGACCCCGACACCGCCGACGCGGTGTTCGTCGTGGACGGCGACACCGTGCGCCTCGCCCGGGAGCACGGCCCGCTGCAGCCCTCGGCCGACCCGGCCCGGCGGCTGGCCCGCCCGGTCGGCGGTGCCGTGCTGGCCCGGGGCCCGGAGGCGACCGCGGCAGCCGCGCACGCCGTCGACGTAGCGGCGCTGGCCACCGCGGCGCAGGCCCTCGGGCTGGGCCGCGCCCTGCTGGCCCGCACCGTCGAGCACGTCCGCCGGCGCACCCAGTTCGGGGTGGCCGTCGGCTCCTTCCAGGCCGTGAAGCACCGGCTGGCCGACACCCTCCTCGCCCTGGAGTTCGCGCAGCCCCTGCTGTCCGCCGCGGCCCTCGCCCTGCAGGCGGGGGACCCGGCGGCCGGGGCTGCGATCGCCGCGGCCAAGGTGACCGCCGGGGAGGCGGCCCACACGGCGGCCCGTACGGCCCTGCATCTGCACGGCGCCCTCGGCTACACCGAGGAGTTCGACCTCTCCCTGTGGATCCGCAAGGCCCGCCCGCTGCGCGACGCATGGGGCACCCCGGCCGTGTGCCGGGCCCGGGTCCTGGCCGCGGGGGCACCCGGATGAGATGGACCGAGGAGCAGCGGGAACTGCGCTCGGCGGTGCGGTCGCTGCTGGCGCGTCACGAGGGGGCGGCGGCCTGGCCGCCGCTGACCGGGCAGATCGGCGCGGCCGGGCTCGCCGTGCCCGAGGAGTACGGCGGCACGGGCGGCGGGGCCCGTGACGTGCACGTGGTGATGGAGGAGCTGGGGCGGGTGCTGAGCCCCGCACCGTATCTCGGCTCCGCGGTGCTCGCGACGCAGGCGCTGCTCGTCTCCGGGGACGGCGCGGCGTGCGCCCGGCTGCTGCCCGGGCTGGCCGTGGGCCGCGCCACGGGCAGTCTGGCGTGGGCCGAACGGGGCTCCTGGGACCCGGCGGCGATCCGGGCCGAGGCCGCGCCCGGACCGGATGCCCTTCCCGGTCCCGGCGGGACCTGGCGGCTGACCGGTGCCAAGGAGCATGTGCTGGACGGCGCGGTGGCCGACGTGCTGCTGGTGGCCGCCCGTACCCGGGCCGGGGTCTCGCTGTTCCGGGTGGCGGTGGACGACCCGCGCGTGCGGCGGGAGGCGGCGGTGACCCTGGACGGCACTCGAGCGCAGGCGCGGATCGTGCTGGACGGCGCCGAGGGCCGGCTCGTCGGAGCGGACGGCGACGGCGACCGGGTGCTGCGGCGCGTGCTGGACCTGGGGTGCACGGCGCTGGCCGCCGAGCAGACCGGCGCGGCCGAGCACTGTCTGCGGGCGACGGTCGCCCACGTGCGGACCCGGGTGCAGTTCGGGCGGCCCATCGGCTCGTTCCAGGCGGTGAAGCACCGGCTGGCGGACGCCTATGTGCTGGTGGAGTCGGCGCGCTCGGCGGCGCTCGGGGCGGCGTTCGCGGCCGACGCGGGGTCGTCGGAGCTGACCCGCCGGGCGGCCGTCGCCAAGTCCGCCTGCTCGGAGGCGTTCTCGGCGGTGGCGGGCGAGATGATCCAGCTGCACGGCGGGATCGGCATCACCTGGGAGCACGACGCGCACCGCTACTTCAAACGCGCCCACGGTACGGGCCTGCTCCTCGGCCCGCCCGCCTGGCACCGGCAGCGGCTCGCCGCCGAGCTGGGTCTGACGGCGGTCTGACTCTCCGCCGGGTGCACCGGCCGGGTCCAGCGGGCGGGTTCAGCGGGCGGGTCCAGCGGGCGGGTCCAGCGGCCGGGTTTCAGCGGGCAGGGCGCGTTCCCGGTTCCCCTTCCGGCCCGGTGCTCTGCGTCACCCGGCCGCCGGGATGGCGCAGGGCACACAGGAACGCCAAGCCCAGGGCGATCGCCATGCCGTAGAACACCCACTGGTTGGCCTCGGCGAAGTCCAGGCGTACGGCGTCCATCGCCTCCCGCATCGCGGTGGCGGCGGCGTCGCTGCCGCTGGGCGGTCGGGCGTCGCCGCTGCCGGTGACGGACTCGCTGATGTCCCGGGCCACGCCCTCGGCGACCTCCGCGGGCACACCGCGGGACTCCAGGGTGTCCACCACCTTGTCGGTGGTGACGTGGGTCAGGACGGTGCCGAAGACCGCCAGCCCCACACTGGCCGCGTAGTTGCGCACGGTCTGGGTGATGCCGGTGACCTCGCCGTACGACGCGCCGATGGCACGGTTGACCGCGTCGGTGGAGGCCGGGGCGAGGATGAAGCCGATGCCGGCTCCGGCGAGGGCCGCGTAGGGCCACTGGTCGTGCATGGACAGATGCGTCAGCCTGGCCGCCCACAGGGCGAACCCCACCGCGCCCACGGCCGCGCCGAGCCGCAGCGCCGGGCGCGGGCCCTGCCTGTCCAGGATCCGCCCGCCCCACTGCGAGGCGATCGCGAACCCGACGAAGAAGTACAGCAGGTACAGGGCCGCCTGGTTGGGCGAGGCGCTCAGGGACACCTGGGCGTAGACGGAGGCGAAGAAGAAGACCGGGACGAAGGCGAGCATGGCGAAGAACAGCACCGCCACGTCCGCGCTGAACGCCTTGTCCCGGAAGACCCGCAGATCGATCAGCGGATGGCGCAGGCCCCGCTCGTACCGGACGAACCCGGCCAGCAGGGCGAGGCCGCCCACGATGCACACCCAGGTCGCGGCGTGGTCCCAGCCCCAGGACCAGGACTGCTGGAAGCCGAGGACGCCGAGCCCCATGCCGGCGGCGATCAGGGCCGCGCCCCGGACGTCCAGGGTCCCGGCGCGGGGCCGGTCGGCGATGTGCGCCGCCGCGGTGAGGGCCAGCGCCACCAGTGCCACGGGGACGTTGACCCAGAAGACGGCGCGCCAGGTCCAGCCCGTGAGCCAGCCGCCCAGCAGCGGGCCGAGGGCGGTCAGCGCGCCGGAGACGCCGAAGAACAGGGCGAGGGCGCGGCCACGGCGTTCGACCGGGAACACCGCCACCACCACGGCCAGCGCCGCCGGGAACAACAGGGCGGCGCCCAGGCCCTGGGTCGCGCGGAACACGATCAGCCAGGTCTGCGCCGCCTCGCCGGCGGGGACGCAGCCGCACAGCACCGACGACACGACGAACACGAGGGTGCCGGTGACGACGACACGCCGGGGCCCGTGGAGGTCCGCGAGCCGGCCGCCCAGGGCGAAGAACGCCGCCAGGGCGAGCAGATAGGCGTTGACCACCCACTGCATGCCGGAGCTGGACAGGTCGAGTTCGCGGACGATGTCGGGGGCCGCGATGGCGACGATGGTCTGGTCGATGAACGTCATGGAGACGGCGAACATCATCGCCGCCAGCGTCAGCGGCTGGTTCGGCGACGGCCGGTGTGCCTCCGTCGGGTCGCCGCGTCCCGTCCCGGTGGATCTCACCGGCCCAGTCTGCGGCGGGGCGGGCCGGCCCGCATCAGCTGCGCCGCTCCGGTCCCGGGTGCGGGGGCGGCTCGCAGGCCGCCTCCAGGGGTGGTGCCGACACCCCGCAGTGCAGGTGGCACTCGGGCTCGGCGGCGGGCTCCTCGGCCGGGGCGGGGACGGGGGTGCGTACGGCCGTCCAGGCGATCAGGGCACCCAGCACGAGCACGCCCGCGCACATCGGCATGGCCTGCCGGTAGGTGTCCTGGAACTGGTCGGGCGACCGGTACGCCTCCGGACCCATGCCGGTCAGCAGCGGCAGTGCGGCCACGGCCAGCAGTCCCGCGGCGCGCGCGGCGGCGTTGTTGATGCCGCTGGCCAGTCCGGCCCGGCCGGCCTCCACCGAGGACAGGACGGTGGCGGTGAGCGGGGCGACCAGGGTGACCATGCCCAGGCCGAGCACCACCAGGGCAGGCAGCACATCGCGCGCGTAGTCGGCGTCCGCGCCGACGCGCAGCATCAGCAGCATCCCGGCGGCGCACAGCAGCGGGCCGACGGTGAGCGGGATGCGGGGGCCGATGCGTTCGCCGAGGGCGCCGGAGCGGCCGGAGAGCAGCAGCATCAGTACGGTCGTGGGCAGCAGTGCGGTGCCGGCGCCGAGCGCGGAGTATCCGGCGACGGTCTGGAGTTGGAGCGCGGTCAGGAAGAAGAAGCCGCCGAAGGCCGCGTACACGCACAGGGTGACCAGGTTGGTGGCGGTGAACAGCCGGGACCGGAAGATCGTGGGCGGCAGCATCGGGTCGGGCCGGCGCCGTTCCACCAGGACGAAGACGACGCCGGCCGCGGCGCCGACCGCGCCGGCGACGGGTGCCGCGTCGATCAGGGCGTAGGTGACGAGGGCGAGCACCGCCGCGCCCAGCGTGGCGCCGAGCACGTCGAAGCGCCCGCTCTGCCGGATGTCGCGCGACTCGGGGACATGGCGGAGCGCGACGGCCAGACACAGCAGCGCCAGCGGCACGTTCAGCAGGAACACCCAGCGCCAGCCGGGCCCGTCCACCAGCCAGCCGCCCACGAACGGCCCGATCGCGGCGCCCACTCCGCCCAGGCCGGACCAGATGCCGACGGCCCTCGCCCGGTCGTCCGGGTGGAAGGTGGCCTGGATGAGCGCCAGGGACCCGGGGGTGAGCAGCGCGCCGCCGATGCCCTGCAGCGCGCGGGCACCGATGAGCACCGCCGGGTTCGGGGCGAACCCGCACAGCAGTGAGGCGAGCGCGAACCACACCACCCCGATGACGAACACCCTCCGGCGGCCGTAGCGGTCGCCCAGCGCACCACCGAGCAGGATCAGCGCGGCCAGCGTGAGCATGTAGCCGTTGACGGTCCACTGCAGCGCCGCCAGGTCGGCGTCCAGGTCGCGCCCGATGTGCGGAAGCGCCACGGTCACCACGGTGGCGTCGAGCATCGCCATGGTGGAGCCGAGCACGGTCGTCAGCAGCACCCGGCGGCCCACGGCCGTTCCGGTCCGTACGGTGCCGGCGTCCTGCTCCATACCAGGATCCTCCCCGCCCGGCTGCGACGCGGCCAGCCGCGGGCCCCGGGCAGCGCCGGATGCGGCCGGCTCGGACCGACGGCTCAGACGGGCGGCTCCTCCTCGAACGGGTCCAGCAGCGCACGGGCGCTCTGCGCGCCTCCCGTGCCGCCGATGCCGCCGGACCCGCCCGGGACCAGGCGGCCCCACGAGCGGGCCCGGCCCAGCGCGCTCAGCCGCCTGCCAGGCGGACCGCCCGCCGCAGGTCCGCCGGTGTACGGCCGGGGCCGGTCCACGGCTCCAGGTAGGCGTCGCGCAGGCGGGGCAGTACGCCGGGCCCGTAACGGGCGCAGGCCTTCCGGGGCCTTCCATGTGGCGGGAACCGTGACCCGTGCGAGTGAGGAACGGGATTCGTGTCGACGCCCGCGGGTCGGAATGTCGGACCATCTCAGGCAGCCGGTCCACCGCGCCGGTGACGCAGCTGCCCGTCGGAAGGCCCGCCATGCGCATCCTGCTCATCGCCAGTGCCTGCAACAGCCTCACCCAGCGCGTGCACGCAGAACTGCGCGAGCACGGGCACCGCGTCGCCGTCGAGGTCACGCCGCGCAGCGAGGACGTGCGCACCGCCGTAGCCCGGCACGACCCGGATCTGGTCGTGGCGCCCATGCTGAAGGCCGCCGTGCCGCGGGACGTCTGGTCGGCCCGGACCTGTCTCATCGTCCACCCGGGACCCGTCGGCGACCGGGGGCCGTCCTCCCTGGACTGGGCCCTCCACGAGGGCGTCGCCGACTGGGGCGTCACCGTCCTGCAGGCCGAGGAGGAGATGGACGCCGGGCCCGTGTGGGCGACGGCTCCGCTGTCCGTGCCGGCGGACACCGGCAAGAGCGACCTGTACCGCAACGAACTGGCCGACGCCGCCCTGGACGCCGTGCTGACGGCCGTGGAGCGGTTCGCGTCCGGCTGCCATACGCCGCTCGACCAGCACACCCTGCCGAGGACGCCGGACGCCCGGACCCGCCCCCCGATGCTCCGGCGGACCCGCCGGATCGCATGGGCCGAGGACCCGACCGCGACGGTGCTGCGCAAGCTGCGCGCCGCCGACTCGCAGCCCGGTGTCCCGGACGAACTGCTGGGCGCCGAGTGGTTCCTGCACGGCGGCCGTCCGGAGCACCGGCTGCGCGGCCGGCCCGGCGAACTGCTCGCCACCCGGGCGGGCGCGGTCTGCCGGGCCACGGCCGACGGTGCGGTGTGGCTGCCGGAGCTGCGGGCCCGCACTCCGGCCGGTACTCCGCGTGCCTGCAAGCTGCCCGCCGTGCTCGCCCTGGGCGAGCGTTTGGCCGGGGTGCCGGAGCTGCCCGTGCCCGTCCTGCCGTCCGCGGACGACACCACCTGGACGGACATCCGCTACCGCGAGCTGGGCCCGGTGGGCGTGCTGTCGTTCTCGTTCCCCGGCGGCGCGATGTCCACCGGCCACTGCCGGCGTCTGCTGGCCGCCTACCGGGCGGCCTGTGAGCGGCCCACCACGGTCCTGGTGCTGGGCGGCGCCCGCGACTTCTTCTCCAACGGCATCCATCTGGGCGTCATCGAGGCGGCCGGCGACCCGGCCGCGGAGTCCTGGGCCAACCTGAACGCGATGAACGACCTCGTCGAGGCCGTGCTGACCACCACGGACCGGCTGGTGGCCGCCGCGATCGGCGGCAACGCGGCGGCGGGCGGGGTGATGCTGGCGCTGGCCGCCGACGAGGTGTGGTGCCGCTCCGGCTCCGTGCTCAATCCGCACTACCGGCGGATGGGTCTGTACGGCTCGGAGTACTGGACGTACAGCCTGCCGCGCAGGGTCGGCGCCCCGGTGGCGGAGCGGCTCACCCGCGAGGCGCTGCCGGTCGGTGCCGCCCGCGCCCGGGACCTCGGCCTGGTCGACCGGGTGGTGGACTGCGCCCCCACCCGCTTCCCCGCGGAGGTCACCCGGCTGGCCGAACGATGGGCGGCCTCCCCCGGGCTGCAGGCACGGCTGGCCGCGAAGAAGGCCGAGAGCGAACGACGTGAGGCGATCACCCCGCTGGCCGCGGTCCGCGAGCGGGAACTCGGCCGGATGCGCAGCATCTTCTACGACCCCGGTGCCCCGTACCACGCGCTGCGGCGGGCGTTCGTGCGCAAGGAGACGGCACCGTCCGGGCCCGGGGCAGCACGTGCGCCGGGGTCCGGTTCCGCCGACGCTTAGCAGGAAGACCGGCCGGTCTCCGGCCCCGCCCGTACTCCTCCCCAGGAGGCCCTGATGAACGCCGCGTCACCCACCACCAGCGAGGAGCCGGACACCTCCGGCGCCGTCGGCACCGACGAGAAGCCGATCCACATCCTCTGGATCAACGCCGGGCTGAGTTGCGACGGCGACTCGGTCGCGCTGACGGCCGCCATGCAGCCCAGTATCGAGGAGATCGCCCTGGGCGCTCTGCCCGGCCTGCCGAAGATCGCCGTGCACTGGCCGCTGATCGACTTCGAGTGCGGTCCGGTCGGCGGTGCCGACACGTTCATCGAGTGGTTCTTCAAGGGAGAGCGCGGCGAGATCGACCCCTTCGTGCTGGTGATCGAGGGGTCCGTCCCCAACGAGGCGATCAAGCAGGAGGGCTACTGGTGCGGCTTCGGCGACGACCCGGAGACCGGGCAGCCCATCACCACCAGCGAGTGGATCGACCGGCTCGCCCCCAAGGCGCTGGCGGTCGTCGCGATCGGCACCTGCGCCACGTACGGCGGCATCCACGCGATGGAGGGGAACCCGACCGGCGCGATGGGTGTGCCCGACTATCTGGGCTGGGACTGGACCTCGCAGGCGGGCATCCCGATCGTCTGCGTGCCGGGCTGCCCCATCCAGCCCGACAACTTCGCCGAGACCCTCACCTACCTGCTCTACCAGGCCGTCGGCTCCGCGCCGATGATCCCGCTCGACGACAAGCTGCGCCCCACCTGGCTGTTCGGGGCGACCGTGCACGAGGGCTGCGACCGGGCCGGGTACTACGAGCAGGGCCAGTTCGCGGCGGACTACAACTCCCCCGAGTGCCTGGTGAAGGTCGGCTGCTGGGGGCCGGTCGTGAAGTGCAACGTGCCCAAGCGCGGCTGGATGAACGGCATCGGCGGCTGCCCGAACGTGGGCGGCATCTGCATCGCGTGCACCATGCCCGGCTTCCCGGACAAGTTCATGCCGTTCATGGACGAGCCGCCCGGCGCCAAGCTCTCCAGCACCACCAGCGGCGCCTACGGCGCGGTGATCCGCCGGCTGCGGAACATCACGGCCAGGAGCGTCGACCAGGAGCCCAAGTGGCGCCACACCGGAAGGAAGATCACCACCGGCTACCGGCCGCCCTGGTGACCGGCCCCGGCCCCGACGGCCGTCCCCCGTCACCCCCGTCACCCCCGTCACCCCCGTCACCCCCGCGAACAGCCTGCACCGACCCGACCGAAGGGCAACACAGACACCATGGCGACCTCGACGAAATCCGGTGACGGCACCGGCCTGGTGGAGATGAGCTGGGATCCGATCACCCGGATCGTGGGCAGCCTCGGCATCCACACGAAGATCGACTTCAAGCAGAAGCGGGTCGCGGAGTGCTACAGCACCTCGTCGGTCTTCCGCGGCTACAGCGTCTTCATGCGCGGCAAGGACCCGCGCGACGCGCACTTCATCACCAGCCGCATCTGCGGCATCTGCGGCGACAACCACGCCACCTGCTCGGTGTACACGCAGAACATGGCGTACGGCGTGAAGCCGCCGCACCTCGGCGAGTGGGTCATCAACTGCGGCGAGTCCGCCGAGTTCATGTTCGACCACAACATCTTCCAGGAGAATCTGGTCGGGGTCGACTACTGCGAGAAGATGGTCCGCGAGACCAACCCCGGCGTGCTGGAGCTCGCCGAGCGCACCGAGGCGCCGCACGCCGCCGACCACGGCTACCGCACCATCGCCGACATCATGCGCGCCCTCAATCCGCTGGAGGGCGAGTTCTACCGCGAGGCGCTGTCCGTCAGCCGCTACACCCGCGAGATGTTCTGCCTGATGGAGGGCCGCCACGTGCACCCCTCCACCCTGTACCCCGGCGGTGTCGGCACGGTGGCCTCGGTCCAGCTGTTCACGGACTACATGACCCGGCTCATGCGGTACGTCGAGTTCATGAAGCGGGTCGTGCCGCTCCACGACGACCTGTTCGACTTCTTCTACGAGGCGCTGCCCGGCTACGAGGAGGTCGGCCGGCGGCGGGTGCTGCTCGGCTGCTGGGGCGCCTTCAACGACCCCGAGTACTGCGACTTCACCTACGCCAACATGACGGACTGGGGCCGGCGGATGTTCGTCACCCCGGGCGTGATCGTGGACGGCAAGCTGGTCACCAACGACCTGACCGAGATCAACCTCGGCATCCGGATCCTGCTGGGCAGCTCGTACTACGAGGACTGGGAGGGCCGGGAGAAGTTCGTCACCCACGACCCGCTCGGCAACCCGGTCGACGCGCGCCACCCGTGGAACCAGCACACCATCCCGGCGCCGCAGAAGCGGGACTTCGACGACAAGTACAGCTGGGTGATGTCGCCGCGCTGGTTCGACGGCAAGGAGCACCTGGCGCTGGACACCGGTGGCGGCCCGATCGCCCGCCTGTGGTCGACCGCCCTGTCCGGGCTGGTGGACATCGGGTACGTGAAGGCCACCGGCAACAGCGTCGTCATCAACCTTCCGCGCACCCTCACCAAGCCGGAGACCACCTTCGAGTGGAAGATCCCGCGGTGGAGCAACGCGCTGGAGCGCAACCGCGCCCGCACCTACTTCCAGGCCTACGCCGCCGCGGTGGCGCTGCACAGCGCGGAGATGGGCCTGGCGGAGGTGCGCGCCGGACGCACCCGGACCTGGGAGAAGTTCGAGGTGCCGGACGAGTCCATCGGCGTCGGCTTCACCGAGGCGGTGCGGGGAGTGCTGTCCCACCACATGGTGATCCGGGACGGCAAGATCGCCAACTATCACCCGTATCCGCCGACCCCGTGGAACGCCTCCGTGCGCGACAGCTACGGCACGCCGGGCCCGTACGAGGACGCGGTGCAGAACACCCCGATCTTCGAGGAGAACTCCCCGGAGAACTTCAAGGGCATCGACATCATGCGCGCAGTGCGCAGTTTCGACCCCTGTCTGCCGTGCGGCGTCCACATGTACGTGGGCGGCGGCAGGACGGTGCAGAGCATGCACGTGCCCACCGGCCTGAGCGGGCTCGGCGGATGAGCGGGGCGCACGGCACGGTGCACGACGGCGCGGTGCGGGACGCGGCGGCGAGCGCTCGGACGGCCGGGCGGAGGGTCGAGGAGGTCCTCGACCGGCTCGCCGGCTCCGGTGACCGCGCGGCCTGCGACACCGCCGAGGAACTCGTCCGGGTCCTGATGGAGTTCTACGGCGCCGGACTGGCCCGCGTCGTCGACCTGCTGGGCCGCGATCCGGGCCGTGCGGCCGGCGAGGTCCTCGAGGCGCTCGGCGGCGACGAGCTGGTGGCGGGCCTGCTGGCGCTGCACGGGCTGCACCCGGACGACGTGACCACGCGGATCGACCGGGCGCTCCAAGGCCTGCCGCAGCCCGTGGAGAACGCCGGATTCGACGCCGGGTCGGGCGAGCTGAGGCTGCGCACGACGGGCTCCGCCGGATGCGGCTGCGGCGGCACCCTGGAGGCGGTCGAGCGGGCGGCGCGGGACGCGCTGGCGGGTCTGGCCCCGGAGGTGACGGAGGTGGTGCTGGAGGCGGGCCCGGCACCCGGGCCGGCGCTGCTGCAGATCGGCGCGGGTCCGCCGGGCAGCGCCCGGGCGGGCGGCCGGGCCCCGGCCCCGGCGGCGCCGTGAGCGCCGGGCGGACGGCCGTCGACCGGGCCGTGCGGGCGGGCGCGGCTCCCGGGGCCCGCGGCCCCGCCCGCCGGGGTCTGGGCCGCTTCACCGCGCCCCGGGAACCCCGCGCGGAGCGCTGCGAGCTGTGCGCGGCGCCGCTGGCCGACGCGGCACACCGGCATCTGGTGGACACCGAGCGCCGGGCCCTGGCATGCGCCTGCGATCCGTGCGCCCGGCTGCTGGACCGTTCGGGCGGGCGGACCGGCCGCTTCCGCACGGTGCCCGGCCGCATCCTGAGCGACCCGGGGCACCGCATCGACGACCAGGCGTGGGAGCGGCTGCGCATCCCCGTCGGCGTCGCCTTCTTCTTCCGCAACTCCGCGCTGGGCCGGCTGGTCGCGCTGTATCCGAGCCCGGCCGGGGCGACCGAGAGCGAACTGGAGCCGGAGTCCTGGCAGTCCGTCCTGGGCGGCTCCCGGCTGGCGGAGCTCCTCGAACCGGATGTGGAGGCGCTGCTGCTGCGCCGCCACCAGGGCCGGGTGGAGTGCTTTCTGGTGCCGGTGGACCTCTGCTACGAACTGGTCGGCCGGATGCGGCTGCGGTGGCAGGGCTTCGACGGCGGTGCCGGGGCGCGCGCCGATCTGGACGCCTTCTTCGACCGGGTCCGGGACCGCGCCCGTGAGGCTCCCCGGCCGGACGGGAGCCGCTCGTGACCGAGTTCGCCTTCACCTGTACCGGGGTGCGGGCCGACCCGTACGCGGCCGGTCCCACGCTGGTGTTCCGGCTGCGGGTCGCCGCGGCTCCGGCCGTCCGGGTGCACGCGCTGGCGCTGCGCTGCCAGATCCGGATCGAGCCCGCCCGCCGCGGCTACACCGGCCCCGAGGCCGAGCGGCTCCGCGACCTGTTCGGGGAACGGTCCCGCTGGGGAAGCAGCCTCCACCCCGTGCAGTTCGCGCAGGTCCCGGTGATGGTGCCGGGGTTCACCGGTGAGACCGAGGTCGATGTGCCGGTGCCGTGCACCTACGACCTGGATGTCGTCGCCTCCCGCTACTTCGATGCCCTCCAGGAGGGCGAGGTGCCGCTGCTGATGCTGTTCTCCGGCACCGCCTTCACCGGCGCCGGCGGCTTCCATGTCGAGCCGGTGCCCTGGGACCGGGAGGCCGCCGTCCGGATGCCCGTCAGGACCTGGCGGGAGATGGTCGACCGGCACTTCCCGGGCTCGGGCTGGCTCCGGCTGCCCAGGGACACGATGGACGCGCTGCTCGCCCACCGGTCGCGGCGTGCGCTGCCGTCCTGGGAGGCGACGGTCGAGGATCTGCTGACGGCGGCCGGGGAGAGGACACCGTGACCACGACACCGACGCCGCCCACGACGGCGTTCCCCTCCGCGACCGAGGCCCGGCTGGCCGTGGCCCGCCAGGTCGCCGACGCGGTGCTGTTCGAGGGGTATGTGCTCTACCCGTACCGTGCGTCGGCGGCGAAGAACCGGTTGCGCTGGCAGTTCGGTGTGCTGGTGCCGCCGGCCTGGACGGCGGTCGCCGACGAGCACGACTTCCAGCACACCGAGCTGCTGATGGAACCCCGGCACGGTGCGACGCTCACCGTCGAGGTGCGGTTCCTGCACACCCAGCGGCGCACCGTCCAGCGCAGGCTGCCGGCCGGCGGCTTCGAGACGGTGCCGGAACTGCCCCTGGACGACCGGGTACTGGTGCCCTGGGACGAGGGCCGTGCGGAACAGGTGCGGCTGCGCGTCCCCGTGACGGGGCTGCACGGCGAGGGCACGGTGGTGCCCTTCACCCGTCCGGCGGCCGAGGAGACCGAACCGGTCACGGACGCCGACGGGCATCTCGTGGGGCGGCTGGTGCGGCGCCGGGAGGAGATCCGCGGTGCGGTGCGGCTGTCGGCGGCCGAGCTGGACGGCCCGTACTCCGTGCAGCGGTTGACCGCGGTGGTGGAGAACACCAGCGGCTGGACGCCCCCGGAGGGCGCCGGCCGCGATGCGGCCCTCCCCCGGTCCCTGGTCGCCACTCACGTCGTGCTGTGCCTGGACACCGGGCGGTTCCTGTCGCTGACCGACCCTCCGGAGTGGGCCCGGGGCGCCGTCGCGGACTGCCGGAACGTGCACACCTGGCCGGTGCCGGCCGGCGAGCCGGGCTCCTTCGACCTGGTGCTGTCCTCGCCGATCATCCTGGACGACCACCCCGCCATCGCCCCCGAGAGCCCCGGAACCCTGTACGACGCCACGGAGATCGACGAGATCCTCGCGCTGCGCACCGCCGCCCTGACCGACGAGGAGAAGCGCGAGGCCAGGGGCACCGACGACCGGGCCGCCGCGGTGATCAGACTGGCCGACTCGCTGCCCCCGGAGGTGCTGGACCGGCTGCACGGCGCGGTGCGCAACCTGAGTGCGGTCACCGCGACCGGCCCGCCCGCGCTGCACACTCCCGGCGCCGGGGGGACACCGGAGCCCGGCGGGGGCGACACGGCGCCGGGTGCGCTCCGGCCGGAGGCCCCGTGGTGGGACCCGGGCGCCGATACCTCCGTCGACCCGGCCCGCGACCACGTGCTGGTCGACGGGCGGCCGGTGCGGGCGGGCAGCCGCGTGGTGCTGCGGCCCCGGCTGCGGCACACCGACGCCCAGGACCTGTTCCTCGACGGCCGGCGCGCCCTCGTCGAGGCGGTCCTGCACGACGTCGACGGCGGGGTGCACCTCGCGGTCACCGTCGAGGACGACCCGGGCGCCGACATCCGCCGGGAGCAGGGCCGCTATCTCTACTTCCAGCCCGACGAGATCACCGTCGCGGACCCCGGGGAGGACGTATGAGCACCGCGCCCGCTCATCGCCCGCGCACCCTGGTCGCCGGGGTGGGCAACATCTTCCTCGGTGACGACGGCTTCGGCGTGGAGGCGGCCCGGGTGCTCGCCGGCACGGAACTGCCGGCGGGCGTCGAGGTCGCCGACGTCGGCATCCGCGGGGTCCATCTGGCCTACCGGCTGCTCGACGGGTACGACACCCTCGTCCTGCTCGACGCGACGGCGCGCGGCGGCCGGCCGGGCACCGTGTACGTGATCGACGCGACGGTCCCCGGCGGCCGGCGGCCCGCGCAGTCGGGCGCCCCGCTGGACGGCCACCGGATGACGCCCGACGCGGTGCTGGCCCTGCTGGACACCTTGTGCGCCGGCACCGGCGCGGCCCCTCCGCGGCGCGTCCTGGTGGTGGGCTGCGAACCCGCCACCGTCGAGGAGGGCATCGGCCTCAGTCCGCCGGTGGCCGCGGCCGTGCCCGGCGCGGTGCGCACCGTCGGCGAACTGGTCCGCGACGCGGCCGTCGTCCCCTGAGCGTCCGGCTGACGCACCGTCCCTCACCCGCCCGCCCACACCCCCGGAGAACACCATGAACAAACGCGTCATCGGCGGTGCCGCCGCCACCACACTGGCGGCGGTCGTCGCCGGCTTCTGGACCGACCTCCGGCGCTACCTGCGGATCCGCAGGATGTGACCCCGGCACGGACGGCCCGGGACCCGTCCGCCGTGCACCGATCGGGCTACCCGCCCGGGCCGGTGCGGCGCGCCGGTCGGTGCGGTGCCCCGCCCGCGCCTCTAATGGGCGGCGGCACCCCGCCCCGGCGCAGGACGGAGAGGCGATGCACGAGATGTCCGTGGCCCTGGCGGTCGTGGACCAGGTCGAGCAGGCGGCCCGGTCCCGCGGCCCGGGGGGCGTCCGGCAGGTGCACGTCGACATCGGCGAGCTGGCCGGTGTGGTGCCCGGCTCCCTCGCCTTCTGCTTCGAACTCGCCTGTGCCGGGACGGTGCTGGAAGGCGCCGCGCTGGTCACGCGGCCGGTGCCCGGCCGGGCGTCCTGTGCGCCGTGCCGGCGTACCTGGGACACGGGCATGCCCCCCGACCTGCTCTGCGGCGGCTGCCGCGGGCCCGCCACCGCACTGCTGTCGGGCCGCGAACTGACCGTCACCGAAGTGCACTGGGCCACCGAGCCCGACTGACTTCCCGCTCCCGTGACCGCCCGCTCCCGACAGCGAGGAGAGACGACGATGTGCCGCACAGCCGACCTCCGGCAGGCCGTGCTCGCCAAGAACTCGATGGCGGCCGATGTCCTGCGTACCGAACTCACGACCCGGGGCACGACCGCGGTCAACCTCCTGTCCAGCCCCGGCAGCGGCAAGACGGCCCTGCTGGAACGCGAACTGCTGCTGGCCCGGGAGCGCGGCATCGCCACCGCGGCCCTCACCGCCGACCTCGCCACCGAGAACGACGCCACCCGGCTGGCCCGTTCCGGAGTCCCGGTCAGGCAGGTGCTCACCGACGGGCTGTGCCATCTGGAGGCGGACATGCTCGCCGGGCATCTGCACGGCTGGCTGCCCGCGGACACCCGGCTGCTGTTCGTGGAGAACGTCGGCAACCTGGTCTGCCCGGCCTCCTACGACCTCGGCGAGTCGCTGCGGGTGGTGCTGGCCTCCGTCACGGAGGGCGAGGACAAACCCCTGAAGTACCCCACGGCGTTCGGGCTGGCCCACCTGGTGATCGTCACCAAGTCCGATCTGGCCGCGCCCGCGGAGTTCGACGAGGCAGCCTTCCGGGCCCATGTGGAGCGGGTCAACCCCGGTGTGGAGGTGGTCCTGACCTCCGTACGGACCGGCGAGGGCGCGGGGGCCCTGGTCGACCGGGCGCTCTCGGCGGCCGAGGGCGGCGCGGTGCACGCCCCGGTGATGGCCCGGGCCGGCGCATGAGCACCACCTCGTACGACGTCCCGGGTACGCCGCCGGGGGCCGCGCCGCCGGTCCGGCGCGTCCGGGTGGCCGTACGGGGCGTGGTGCAGGGGGTGGGCTTCCGGCCGTTCGTGTACGGGCTCGCCACCCGGATGCGGCTCGCCGGTCAGGTGACCAACACCGGGGACGGTGTGCTGGTGGAGGTCGAGGGCCCGCCGGCCGCCGTCGAACGGTTCTGCGCGCGGCTGGCCCCCGAGGCCCCGCCGCTGGCCGTGGTGGAGTCCGTGCGGTCGGAGGAGCTGCCGGTGACCGGGGAGAGCGGTTTCCGCATCGTCCCGTCCCTGGCCGGCGGGCCGGTCCGCACCCTGGTGTCGCCCGACACCGCCACCTGCGGCGACTGTCTCGCCGAGCTGAGCGATCCGGCGGACCGGCGCCACCGGCACCCGTTCATCACGTGCACGCACTGCGGGCCCCGGTTCACCATCGTCACCGGACTGCCGTACGACCGCGAGCACACCACCATGGCGGGCTTCGCGCTGTGCGCCGAGTGCGCCCGCGAGTACCACGACCCGGCCGACCGCAGGTTCCATGCCCAGCCCGTCGCCTGTCCCGCCTGCGGACCGCGGCTGCGGCTGGTCACCGCGGACGGCGGTGACGCTGCGGGCGGTGCCGACCCCCTCCGCGCGGCGCGGGCCCTGCTGTCCTCCGGCGCGATCCTCGCCGTCAAGGGTCTCGGCGGCTACCACCTGGCCTGCGACGCGACGCGTCCGCGGGCGGTCGCCGAGCTGCGCCGCCGCAAGGCGCGCGGCGACAAGCCGTTCGCGGTCATGGCCCGGGACCTACGGGACGTCGAGCACCTCGTCGAACTGGGCCCGGCCGAACGGGAGCTGCTCACCGGGCGGGATCGTCCCGTCGTGCTGCTGCGCCGCCGTCACGGGGTCCGGCACGCGCCGGACGCCCCGGTGCCCGCCGACGGCGTCGCGCCCGGCAGTCCCGATCTCGGGATCATGCTGCCGTACACGCCCGTGCACCACCTGCTGCTCGGCGCCGGTGACCCGGTGGCGCCCCGGCTGCTGGTGATGACGAGCGGCAACCTGTCCGGGGAGCCCATCGTCACCGACGACGCCGAGGCCCTGGAGAGGCTGGCCGTCCTCGCCGACGCATGGCTCACCCACGACCGCCCGATCCACGTCCCGTGCGACGACTCGGTGGTCCGGGTCTGCGACGGGGAACCGCTGGTGCTGCGCCGCTCGCGCGGTCACACCCCGCTGCCGGTCACGCTGCCCGTGCCGGTCGCCCCGGCGCTGGCGGTCGGCGGCGACCTGAAGAACGTCTTCTGCCTCGGCCAGGGCGACAGGGCGTGGCTGTCCGCCCATGTCGGGGACATGGACGACCTGGCGACGCAGCGGGCGTTCGACCGGGCCGAGCGCCAGCTGGAGTCGGTCACCGGAGTCCGCCCGGAGCTGCTCGTCTGCGACGGGCACCCGGGATACCGGTCGGCGGCGTGGGCGCGACGGCATGCCGGGGGCCGTCCGGTGGCGCGGGTGCAGCACCATCACGCGCATGTGGCCGCCGCGCTGGCCGAGCACGGTGTGGCGGAGGGCGTCCGGGTGATCGGGGTGGCCTTCGACGGCACCGGGCACGGGGACGACGGTGCCGTGTGGGGCGGTGAGTTCCTGCTCGCGGACTACGCCGGGTACCGCCGGTTCGCGCATCTGGCCTGTGTACCGCTGCCCGGCGGCGACGCGGCGGTGCGGCGCCCGTACCGCATGGCGCTCGCCCATCTGCACGCGGCGGGCCTCGCCGCCGACCCGGGACTGCCCTGCGCGGCCGCCTGCCCGTCCGCCGAACACCCGCTGCTGCGGGCGCAGTTGGAGCGCGGGCTGAACTGCGCGTCGACCTCCAGCATGGGCCGGCTCTTCGACGCCGTCGCCTCGCTCACGGGCGTCTGCCACTACGCGGGGTACGAGGCACAGGCGGCGATCGAACTGGAGGCGGCGGCCGTGTCCGCGGGGGACGCCGTCGCCGAGGACCCGCGCTACGCCTTCAGTCTGGCGGAGGGCCGGGCCCCTGGCCGGCCGGCCCTGACCGCCGGTCCGGGCCCGCTGCTGGCCGCCGTCGTGGCGGACGTGCACGCGGGTGTGCCCGCGGGCGTCGTCGCGGCGCGGTTCCATCTGGCGGTCGCCCGGCTGGTGCGCCGGGTGTGCGCCCGGGCACGCGACACGACCGGACTGCGGACCGTGGCGCTGACCGGCGGGGTGTTCGCCAACACCCTGCTGTCCTCGGCCTGTGCCCGCGGTCTGCGCGCGGACGGCTTCACCGTGCTGCGCCACCGCGGGATCCCGCCCAACGACGGAGGGCTGGCCCTCGGCCAGCTCCTCGTGGCCGCCGGCACCGGAGCCCGCACCGGGTGACGGTGCGGGCCCGCCGACACGACAAGTGAGGAGACACGTATGTGCCTGGCGGTACCCGGCAGAGTGCTGGGCGTCGAGGAACGGGACGGCACGAGGATGGCCACCGTCGACTTCGGCGGCGTGGTCAAGGAGGTGTGCCTGGAGTACCTGCCCGACCTCCAGGTGGGTGAGTACGCCGTCGTCCACGTCGGGTTCGCCCTGCAGCGGCTGGACGAGGAGTCGGCCCGCAGGACGCTGGAGCTGTTCGAGAACCTCGGCATGCTCCAGGAGGAGTTCGGCGACCCGTGGGAACAGGCCGCGCGGACCGGACAGACCGAGGAGGCCGAGCGGGCCGGGCGGGCCGCGCCCGCCGGCGGCGACGACGAGCGCGCCGGGGAGGTGCGGCGGTGAAGTACATCGACGAGTTCCAGGACCCTCAGCTCGCGGCGCGGCTGCTGGACGACATCCGGTCCGCGGTGACCCGGCCGTGGGCGCTGATGGAGGTGTGCGGCGGCCAGACGCACACGATCATCCGCCACGGCATCGACCAGCTGCTGCCCGACGAGGTGGAGTTGATCCACGGTCCGGGCTGTCCGGTGTGTGTGACACCGCTCGAGGTGATCGACAAGGCGCTGGAGATCGCCTCCCGGCCGGAGGTGGTCTTCTGCTCCTTCGGCGACATGCTGCGGGTGCCCGGGACCGGGCGTGACCTGTTCCAGGTGCGCGGCGAGGGCGGTGACGTCCGGGTGGTGTACTCGCCGCTGGACGCGCTGCGGATCGCGGAGGAGAACCCGGACCGGCAGGTGGTGTTCTTCGGGATCGGGTTCGAGACGACCGCCCCGCCCAACGCCATGACGGTGTACCAGGCCCGCAGGCGCGGGATCCGCAACTTCAGTCTGCTGGTCTCCCACGTCAGGGTGCCGCCCGCGATCGAGGCGATCATGCAGTCGCCGGACTGCCGAGTGCAGGGCTTCCTGGCGGCCGGTCATGTGTGCAGCGTGATGGGGACCGAGGAGTATCCGGCGCTCGCCGACCGGTTCCGGGTGCCGATCGTGGTGACCGGGTTCGAGCCGCTGGACATCCTGGAGGGCGTACGGCGCACCGTGCGGCAGCTGGAGCGCGGCGAGCACCTGGTCGACAACGCCTATCCGCGGGCCGTGCGGCCGGAGGGGAACCCGGCGGCGCGGGCCATGCTGGACGACGTCTTCGAGACCACCGACCGGGCCTGGCGCGGCATCGGGGTCATCCCGGACAGCGGCTGGCGGCTGTCGGCCCGCTACCGGGAGTACGACGCGGAGCACCGCTTCCAGGTCGGCGGAATCACGACGCGGGAGCCGGCCGCGTGCCGCAGCGGCGAGGTGCTGCAGGGGCTGCTGAAGCCCCACGAGTGCGAGGCGTTCGGCACGGCGTGCACCCCGCGCACCCCGCTGGGCGCCACGATGGTCTCCAGCGAGGGCGCCTGCGCCGCCTACTACCTGTACCGGCGGCTGGATCTGCCGGCCCGTTCCGGGGCGGGCGCCCCGACCCTGGAGGGGAGTTCCGTTGTCTGACACCGCCGCGGCTCCGGACCTGCTGTCGTGGACCTGCCCGGCCCCCGTGCGCGACCGGCCGAGGGTGGTGATGGGGCACGGCGGGGGCGGCGCGATGTCCGCCGAGCTGATCGAGCAGATCGTCCTGCCGGCCCTCGGCACGGCGGCCCCGGCCCCGCTGACCGACTCCGCCGTGGTCGAGCTCGGGGGTGCCCGGCTGGCGTTCTCCACCGACTCCTTCGTGGTCCGGCCGCTGTTCTTCCCCGGTGGCAGCATCGGGGACCTCGCCGTCAACGGCACCGTCAACGACCTCGCGATGAGCGGTGCGCGCGCCGCGTATCTGTCCTGCGGGCTGATCCTGGAGGAGGGCGTCGAGATCGACACCGTCGCCCGGGTCGCCGAGGCGCTGGGGGCCGCCGCGCGGGCCGCCGGAGTGCGGGTGGTGACCGGTGACACCAAGGTGGTGGAGGCCGGTCACGGCGACGGCGTCTACGTCAACACCGCGGGCGTCGGACTGGTGCCCGCCGGGATCGACCTGCGACCGCAGCGGGTGGTGCCGGGGGACGTCGTGCTGCTCAGCGGAGCCGTCGGCGTCCACGGCATCGCGATCATGAGCGAGCGGGAGAACCTGCGCTTCGAGGCCGACGTGGTCAGCGACTGCGCGCCGCTCGGCTCCCTCGTCGAGGCGATGCTCGCGGTCACGCCGGATCTGCATGTGCTGCGGGACCCCACCCGGGGCGGGCTGGCCGCCTCGCTCAACGAGATCGCCGCGGGCTCCGGGTGCGGGGTCGTCGTGCAGGAGCGGTCCGTCCCGGTGCCGCCCGCGGTGGCCGGGGCCTGCGCCATGCTGGGCCTGGACCCGATGTACGTGGCCAACGAGGGCAAGCTCGTCGCCTTCGCCCCCCGGGGGCACGCCGACGCGGTGCTCGCCGCGATGCGGGCGCACCCGCTGGGTGCCGGGGCGGCCGTGATCGGGGAGGTGGTCGCGGAGCACCCGGGCATGGTCGTGGCGCGGACCGGGCTGGGCGGCACCCGGGTGGTGGACATGCCGCTCGGGGAGCAGCTTCCGCGGATCTGCTGACGCCGGTCAGGCGCTCGGGCCGCGTCTGCCGGGGCGGGTGTCGAGGGTCCAGGTGTGGGTGCAGCCGGGGCACTGGAGATGGACCCGGGGGCCTTCGTTGGCGATCAGATAGCGCCAGTGCGCCGGGCAGTTCCGCAGGTCGGCGCAGGCGGCGCAGTCACGGGCGTCGTCGCAGCCGGGGCAGCGCACCCAGGCGCGGCGGGCCCGGTCCGCCTGCGGGTCAATGGGAAGGCGCATCGCCCGCGTCCCGTCCCCGTCCCGGCAGCACGCCGGCCTCGACGAGCATCGCGTACGTCCGCCGCTGCTCGGCGTCCAGCCCGGAGTAGAGCAGCTCGTGGGCGGCCTCCTCCGACTGCAGCGCGGCGACGGGGTCCCAGTCGGGTCCGAGCGCCGCCACGACCTCCGCGCGCCGCCGGGCCTCGTCGAGGGTGAGGTCCAGCGTGAAGGGCAGATGGCCGGGGGCGGTGCTGTCAGGCATGGGTGCGGCGCTCTCACGGGGAAACGTACGGTTCGTGCCACACGTACCAGAGCGGTGCGGCGCTGCGGAAGGCGATGTGACCGACGCCATCGGTGACGTGCGCCGCCGTCCCGGGTCGCCGGACGTCCCCCGGCGCCGGACGATGGAGGCGGAACGGCGGGGGATCCCTCGCGGGAGGCACCGGCGATGGACACCGATGTACTGATCGTGGGTGCGGGGCCGGTCGGGCTGACCGCGGCCGCGGAGCTGCGCCGCCAGGGCGTCGCCTGCCGCCTCGTCGACCGGCTGCCGGCCCGGCTGCCGTACGCCAAGGCGGTCGGCGTCCAGCCGCGCACGCTGGAGGTCTGGGACCGGATGGGCATGGTGCGGGCCGCCCTGGAGGCCGCCGTGCCGATGCGCGGCCAGCTCCTGTACGCCGACGGGGCCGAGCAGGCGCGGATGGAGATGCGGCTGCCTCCCGAGGTCCCGTACGGGTTCGCGGCCCTTCCCCAGTACGAGACGGAGCGGATCACCGAGGAGCATCTGGCCCGTTTCGGCACCGGGATCGAGCGGGGTACCGAGCTGGTGTCGTTCACGCAGAGTGAGGACGCCGTCGTCAGCCGGCTCGTGACCGCCTCCGGTGCGCAGCTCGAGCTGCGCTCGCGCTATCTCCTCGGCTGCGACGGGGCGCACAGCACCGTCCGCAAGGGGCTCGGGCTGGCCTTCGAGGGCGGGGCGTTCCCCGAGGAGTTCATGCTCGCCGACGTGGAGGTGGACTGGGATCTGCCCCGGGGCTACGGGGTGCGGGCCGTGCACCACGGGCCCGACGGCTCCCCGGACGACATCCTCGTCTGCATCCCGCTGCCCGGTGACCGCCGCTACCGCATCTCGATGCTGGTGCCGCCGGAGCTGTCCGCGGGGGCCCGGGGGGCCGCAGCGGGCGAGGTGGCCCACGGCCCGCAGCACGGGAACGCTCCGGGTCTCGGGCATGTGCAGGCGGTCCTCGACCGGCTCGCCCCCGAGCCGACCACCGCCTCCGCCCTGCGGTGGTCGTCGGTGTTCCGGATCAGCCACCGGCTCGTCGACCGGTACTCCGTGGGCCGGGTCTTCGTCGCCGGGGACGCGGCGCACATCCATCCGCCGACGGGCGCCCAGGGGATGAACACCGGGATCCAGGACGCCTGCAACCTCGCCTGGAAGCTGGCCCTCACCCTGCGGGGCACCGCCCGGCCCGGGCTGCTGGACAGCTACGACGCCGAGCGGCGTCCGGTCGGGGAGGAGGTGGTGGGCCGCACGGTCCGGCATGCCACCGAGGGCCTCCGGGCCGACCCGGACGACGCCGCGACGGTGATGCTGCGGGAGGCGCAGCTGCTGGTCGGCTACCGGGACAGCCCGCTGGTGGCCGGGGAGGGCGCGGCGTCCGGCGGTCCCGCCTCAGGCGGTCCCGGGGCGGGCGACCGGGCTCCCGACTGCCGCGGTCTCACCGCGTCCGTGGCCGCGGTCCCGCTGCGCCTGTACGACCTGCTGCGCGACCGGGGCCATGTGCTGGTGCTGTACGCCGACTCGCCCGGCGCGCTCACCGCGTGCCGCGAGGCCGCCGGTGTCGCCGGCCGGCTGACCGGTGGCGACGTGGCCGCGTTCGTCGTCGCGGCCCCTGACGCGGACATCCCGGAGGCCGCCCGGGCGCTGTCCGGCCCGGACGGCGTACCGCTGCCCGTTTTCCGGGACGGTGCCGGCGAGTTCGGGCGGCTGTACGCGGCCGAGGGCGCCACGGCGTTCCTGGTGCGCCCGGACGGCTATCTCGGCGCCCGGCTGTCGCCGCCCGGCGCACCGGGGCCGCTGCCGGAGGCGCTCGGGCGCGTCTTCCGACGGTGACCGGCGGCCGTGGTCCGCGGGCCGGGCGACGGCCGGGCCCGCGGCGGCTCTCAGCGCACCGGCACCGCCAGGTACTGGTACTCCAGGAACTCCTCGATCCCGGCCCGGCCGCCCTCCCGGCCCAGCCCGGACTGTTTGACGCCGCCGAACGGCGCGGCCGGATTGGAGACCAGGCCGGTGTTGACGCCGACCATGCCCGCCTCCAGCCGTTCGCCGACGCGCAGCGCGCGGTCCAGGCCCTCCGTGAAGACATAGCCGACCAGGCCCCAGGGGGTGTCGTTGGCGCGGCGCACGGCCTCGTCCTCGTCGTCGAAGACGAGGATCGCGGCGACCGGACCGAAGATCTCGGTTTCCGTCAGGCGGCTGGCGGGGTGGACGTCGGTGAGCACGGTGGGCGGGTAGAAGCAGCCCGGCCCCCCGGGTGTCCGGCCGCCGACCAGCACCCGGGCGCCGCGCTCGACCGCGTCGGCGACCAGCGCCTCGACCTTGGCCCGGCCCTCGGCGTCGATCAGCGGGCCGACGTCCACGCCGTCCCGGGTGCCCGGGCCGACCACCAGCGCGCCCATGCGGGCGGCGAGCCGCTCGGCGAACTCCTCGGCCACCGGGCGGTGGACGAGGAACCGGTTGGCGGCGGTGCAGGCCTCGCCCATGTTGCGCATCTTCGCGGTGACGGCGCCGTCCACCGCACGGTCCAGGTCGGCGTCGTCGAAGACGATGAACGGCGCATTGCCGCCGAGCTCCATGGAGGTGCGGACGACGGTGCCGGCGCACTGGGCGAGCAGCAGCCGGCCGACCTCGGTGGAGCCGGTGAAGGACAGTTTGCGGATCCGTCCGCCGCGCAGCAGCGGCTCGCACACCTGTCCCGCCCGGGAGGTGGTGAGGACGTTCAGGACGCCGTCCGGCAGGCCGGCCTCCTGCAGGATCGCGGCGAGGGCGAGCGCGGACAGCGGGGTCTGCGGGGCCGGTTTGAACACCATGGTGCAGCCCGCCGCGACGGCCGGGCCGATCTTGCGCGCGCCCATGGCCAGCGGGAAGTTCCACGGGGTGACCAGCAGGCAGGGCCCGACCGGCCGGCGGCCGAGCAGCATGCGGGTGCCGCCGTCGGGCAGCGTGCCGTATCCGCCGTCGATGCGCACCGCCTCCTCGGAGAACCAGCGCAGGAACTCGGCGGCGTACGCCACCTCTCCGCGGGCCTCGGCCAGGGGTTTGCCCATCTCGGCCGTCATCAGGCGGGCCAGGTCGCCGGTGCGCTCGAGGAGCAGTCCGTGGGCGCGGCGCAGGATCTCGGCGCGGGCCCGGGGTGCCGTGCGGGCCCACTCCTGCTGCCGGTCCACGGCAGCGTCCTCGGCCGCCCGGGCGTCCTTGGCCCCGGCGTCGGCGATGTGGCAGAGCAGTTCGCCGGTGGCCGGGTCGTCGACGGGGAAGGTCGCGCCGTCGGCGGCGTCCGCCCACACGCCGCCGATGAGCAGCCGCCGGGGTACGGAGGTGAGGATGTCGCTCATCGTCCCTCCGTCTGTGCCGTGCCGGTCTCGACCGCCCTCGCCCAGGCCGCCAGGCCCTCGTCCACGGCCGTCCCGTCGATCACCAGGGCCGGGATCATGCGCACCACCTGGTTCCAGGCGCCGCAGAGCAGCAGCAACAGGCCCTCGTCGACGGCGGCTCGCTGGACGCGGGCGGCGGTGTCCGGGTCCGGGGCGCCGTCGGCGGTGACGAACTCGGTGCCGAGCATCAGCCCCAGACCCCGGACGTCGCCGATGCCCGCCGTCCGCTCCGCCACCGCGTCGAGGCCCTGCCGCAGCCGGGCGCCCATGGTGTCGGCGTTCTGCACCAGTTTCTCGTCGCGTACGACGTCGAGGGTGGCACAGGCCGCGGCGCAGGCGACCGCGTTGGCCCCGTAGGTGCCGCCCTGCGAGCCGGGCCACACCTTGCGCATCAGCTCCTCCGGTGCCGCGATGCCCGACAGCGGGAAGCCGCTGGCCAGGCCCTTGGCGGTGACGAGGATGTCGGGGGTGACGCCGAAGTGGTCGTGGCCCCAGAAGCGGCCGGTGCGGCCGACGCCGGTCTGCACCTCGTCCAGGACCAGCAGGAAGCCGTGCCGGTCCGCACGCTCGCGCAGGCCCTGCAGGAAGGCGGCGGTGGCGGGGACGTAGCCGCCCTCGCCGAGCACCGGCTCGACCACGATCGCGGCGGTGTCGTCGGGCGAGGAGACCGTCCGGAGGGTGTAGTCCAGTTCCTGCAGCGCGAACCGGGTGGCCCGCTCCTCGTCCCAGCCGTAGCGGAACGCGGTCGGGAACGGGGTGACGACGACTCCGCTCATCAGCGGTGCGAATCCGGAGCGGAAGCGGGTGCCGGAGGTGGTCATGGCGGCGGCGGCCACCGTGCGGCCGTGGAAGCCGCCGTGGCAGACCAGGACGTTGGGCCGTCCGGTGGCCTGCCGGGCCAGACGGAGGGCGGACTCCACCGCCTCGCTGCCGGAGTTGGTGAGGAACAGGCTGTCCAGGCCGGGCGGCAGCACCTCGCCCAGCCGGTCGACCAGGCGGCGCAGCGGCTGGTGCATGACCGTCGTGTACTGCCCGTGGATCAGGGTGCCGACCTGCTCCTGCGCCGCCGCCACGACCCGGGGGTGGCAGTGCCCGGTGCTGGTGACGCCGATCCCGGCGGTGAAGTCGAGATAGCGGCGGCCGTCCTCGCCGTACAGGTGGACGCCCTCGCCCCGGACGGCCGTGACCGGGGTGGCCTGGCGGAGGTGCGGTGACAGTGCGGTCATGTGCTCTCCCGGCGTGCGTGGTGATCTGCCGGGTTCCGAGCGTCGCGGCGGCCCGGGGCGGTGGCAAGGCGGGAACTGTCCGGCCGGGGCACGGGGTTCGGACGAAGTGTCCGGCGGCTCCGCTTGCCGGGGAGGCCGGACGGGCAGGGTGCCACCGTGAGCGAGAACCACCGGGCGGACGGTGCGCAGCGGGACGGGAGCGGCGGGGGCGCGCGGGACACCGGAACGCCGGTGTCCGGGCGTCCGCTCACCGTGGCCGAGGTGCTGGCGCTGCCCGTCCTGGCGGCGGGCCGGCCGCGGGTGGTCAGCGGGGCGGCGCGCCTCGACCGGCCGGTGCGGTGGGTGCACATCACCGAGCTGACCGACCCCGCCTCCTTCCTGAAGGGCGGCGAGCTGGTCCTGACCACCGGCATGCCGCTGCCCGAGGACGCGGCGGGGGTGCGCCGCTACGTGGACGAGCTCGCCGGCGTGGGCGCCGCGGCCCTGGTGCTCGAGCTGGTGCGGCGCTACCACCGGCCGCCCGAGGCGCTGGTGCGGGCCTGCCGGGGGCGCGGGCTGCCGCTCGTCGCGCTGGCGCGGGACGTCAACTTCCTGGAGGTCACCCAGGTGGTGCACGCGCTCATCCTCGGCAACCAGGCCGAGGCGATGCGCCGCACCCAGCGCATCCACGAGGCGTTCACGGCGCTGACGCTGCGCGGGGCGGGGGCCGAGGAGGTGGTGCGGGCGGCGGCGGAGATGAGCGGCCGCCCGGTGGTGCTGGAGAACCTGGCGCACCAGGCGCTGGTCTGCGAGCCGGCCGGCTCCACCCTGGAGGCGGCCGTCGGCGGGTGGGAGCGGCGCTCCCGGGCGGTGCCGTCGGGTGACCGCACGGGCGTGTCCGGTCCCGAGGCGTGGCTGGTGGCGCCGGTGGAGTACCAGGGCGAGCGGTGGGGCCGGGTGGTGATGCTGCCCGGGCCGTCGGCCGGGCCGGTCCCGGGCGGCGAGGAGGAGTTCGTCGTGCTGGAGCGCACGGCGATGGCGCTGACCATCGCCCGGCTGATCCGGCCGGTTCCGTGGGAGCGCACGGCGCATCGCGGCGCGCTGATCGACCTCGCCGAGCAGCGGCACCGCTCGGCCGGGGACGCGCGGGCGCGCTGCGCCGGGCTGGGGCTGCCCGCCGCCGGCCACCGCTATCTCGCCGTCCTGGCGCACACCTCCGCGGGCGGTCCGGAGGCGGAGGCCCGGCTGGCCGGGCAGCTACGGGCGGACGGGGTGCCCGCGCTGGCCGGCGAGGTGGCACCGGGGCGGCTGGCCGCCCTGCTGGCGCTGCGGCCCGGCCGGCCCTGGCACCCGGTGGTGGAGCGGGCGGGCGGTGCCGTGCGCGAGGTCGATCCAGAGGCGGTGGTGAGCGTCGGCGGCGAGGTCGACGACCTGTGCCACGCCGCACGGTCGTTCCGGGAGGCCGCCCGGGTGGCCGAGGCCACCCCGCCGGGGGAACCCGTCCCGGCGGGCCGGTCGTACCACGAGCCGTCCGATGTGGGGCTGCGCGGGTTGCTGTACGCGCTGCGTGAGGACACCCGCGTCCAGGACTACGCGGAACGCCAGTTGGGTCGGCTGGTCGAGCACGACGCCCGGCACGGTACGGACCTGGTGACGACCCTGGGCCACTATCTGGCGGCGGCCGGCAACAAGACGACCACGGCGCGGCTGGGCCGGCTGTCCCGGGAGACCGTCTACCAGCGGCTGCGCACCATCGAGCGGCTGGTGGACGGCGACCTCGGATCGGGGGTACGGCGCACGGAGCTGCATGTGGCGCTCACCGCGCTCCGGATGCTGCGGGCGCGCTGACGGGCGCGGTGCACCGGGCGCCGGTGCCCGCCCGGGGCGGGCGGTCAGGGTGCCGGCGAACCGACGCGGAGCCGGTTTCCGTCGGGGTCGCGCAGCTCGGTCTCGCGGGCCCAGGGGGCCTCCTCGACGGGCACCCCGAACTCGGCGGCCACCGCGTCGACGTCGGCCACCCGCAGATAGACCAGGGTGTCCGGCCGGGCGTCGCCGGTGTGCTCCGACAGGAACAGCCGCACCCGGCCGCGGGCCACCTCCACGAAGGCGGGCAGGTCCCGCTCGAAGCGGTGCTCCCACTGGACGGCGAAGCCCAGCCGGGCGTACCAGCGGGCGGCCTCGGCGGCGTCGGCCACGCGCAGGACCGGGATGGCTTCCTCGTCGGTGCCGTGCAGGGGCTCCGCGGCGTCGTTCGCATCCATGCCGTCATGCTGTCAGAGGGCACCGGCGACCGGGGGCGGTCACCTGGTCCGGCCGCCGCGCCCGGCCGGCCGGCCGGGCGGCGGCTCCCCCGGGGTCAGATGTGCCAGCACCTCGACCAGCTCCTGGCAGGCGCGTTCGACCGAGCGTCTGGTGTTGAGCTGTTCGGTGATCACGGCCGACAGCAGCAGCGCGGTCAGGGCCATGGAGCCGTTGAAGGCCTGCAGCTTCACCATGATCTGGACATCGGTCAGCTGTGCGAACGAACCGGCGCGCTCCGTGGCGGCGACGGTGGTCACGATGGAGGCGGCCAGCGCGCACAGCAGGCTGCCCGCCAGCTGGAAGCGCAGGGCCGCCCAGATCAGCAGCGGATAGACCAGGAACAGCAGACTGACGGAGTAGAACGCGGCGGAGGGCAGGACGACGACGGCGACCGCGGCCATCCCGGCGGCCTCCGCCCACTTCCACCGGTCCCCGCCCGGAGGCCAGCGGGCCCGGTGCAGCAGGAGCAGGAGCGGGGTGACGATCACGACACCCATGGCGTCGCCGACCCACCAGGCCAGCCACACCGCCCAGAAGTCGCTCCCGGTGAGCTGGTTCGTCAGGACGAGCAGGCCGACCCCGACCGTGGCGCTGATCAGCATGCTGGCCAGGGCGCCCAGGAACACCAGGGCGACGCCGTCGCGCAGCCGGCTGAGGTCGGTGCGGAACCCCACCCGGCGCAGCAGCAGGTAGGCGCAGACCGGGGCGGCGGTGTTCCCGAACACGGGGCCGAGCACGGTGGGCCGCAGCGTGGGGAGCGTGAGCGACATGACGACGAAGAGCGCGCCGAGCGCGATCCCGGGCACGGCGCGCAGTCCGAACACGAACAGGCAGGCGACCGCGACCCCGGCGGGCGGCCAGATGGGGGTGACGACGGCGTCCTGCACGGTGAGCTGGCGCAGCAGACCCAGCCGCCCGGCCGCGAAGTAGCACCCCGCGACGACCAGCGTCTCCAGGGCGAGGACGACGGGTCGGGGCCAGCCACGGATACCCACCACAGCAGCCATCAGACACCGGCCCCGCCCCGCCCGCGAGACGGGGGCGGCCCGCGTCCCGCCCTACGGCTGAACCTTGCGCCCGTCGTGGGCGATCACCAGCACGGCCGCGTCGTCCTCGTGCCCCACGTGCTCGGCGTTCTTGATCACGGCGGCGGCCAGCGCGTCGGCCTCCATACGGGCGACCGCCGCGATCCCCGCGAGCCGCACGACCTGGTCGAGCCCCTCGTCGAGGCTGAGTATCGGCCCCTCCACCACTCCGTCGGTGAGCAGCACGAAGACCCCGCCGGTGCTGAGCTGGTACCGGGTGACCGGGTACTCCATGCCCTCCTGGACGCCGAGCGGCGGGCCGCCCTCGTCCTGGGAGATGCCCGATCTCCCGTCCGCCGTGGCCCACACGCTCGGGACATGCCCGGCGCGGGCGCTCTCCAGGGTCCCGGCGACCGGATCGAGCCGCATGAAGGTGCAGGTGGCGAAGAGGTCCGAGCCCAGGGTCAGCAGCAGGTCGTTGGTGCGGGCGAGCAGCTCGCCGGGCTCGCTGGTGACCGAGGCCAGGGCCCGCAGTCCGACCCGGACCTGGCCCATGAAGGCCGCCGCCTCGGTGGTGTGCCCCTGGACGTCGCCGACGGACAGCCCGATACAGCCGTCGGACAGGGCGAAGGCGTCGTACCAGTCGCCTCCGACGTTGAGTCCGGAATAGGCGGGTGAGTACCGGACGGCGAGATGGATGCCGGGGACGTCGGGCATGTCCCGGGGCAGCATGTCGCGCTGGAGGGCGATGGCCAGCTCGACCTGCGACCTCTGCAGGGCCGCGAACTCACGCGCCTGGGCGGTCAGCAGTCCGAGCCTGGCCAGCAGCTCGTCGCCGTCGTCCGCTGAGCGCTTGCGGGACATTGATCACTCCGGATGCCGAGAACCCGCCAGGGGTACATAGTCCTACATTGCCTGCTTTGCCGGGCAGGGGCGACAGTCCGTTCGGCCGGAGATGGTGATCAGCGGCGCGCGCACCCGATTTCCGTCGCGCACACGCCAAGACAACCGGCGCAGCGAGTCGATCCGACAAGATCTCCACGACCGGTGCTGGGATGGGGCGCGGACGAAAGGAACGGTGGTGGAGGACGACGAGGCGAGGGCCGCTGCGCACCGTGCCGGACACGCCGAGAGGGCCGTCGCCGCGATCGGCACCTCGCTCGACGCCCGCAGGACCGCCGCCGAACTGGCCGGGTTCCTGACCGAGAGCCTCTGCGAGGCGGCGGGCGTCGACCTGCTGGCTCCGCACCCGAAAGGGGGCGCGCCGCAGGACCGGCTGCGCCGGGCGGCCGAGGCGGGTCGGCGCGACCTGCTGGAGACACTGGAGAAGGTGCCGCGGGAGGACGTGTCGGTACGGGCGCTGGACGCGGGGCACCCCCTCACCGACTCGCTCTCCCCGGGCGAGGGCGCGCGGCTGACGGCACTGTCGGTGCCGCTGCTGGCCTGGGACCGCGCCTACGGCGTCCTCCTCGCGCTGCGCACCGAGCGGCCGTTCGACGACGGGGAGACGGCGGCGATCCACTTCACGGCGCGGCTCGCCGCCGCTCATCTGCGGCACGCGGAGGAGTACACGGAGGTCAGCCGGCGGGTGTGGAACCTGCAGCAGGTCCTGCTCGCCGACCCCGGGCGCCCGCACCCCAACGTGGACCTGGCCACCCGCTATCTGCCGGCCGGCAGCGGCACGGTGGTGGGCGGGGACTGGTGCGAGACGGTGCGGCTGCACTTCGGCCGTACGCTGCTGGTCATCGGCGACGTGATGGGGCACGGACTGGACGCGGCGGTGGACATGAACGCCTACCGCTCGATGCTGCGGTACGTCGCGGGCACCGATCTCCCCCCGCACCGGATCCTGCGCCGGATGGACACCTCGATGTCGGAGGAGAGCGGACGCCGGCCGGCCACCTGCCTGCTGGCGCTGCTGGATCCCGCGCGGGGGGTGGCCACCTTCGCCAGCGCCGGGCATCTGCCGCCGGCGGTCTTCCACCACGACGGCTCCGCCGAACTGGTGCGGCTGCCCGTCGGCCCGCCGCTCGGCACCGGCCTGGGCAGCTACGAGACCGCCACCCAGCCGCTGGCGCCCGAGGACACGCTGGTGCTGTTCACCGACGGTCTCGTCGAGCGGCGCGACGAG
Organism: Streptomyces poriticola; assembly: GCF_036689765.1. NCBI lineage: Bacteria > Bacillati > Actinomycetota > Actinomycetes > Kitasatosporales > Streptomycetaceae > Streptomyces > Streptomyces poriticola. Next base: position 160,402 of record NZ_JBAGKH010000004.1, read on the forward strand.
GACATCGACGCCTCGCTCGCCCGGCTGGCCGGCCTCCGGCTGCAACCGGGCCAGGAGGTCTCCGGCCTGCTGGACGACATTCTCGCCCACCTGGACGCCGAGCAGGCCGACGACGACGTGGCCGCCATCGCGGCGCGACTGCGGCACCGCGACGAGCGGCACCACTGATCACCTTTTTGCGGTGTCCTTGCCGTCGGGGAACCGCGGCGCCCGCCGGCGCGTTCATCCGACGGGCCGCGCGACGGCGGTTCCGACGAGCAGGACCGCAGGACGACCAGACGGACAGGCAGCACCAGAAGCCGAGGTGGCACCAGTGGCGATGTGGGACCGGATCAAGGACCAGGCGAAGAGCTTCCAGCAGTCGCAGAGTTCGCGGGGCACGGGCGGACACGGGCCCGGGCAGTTCGGGGGCCACCGGTCCGGCTCGCCCTCCGGCGGCTCCAAGGCCCAGCTGATCGGGCTGTTCAAGTCGCAGCTCGCCTCCGCCAGGACCGAGCTGAAGAGCGGTGCCTACCGGGACGCCAGCATGGCGATGTGCGCGCTGGTGGCCGCGGCCGACGGCCGGGTGGATCCGGCCGAGCGGCAGCGTGTGGAGGAGCTGATCGTCTCCAACGAGGTGCTGCAGAACTTCCCCGCGGACCAGCTCCGCCAGCGTTTCAACCAGCATGTGGACCGGCTCCTCGCCGACTTCGCCGCGGGCCGGGCCGAGGCGCTGCAGGTCATCGCCAAGGCTGCCAAGAAGCCTCAGGAGGCGCGTGCGGTCGTCCAGACCGGCATCGTGGTGGCAGGCGCGGACGGGCACTTCGAGCCGTCCGAGCAGCAGGCGGTCCGCGAGGCGTGCTCCGCACTCGGTGTCTCACCCTCGGAGTTCGGCGTCTGAGCCGGACCCCCGGGCGGCGCGCCCGGCCGTCGGCGAGGCGTCACCGAGGCAGGTCGGTGCCGTCCTGCCGGGGACGGGCCGCGCGGGCGGCGTTGTTGTAGGCACGCCTGAGGATCTTGGCCACCGGACACGCCGCACCGTCGGCCTGGCACTGCCGGCAGCTGTGGAGGTGCGCCTCGTACTCGCCGCGTGCCCGCTCAAGACGGGCGAGCGGCTCGGCAGAGCTGTGTGGGGGGTGCATCTGGACGGACTCCCTGTCGATCGGGTCGGGTCGGGTCGGCCTCGGATGGTTGCCTGAGGCGCACGACCTAGATCGTGATCTTGTTACTGGGAGTACGACAACGTCGACCGGATCACATACCGGCTGGTCAGACGCGTCCGCCCGGCCCTCGGCCCCGCAGGGACCAGGCGCACCGCGCCCGGTTCGCCGGCCCCAGCGTGGCGTTTCTCACGGTGAGGTACCGAGGCCGGCGACGCTCCAGCCGCCGGCCGTCCTCGGGACCCCGGGCCGTGCCGGCTCAGCGCACGGAGGAGACGGTCTCGGTGCCGCTGCCGGTGCCGGCGGGGGTGCCGTCGTGGCGCAGCCAGACGGTCCGCTGCGGGAAGGGGATGTCGATGCCGGCCGTGTCCAGGGCCTCCTTGACCCGGCGGCGCAGCTCCCTGGTGACGCCCCACTGCTGGAGCGGCACCGTCTTGACGGCCAGGCGCACCAGGACCCCGTCCGCGTCCAGGGACTGCACGCCCCAGACCGCCGGATCCTCGAGCAGGACGTCGGCGAAGGCCGGTTCCTGACGCATGGCCAGGCCGGTCTCCTCCAGTACGCGGTAGACCTCGTCGAGGTCGGCGTCGTAGGCGACGGCCACGTCCAGTACGGCGCGGGCCCACTCCTGGCTGTCGTTGCGGACCCGCAGGATCTCGCCGTTGCGGATGTGCCACAGACCGCCGTTGAGATCGCGGACCTGGGTCAGCCGCAGCCCGACGTGCTCGACCTCTCCGACGGCCTCCCCGAGGTCCACGCAGTCGCCGACGCCGTACTGGTCCTCGACCATGATGAGCATGCCGGCCAGGTAGTCGGCGACCAGGCTCTGGGCGCCGAAGCCGATGGCGAGACCGACCACCCCGGCACCGGCCAGCAGCGGTCCGAGTGCGATGCCGATCTGGTCCAGGACCATGGCGACGCCCACCACGAACAGCACGACGGACACGATGCTGCCGAGGACGGAGCCGATGGTCCGGGCCCGCTGCTCGCGCCGTTCCCGGGCCCGGGAACGGTCGCGGTGCAGCACCGCGGGTCCGCGGCCGGACCGCGGCCCCGGCACCTCCGCGCCCTCGCCGGGCTCCAGGATGCGCTGCACGACGCGGGTGATGGCGCGCTTGGCCAGCACCCGGACGAGCGCGACGCCGAGCACGATCAGCGCGATGCGCAGCGGTACGCCGATCAGCTCGGCGGAGTGCTCACGGGCCCAGTCCGGCACCGTGAGCGCCAGCTCCACGGTCGGGTCCGTCGGGGGGTCGGGTACGTACACCATGGACCGTTGTGCTCCGTTCCTCGGGAGGGATGCGGGGACTGCGAGCGCCCCTACCCGCTACCGGCCGGTCCATGACGGCCGGTCTCTCTCCCCCCGGACCGCTCCGCTCCCCGTCTCCCGCGTGCTTCCCGCCTCCGGCGCCCTCCCCGTCGGCGCGCGCCCGTCCCAGGCCGCGCCGGCAGAGGCGCCGGTGCCGATGGCCGTGCCGAGCGGGAGTCCGAGGCAGACACCCTGGGCCGGCGCGGTGTTCCAGGCCGGATCCTCTTCGTCCCTGCTGCTCATGCCGATTCCTTGTCCGTGGTCCCCCGTTCGTGTGGCCGCCCGGGAGGGCGTCACCTGGTCGGGTGAGAACGCGTCCGGGTCGGTCCGGGGGCGTGGATAGGGTTCCGCGGTGACTTCCACTTCTTCCGAAATGACCGCTGTGCGCACCGGTGACCCGGGCACGCTCGTCATCATGTCCTGGAGCCGTGAGGCACCGGACGGCGACATCCCCTATCTCCTCGCCTGCTCCCTCGGAGACGGTGCGGACGGCCCGGAGGCCTCGTCGGCCGCGGTCGGGGCACTGCTGCGCAAGGCCGGCCTGCCGCCGGGCGAGGGCCTGGTCGACGCCGCCGTCCGCCGACCGCGCCCACCGGTCGGTCTGCTCGTCGTCGCCAATGCGGCCGTCCTCACCATGCCGCAGGTCAACGCCCAGTTCCTGCCGCCGGCCGCCTGGCTGACGGCGGTCGAGAAGCGGGGCGGCGCCTACCTCATCTTCGCCACCCGGCCGTGGCCGCAGGACGTCGAGCCCGGCGACGCCGCGACCCTGGCGGACTTCACCGCGGACGAGGAGACCCTGGCGTCGGCGGCCCACGTCCTGCTGCCCGCCCGGAAGCTGCGCACCTGAGACACACGCCTGCCGCCCGGCCGGGCGGGCTCCCGCGCGCCGTGGACGTCCGCAGCGGCCGGGGCCGACGGGCTTGAGCGGTCCTGCCGCGGCACCTCCCGGCGGACAACCGGACACGGCAGGCGCGGGGCTACGCTCGCGGCATGTCCCGTGAACTCTCGCCCCGTCTCGCCGAGATCGTCGACGCGCTCCCGCTCACCCCCGAGGCGCGGGTGCTGGAGATCGGCTGCGGGCCCGGGGCCGCAGCGCGGGCCGTGGCCACGCGGCTGACCTCGGGCCACATCGTCGCCATCGACCGCTCCGCCCGGGCCGTCGCCCTGGCCACGGCGGGTTCCGCGGCGGAGATCGCCTCCGGCCGGATGAAGGTGCGGCAGGTCGCGGCGGAGGACTACGTACGGGAGCCGGGCGAGGGTCCCTTCGACATCGTGTTCGCCGTCCGCGTCGGCGCACTGGACGGCCGCCACCCGGGGGCGGGGCGCCGGGTACTGGAGCGCGTCGCCGACGCCGTGGCGCCGGGCGGGCGGCTGTACGCCGACGGCGGCCGGCCGCTGCGCGGGATCTCGCTGCCGCCCCGGGTCTGAACCGTCCGCGCCGGACCCGCCCCGCGGAAGAACCAGCGGCGCCCGCCCGGCGGGGAGCGGTACGGGCCCCGGATGCGGCGGCATCAGGACACGGACGAAGCGGTGCATCTGCGGCCGGGCGGCTGCTTCGTGGTGGAGGCCGGGGTGCCGGACCTGCGCCGGCTGCCGCCCGGACGGAACGCCGTACCCTTCCGCATCTCCGCGACGCAGTGGGCGTTCGACGCCTGTGACGTCGCCACGCAGGCGATGAGTTCGTACTACGTCACCCTCGCCGACGGCGCCCGGAGTAGCGGGCCGGTCCCTTCCGGTACGTGTGGCCGGCCGAGCCCGACCTGATGGCGCGGCCGGCCGGGATGCGGCTGCGGCACCCGTGGGACGGATGGTCACGGGCTCCGTTCACCGGCGAGAGCACCCGGCACGTGTCGGTCCGGGAGAAGCCGGCCTACCGACGGCGCCGCCGCTGCGGCGTGTCCCTCCCCCGGTAACTCCGTTTGGACGGCTGTGAGATGCGGCGGCGCGCGGCAGCGGATCGGATGGGGGCATGCGCTCAGCCATAGCCGGGGCATTCGGCCGCTCACGCGTGCTCGCCGCGGGCCTTCTGCTCGCCGCCCCCACTCTGCTTCTTCCGTTGCACTCCGCTTCCGCCTCCCCGGCCGACGAGGGTCCGCCCCGCGGGTCCGCCCGGATGGGCACGGGCGTCCTGGCCCACGAGGGGGAGCACGGTCTCCCCACCGGGAACAGGGCCGCCCAGACCGAGGGCGTGGACGTCTCCAGCCACCAGGGCAACGTCACCTGGTCCGAGCTGTGGGACAGCGGGGTCAGGTGGGCCTACGTCAAGGCCACCGAGGGGACGTACTACAAGAACCCCTACCACTCACAGCAGTACAACGGCTCCTACGACGTCGGAATGATCCGCGGCGCCTACCACTTCGCCACTCCGGACACCACCAGCGGCGCCGCCCAGGCCGACTACTTCGTCGACCACGGCGGGGGCTGGTCGCCGGACGGCAGCACACTGCCGGGCGTCCTGGACATCGAGTGGAACCCGTACGGGGCGTCCTGCTACGGCAGGACACCGGGCCAGATGGTGTCCTGGATCCGTGACTTCCTGGACACCTACAAGGCGCGCACCGGCCGGAACGCCGTGATGTACACCTCCACCAGCTGGTGGGAGCTGTGCACCGGCAACTACAGCGGTTTCGGCGCCGACACGCCGCTGTGGGTGGCCCGGTACGCGTCCGCGGTCGGCGCGCTGCCGGCCGGCTGGTCCACGTACACGATGTGGCAGTACACCTCGTCCGGGCCGATCGTCGGAGACCACAACAGGTTCAACGGGACGCTCGCCCGGGTGCGCGCCCTCGCCACCGGCTGACGTCCCCGCGGCGCCCGGCACCGGTCAGCGGTTCGCACCGGTGCCGGGCGTCGCGCGACGCACACGAACTCCCGGCCGGGCGGTCGGGAGCGTCGCGTACCTCCTCCACCACGCAGCCGTGCGCGGCCGGTTCCCCGCTCGGCCTCCGCGCGCCCGCGGAAGCGCAGGGCCGGCTCGGAGGCGAGGTCCGGCCGTCCGCGCCGGACCCGAAGGTCCGGCGGAACGTCACCGGCGGGCCGCTCACGTCTTCGGTGATCGCCCGGACGGCGTCCGCCGTAGGGTGGCGGGACCGGCGCCGAGCGGTGAAAGCGCCGCCGGCCACGTCCGGCGAGTCGCAGGCGGGGTCGACGCCGGTCGCCTCGACGCCGCGGGCGGACCGGGTCGGACCGCGGCCCGGCGGGGGTCTGGGGACGGGTCCGGGGCCGGGCCGGGCCTGGCCGCGGGTGGCGGAGGTACGCAGTCTGCGGCCGGGGCGGGTCGGGCCCCAGGGCTTGAGGACCGAGACGGCGGTCATGAAGACGTAGGCGGACAGGGAAACGACCGGTCCGGCCAGGACGCCGCCGGGGTCGGGGAGCGGACCCCCTGCGGCGACGGCGGCGACCGCGGAGTCGATACCGGGGCGCTGGGCGAAGGCCGTGGCGGTGGTGGTGGCCAGGGTCAGCCAGAACTTGGTCCGGACCCAGCGGTGCCTGGCCAGTCCCCAGGGTGTGCCGAGGGAGAGCAGCAGACCGCTGGCGAGCGTGAGGAAGGCCGCGGGGAGCAGCAGCCGGTCGGCGAAGAGCTTCATGGCACGCACGGAGGCCTCCACGGCCACCGGCGATCCGGTGGTGACCGCGGTGGCGCCGAGGGCGAGCAGTCCGAGGGTGAGCCCGAGCCAGCTCGCGGAGGCGGCGACATGGACGACGAGGGAGGCCCGGCGGGCGGGCCGGCTGAGTTTCACGCGGTCCACGGTGCCGGGCGTGCGGCGCCGGGGCGTCTGACGCGGGGAGCAACCCGGACTACTCGGCTCGGCGTACGCGCCCCGCGGGCCGGCCGGTCCGCCGTCCGCCCGTGCGCCGGGCGGGGGTGCGGATGTCCGCCGGCGGGTGGGTAGGGTGGCTTCGCACATGTCCGACAGACGTCATGTGCGGTCACCGCAGTCGACCCCTCCGGCAGGAGCCGTCACCGATGCCCGAGCGCGCCGCCCACTCCCGCCGGGGGTTCGCGCTGCTGCGCTGCGTGCCGGCGGCCGTCTGTCTGGTCGTCGCCGTCCTGTGCGCGGCGGGGGCGAGCGGCCCGGCCGCCGCGGGCGCGGTTCCGGCGACGGTGGCCGCACCGCCAGCCGAAGCGTCGGCGGCGGGGGCGGGGGCGACGGATGCGCCGGGCACACCGGACGAACTCGGCCCCGCCGGGCCCCGCAAGTGCGACCGGAAGGGGCTCACCGGCGAGTTCTCGGTGCGCGGGGACCTCCGGGCCCCCGAGGCGCCGGCCGTCGGCGGGACCGCGTCCGTCGCCGCCGGTCGGGCCCCGCAGCCGCCGCCCGGCACGGCGCTGTCCGGCACCGTCCCGCCACCGGGTGGTGTCCCTGCGACCGTTCTGAGGATCTAGACCGGCCCGTCGTGCCGCGTTCCGGACCGATCCTCGTCGAGCGGAGACATCCGTCATGCCTTCCTCCTCCCGGTCGTTGCGCCGGGCGGGAGCCGTCCTCGCATCCTGGCGGCCGGCCCGGTGGGCCGTCGCGGGCGCCGGTGCCGTGCTCACCGCCGTCGCCGTGGGTGTGCCCACGGCGGTCGTTCCCTCGCCGTGGTTCGGCCGGTCGGTGCCCGTCCAGTGGTGGAACCTTCCGGTACTCGCCGCGACGGCCGTCCTGGCGGGGCTGCTGACCGCCACCTACGTCCGGCTCCCCGGCACCGAGGGCCTTCAGCGTCCGGGCGGCGCCCCGTCCGCCGGGCCGGGCGGCCGGCTGGGCCCGCTGGGCGGGCTGCTGTCCTTCCTGGCCGTGGGCTGCCCCGTCTGCAACAAGCTCGTGCTGCTGCTGGTGGGCACCTCCGGTGCGCTGACCTACTGGGCACCGCTCCAGCCGCTGCTCGCCGTCGCCTCGCTGGTGCTGCTGGCCGAGGCGGCGCTGCGCCGGCTGTCGACGGCCGAGGTCTGCCCGCTGCCCGAGCGCGCCTGAGCACCGGCCCGGCCGGCCCCTTCCCCTCTCTTCTCTCAGCTTCCTGTTCTCTTCCCGGAGTCGACCATGACCCCTCCCTCTCGCTCCTCCCGTTCCTCCCGTTCCTCCCGGGTGCGGCGGGCCGCCGCCGCCCTCGTCCTGGTGACCTCGCTCGTCGTCGCCGCCGTCGCGTTCACCGGTGGCGAGGACCGCGCCGACGCGCCCGCGGGGTCCGCCGCGCCGACCGCGGCTGCGCCCGCCGACCCCGGGCTGCTCGCGCTGGCCCGGCGGGACTCCGGCGACCCGTACGCGCTGGGTGAGCCCGACGCGCCCGTCGTGCTGATCGCGTACTCCGACTTCCAGTGCACCTATTGCGGCCGGTTCGCGCGGGAGACCAAGCCGGTGCTGCTGCGCGACTATGTGGAGCGGGGCGTGCTGCGCATCGAGTGGCGCAACTACCCCATTTTCGGCGGGGAGTCGGAGCAGGCGGCCCGCGCCGGGTGGGCGGCGGGCCGGCAGGGCCGGTTCTGGCAGTTCCACGACGTGGCGTACGCCGAGCCGCGGGAGCGCAACACGGGCGCCTTCGCGGAGCGGGAACTGGTCGCCATGGCCGAGCGGGCCGGCATCGGGGACCTCGACCGCTTCCGCGCCGACCTGGCCTCACCGGCCGCCGAGAAGGCCGTGCAGCGGGACGCCGGGGAGGGCTACTCCCTCGGCGTCAGCAGCACGCCGGCCTTCCTGCTCAACGGCAGGCCGATCCTGGGCGCCCAGCCCACGCACGTCTTCACCGAGGCGGTCGAGACGGCACAGGCGCAGACCCAGGCACAGGGCAGCGGCGATGAGTGACCCGGGGTTCGTGGTCGCCTTCCTCGGCGGTCTGCTGGCGCTGTTCAGCCCGTGCTCGGCGCTGCTGCTGCCCGCGTTCTTCGCGTACTCGTTCACCGGCCGCACCCGGCTGCTGGGGCGCACTGCGCTGTTCTACGCCGGGCTGTGCCTGACCATGGTGCCGCTCGGGGTGGCGGGCTCGCTGGCCGGGCGTCTGCTGTACGGGCACCGCGAGCTTCTGGTGACGACGGGCGGCTGGCTGATCATCGTTCTCGGGGCGGCGCAGGTGCTGGGCCTGGGGTTCGGCTCGCGCCGGATGCAGCAGGCGGCGGGGCGGCGCCGTTCGGGGTCCGTGCTGTCGGTGCTGGCGCTCGGTGCGGTGTACGGACTGGCCGGGTTCTGCGCCGGGCCGATTCTGGGCAGTGTGCTCACCGTCGCCGCCCTGGGCGGTGATCCCTGGCGCGGCGGGGCGCTCCTGGCGGTGTACGCCCTGGGCATGGCGGTGCCGGTGTTCGTCCTGGCCGCCCTGTGGGACCGTTTCGACCTGGGCCGCCGCCGATGGCTCCGGGGCCGGCCGGTGCGGGTGGGGCCGCTGCGCACACACTCCACGGCGCTGGTGGGCGGCGCCCTGTTCATCGTGCTGGGCGCGGTGTTCCTGCTCTTCGACGGCGCCTCGGCGCTGCCGTCCCTGATGGGGGTGGACACCGAGTTCGCCTGGGAGCAGCGTCTGACGCGGCTCGGCGACGCCGTCTCCGACCGGGTTCTGGTGGGCGGCCTGGCGGTCGTCGCCGCCGCGGTGTCCCTGACGGTTCTGCTGCGCGGGGCGCGGACGGCGCCGGGGCGGGACGGGGAGCGGAGCGAGGAACCGGGCCGGGCCGGGCCGGGCGCCGAAGCGGCTCCGGACGCGGCGGCCGGCTCCGGACGCGGCCGGCGGGTCGGCACCGGCTCAGCCCGCCGATGACGTCAGTTCCAGGACCGGGCCGCCGAACACCCCGAGGGCGACGGAGGCCGCCGCCGTGCCGTACGCGATCGCCGCGGCCGGGCGCGACACCTCGCGCAGCGGCCCGGCGGCGGTCCGGCCGGTGAACGCCGGGACGATCCAGCGCAGGTAGTAGAAGAGTGACGCGACCGTGTTGACCGCGGCGAGCACCGCGAGCCAGGCCAGCCCGCCGTCGAAGGCGGCGCTGAAGACCTCCAGTTTGCCGAGGAAGACGGCGGTGGGCGGGGTGCCCACCAGGCCCAGCAGGCACACGGCGAGGGAGGCGGCCAGCGCCGGGTGGCGGCGGGCCAGTCCGCGGTGGTCGTCCAGGGTCCGGGCACCGGGCAGCGCGCAGACGACCGCGAAGGCGCCGAGGTTGGTGACGGCGTAGGCGGCGAGATAGTACAGCAGTGCCTGCCCGGCCAGGCCGGAGTCGCCGGTCACGGCGACGGGGATCAGCAGATAGCCGACCTGGCTGACGGTGGAGTAGGCCAGCAGCCGGGTGGCGTCGCGCTGGAAGAAGGCCGCCAGGTTCCCGAGGGTCATGGAGGCGGCCGACAGCGTGGCGAGCAGGGCGGTCCAGGGCACGTCCGCGTCCGCCAGGGGCGTCGCGGCCAGCCGGAAGGCGGCGGCCAGGGCGCCGATCTTGGGGACGGTGGTGAGGAAGGCGGCGACGGGTGCGGGGCTGCCCTGGACGACGTCCGGCACCCAGAAGTGGCCTGGCACTCCCCCGGCCTTGAACAGGATGCCGGCGAGCACGGCGAGGGTGCCGACGGCCACCAGCGCGGACGGTGCCTCGGCGAGTGCGGGGCGCAGGGCGGTGTAGGAGGTGGTGCGGCCGGCGGCGAACAGGAGCGTGACGCCGGTGAGCATCAGTACGCCGAGGAGGGCGCCGACCACGTAGTACTTCAGGGCCGCCTCGGTGCCGGGGCCGTCCTTGCGGAACCCGGCGAGCGCATAGCCGGGCACACTGGCGAGCAGATATCCGGCGGCGAGCAGCAGCAGGTCCTGCGCTCCGGCGAGGGCCAGCGCTCCGGTGGCGGCGAGCTGGAGCAGGACGTAGGCCTCGGTCTCGCGCGGGTCGCCGTGCAGCCGCGGCAGGGCGAGGGCCAGCACCAGCAGCGTCGCGCCGAGGACGACCACCCTCGCGGTGGCGGTGACCGGGTCGAGGGCGAACGAGCCGCCGAACGCGCTGCCGGGGGCAGCGGTGGCGGCCACCGCCGCGGCGGCGGTGCCCGCGGCGCAGGCGGTCATGCCGAGCGCGCCGGTCAGCCACTGCCGGCGGCGCGGCAGCCAGGACCCGAGCAGCAGGCCGAGCACCGCCGAGGCCGCGAGCAGCGTCTCGGGGAGCAGATCGAGGGGGTCGTGGCCGGTGCCGGTCATCGTGCGAGCAGCTCCAGCAGGGTGCGCGAGGCGGGTTCGACCACGTCCAGCACGAACCGCGGGGTCAGGCCGAGGACGACGCCGAGGGCCAGCAGCGGCACGATCGCCAGCCCCTCGTGCCGGCGCAGGTCGGGGAAGGGGCGGTCGGCGCCGGGTGCGGCGGTGGGCAGTCTCAGCGGGCCGAGCAGGATCTGCTGCAGGGCACGCAGGAACAGCCCGGCGGTGAGCAGGATGCCGAGCACCGCCAGACCGGTGGCGACGGGACGGGGACCGAGGCTCCCGGTGAGGATCTGGAACTCGGCGATGAACCCGGAGAAGCCGGGCAGCCCCAGCGAGGCGAACGCGGCCACGCCGGTCAGCGCGGCGAACACCGGCGCCCGCGCGGCGATCCCGGAGTAGGCGGCCGTCCGGTAGGTCCGGCCCCGCTCGTACAGCACGCCGGCCAGCAGGAACAGCGCACCGGTGAGGAGTCCGTGACTGACCATCTGGAACACCGCCCCGTTGACGGCGAGGCGGACGGCGTCGTCCGGCCCGGCGACGGCCCCGGCGGCACCCACCGCCAGCACGATGTACCCCATGTGGGTGACGGAGGTGTAGGCGATCATGCGCTTGAGGTCGGTCTGCGCGAGGGCCACCAGGGCGCCGTACAGCACGGAGACCACGCCGACGACGACGAACACGAGCGCGAAGTCCCGCCAGGCGCCGGGCAGCACCGGCAGGGCGATACGCAGGAACCCGTACGTGCCCATCTTCAGCAGCACCCCGGCCAGGATGGCCGACCCGGCGGCGGGGGCGTCGGTGTGGGCGGGCGGCAGCCAGGTGTGGAAGGGCACGGTCGGGGTCTTGACCGCCAGTCCGACGGCGATCGCCAGAAGCACCAGCGCACCGTAGGTGGTGCGTCCGGCCAGCGGGTCGGCGGCGGTCAGCTCGGTCAGGTCGAAGGTGTGCGGGTCGGCGGCCAGGTAGAGGCCGATGAAGCCGAGCAGCAGGGCGAGGGAGCCGATGAAGGTGTAGAGGAAGAACTGCAGCGCCGAGCGGGCCGCGCCGCGGTGGCCCCAGCCGGCGATGACGGCGTACATGCCCACGATGGACAGGTCGAAGAAGACGAAGAACAGGATCAGGTCCAGGGCGACGAACAGGCCCACGCAGGTGGTCTGCAGGAAGAGGAAGAGCGCCGCGAACTCCCGCACCCGCCGCCGCTCGCGCGCCGCGTACAGCGCGCAGGCGAGGAACAGCACGCAGGTGAGGGCGACCAGCGGCAGCGACAGTCCGTCGACGCCGACGTGGTAGCCGACGCCGGCGCTGGGGATCCAGCGCGCCCGCATCTCGTACTGCATGCCGCCGTCCGTCCGGAACCCGGCCCACACCACCACGGTCAGCACCAGCTCGGCGGCGGCCGTCGCCGTCCAGGCCGTCAGGAACAGGGCCCGCGGTGTCCGGCGCGGCAGGCACAGCAGCAGCGCCGCGACGGCGGCGGGCAGGAAGACCAGGGCCGTGAGCACGGCGGTTCACCTCACGAGAACGAGGACGACGGCGAGAACGGTGAAGGCGGCCACCGCCTGGGCCAGGTACTGGTGCAGCTGCCCGGTCTGCGGCCGGCGCGCCCAGCGGCCCAGCGTCCGGGCCCCGTGCGCCACCCCCGCGACGGCGCCGTCGAGGTGGAACTCCGGACGCCTGTCGGTCCACCGGGCCAGCGTCACCGCGCCGCGCGCGGCGCCGCGGGCGGCCCGGGCCGGCACCCGGTCGTCGAAGGCGGCCAGCGCGCGGGCGAGCCGCAGCACGGGCCGGACGAGCAGCAGCCGGGCCGCCGCCTCCAGGCCCAGCCAGTCGCGCAACCAGGGCGGGGAGACGGCGGCCAGCCGCTCACCGCGGATCCCGAAGGCGGCCACGACGGCCACCGCCAGGGCCCCGGACAGGGCGAACTCCCAGGCCTGCGGGCCGCTTCCGGAGCCGCCGACGACGCGGGCGACGGCGTACCGCACGGGCGGGAACGCCAGGACGGTGAGGGCGAGGCAGGCCAGCGACAGCAGGAGCAGCGGCAGCCGCACGGGGTACGGCAGCGGGTGCCGGGCTCCGTCGGCGGGCTGCAGCACGAACCAGAGCGCCTTGCCGCTGTACGCCGCGGACAGGACCGCCCCGGCCAGGCCCACCGCGTAGAGGGCGGTGCTGTCCTGCCGGGCTCCCGTGAGCAGGACGTCCTTGGCGGCCCACAGCGCCAGCGGCGGCACCCCGGCGAGGGTGAGCGCGGCGGCGGTGAACGCGAGCGCGGCGGTGCGGTAGCGGCGGGCCCGGCCGCGCAGCACGTGCAGCGACCTGGTGCCCAGCGCGGTGAGCCAGACACCGGCCACCAGGAACGCCAGGCTCTTCGCGGCCGCGTGTGCGACGAGCTGCAGGGTGCCTCCGGTGCGCGAGCCGACGCCCGCGGCCAGCACCATGAAGCCGATCTGGGCGCAGCTGGAACCGGCGAGCAGCTGTTTGAGATCGGTCTGCGCGACGGCGACCAGGCCGAAGGCGACCGCGGTCAGCGCGCCCGCCCAGGCGACGGCGGGGCCGCCCCAGCCGGACGCCCGCAGCAGCGGTTCCAGCCGCAGCAGCAGATATGCCCCGGCCACCACCATCGCCGCGGAGTGCAGCAGGGCGGAGACCGGGCTGGGTCCCTGCATGGCGCGGGAGAGCCAGAAACCGAAGGGCAGTTGCGCCGACTTGCCGAGGGCGGCGGTGACCACGCCCGCCGTGATGAGCGCCCGCCAGGGCTCCGCGGCGTCGGGAGTCGCGTCCAGGCGCAGTGAGCCGGCCCCGGCCGGACCGCTCGCCAGGGCGGCGCCCGCCGCGAGGTACAGGCCGAGGTCGGCGGCGCGGGTGGTGAGGAAGGCGGTGGTCGCGGCGCGGACGCGGTCGGGATCGTGCCACCAGTAGCCGATCAGGGCCCAGGAGGTGGCGCCCATGACCTCCCACGCCATCAGCAGCACCGGCAGGGTCGTCGCCGTGACGGTGGCCAGCATGGCGCCGGCGAACAGCAGCATCAGGCCGTGGAACCGGGCGCGTGCCTCCCGGGGCCCGAGATCCGCCGTGCTGAAGACCAGCACGGCCACGGTGACCGCGGCGACGGTGACCGCGGTGAGTCCGGCGAGCCCGTCGACGCCGAATCCGGCCGGGGCGCCGTCCAGCAGCGGCGCCCCCGCCCGCGGGTGGACGTATGCGGCGGCGACGGCGAGGCCGAGGGTGGCGACGGAGGCGGTGACGGCGACCGCAGGTGCACACCGGTCGGCGGGCCGGCCCGTGACGGCCAGCGCGGTGCCGGCCGTCAGCGGCAGCGCGAGCAGCGCCCACAGCAGCGCGCTCACTCCTTCAGCTCCGCCGCCATGTCGGTCATGTCGACCTCCCGGGCCCGGAACAGCGCGGTGACCACGGCGAAGCCGACGGCCATCTCCACCGCCATCACGGTGACCGCCAGGACGATCAGCACCTGTCCCTCGGTGGCGGCCGGGGCGATGTGGTGCCGGACGGCGGCGGCCGCGGTGATGATCCCGCCGAGCATCAGCTCCAGGCCCATCATCAGCATCACCACGGACTGCTGGGTGAGGGCGCCGTACAGTCCGATGCTGAACAGCGCGGCGGCCAGCAGCAGGAGAACTTCGAGATTCACCTGGTGAGGCCTCCGCGGACCGGGTCGTCGGCGCGGCGGGCGGCCAGGTCGTCGCCGAACCGGTCGTAGCGGCCGCGGCGGGTGGCCAGGACGACGCTCGCGACGATGGTGGCGAACAGGGCGAGGCCGAGGACCATCATGGTGAGCATGTGCGGACCCATCAGGGACCGGCCGAGCTCCCGGGTGGGGTCGCCGGGCGGGGCGCCGCGCCGGGACGGCCACGGGGCGAGCAGGGTGCCGGCGGCGAGGGCGGCGAAGACCGCGGTGCACAGGACGGCCGCGCCGCGCCTGTTGTGCAGCATCGACATCGGCGTCAGCCCGGCCGGGTTCGCCATGAACATCACCATGAACACGGCCATCAGGGCCATCTCGATGGTCATCATCAGCACGATCACGACCCCGAGGTAGTCCAGCCCCAGCAGCAGCACCTCCACGCCCACGCACAGCAGCGCGGTCAGCAGCGCGTAGGTGGCCCGCGGCATGGAGTCGAACCGGAACACCATCACCGCCGCCGCCACGGCGATCAGGGCGGGCACCCAGAAGACGACTGCATCGGGCATCGGCAGCGGGCCTCGCTCTCATCGGTCGAGCACGACGACGGCGACGAACAGCGCCTGAAGCAGCGTCAGCGGCACCAGCACCATCCACGCCGGTTCCATCCAGCGTTCCATCCGCACCGCCGGCAGTGCCCGGCGCGCGGCCACCAGCAGGCCGAGGACGGCCGCGGTCTTCAGCAGGGTCCATGCCCAGGCGGGCAGCAGCGGCCCGTGCCCGCCGCCGAGGAACAGCGGCACGCTGAATCCGGCCGTCACCACCAACAGCATCCACCTCCCGCCCAGGAACAGCAGCCGGTCCACACCGCCGAGTTCGGCGGCCGCGCCCCCGGCCGTGTCCCGGCCCAGCGGGTGCCCGAAAGGACCCCAGAAGGACATGGCGAGCGCGCTCAGCAGGTAGGCGGCGAAGGCGGCGGGCATCCACACGGCGAACCACAGCCCCGACTGGGCCGCGACGACGTCCCCAACCCGCAGGGACCCGGCGCCGAGGGCGGCGGTGGTGAGGGCGAACATGTGCGGCAGTTCGTACGCCAGCCCCTGGGCGAGGAACCGGTATCCGCCGATCAGCGGCAGCGCGGAGTCCGTCCCCCAGCCGGCCAGCCACACCGCCGCCCAGGCCAGCGCCTCCATCGCGTTGAACCACACGATGCCGACGGCCGGATCGGTCACCGAGGCGAAGCCCCACGGCAGCACGGCTCCGGCGAGCACGGCGGCCACCGGTACCAGCACCGCCCCGAGCCGGGTGAGCAGCATGTCCGCGGCCGGGGTCCGCCGTGGCTGCTGCACCAGCAGCCGCAGCGCCTCGTGCAGCGGCGCTGCCGCGCGGCCGGCTGCGTCCCGTACCCCGGCCGCCCGGCCGCGCTCGGCCGCCGACGAGAGCACGGCGTCGAACCCGGCGGTGCAGGTGGCGGCCGCGAGCAGGGCGAGCGGCAGGACGGCGGCCGCCCACAGCGGCGCGGCCTCACCCACGGGCCGCCGCCGGTACCGGTGCGGGCGCCAGTTCGTCGAGGTCGGGGTCCAGGCTCGCGACGACGATCCGGGCACCGGCGAACTCGGCGCCGGCGAGGAGCTCGGGGAGTACGTCCAGCAGCGCCCGGGACGGCGGTCGGTCCGGGTCGAGCACTCCGCGCGGGCCGGCGGGCCCGGTGTCCGTGCGGCGCCGGGGGCGGGGGCGGGGGTCGTCGAGTGCGGCGGCGGAGCGCTCGATCTCGTCGAGCCAGACGAGCAGCCGGTCGTGGGCGTCCCCGTCCGCCGTCAGCGCCGGTCCGGTCACCCCGGCCGCGCGGGCCCGCCGGGCCGGCAGCGGGCCCAGTCCGGCGAGCCCCCAGCGCAGGGTCCTGGAGCGTGCCACCCGGCGCGTCGTCGCCAGCAGTTCGCCGCGGACCGGCCCGCCCGGCAGTCCGGACAGCACCGCGTCCCGCAGCCGCCGGCAGCGGGCGGCGGTGTCGTCCCAGCCGGTGACGGCGAGCAGCCGTCCGACGCTGTCCAGATGGGCGGCGCAGCGGCGGCGCGCCAGGTCGCCGCCGGTGACGGGCCGGTCCCCGTGTGCCGCGCGCAGCCAGGGTTCGTCCCAGAAGGGCATCCGGTCGGACGGCAGCGCGGGGCGGTCCGTGGCGCAGGCGGTGTCCGCCCGGACCGCCTGGACGATGTCTCCCTGGAGGGTGAGGCGGAGCAGCAGCCCGGCCGGCCAGTCGGCCAGGGCCGGTCCCAGCACGAGGTGCAGCCGGTCCAGCCGGAGCCCGTCGCGGTCGTCGCCCCGCTGCGCCGTCGACAGCCCGGCCGCGCCGGAGGCGGCGGGCGCGGCGGTCTCCGGCGGGTGCCGGTAGGCGGGTCCGGCTTCGAGCAGGGCGCGCCCCGTGTCGAGGAGCTGGGCCGCTCGGTCCGCCGAGGGTACGACGATCCGCGCGGCGGGCCGCGGCATCGCCGCCGCGATGCGGTCCAGCCAGTCGAGGTCCCCGGCCGCCGGGACGCCGCAGACGACGAGGAGATCGGCGTCGGCGGGGGTGACCGTCGCGGTCAGGCCGCGGCGGCGGAGCTCGGCCTCGGCCGCGAGCCGCACCGCGGTCGCGCCGGGCAGCGCCACCGGGAACACCCGGGGGCGGCGCGCGGCCCGCCGGCGGAGCAGAGTTCTCACGTCCACCGCAGCGCCCCCTCCCGCCATGCGTAGGTGACGCCCGCGAACAGGACGGCGAGGAAGAGGAACATCTCGACCACGGCACCGGTCCCGATCTCCGACACCACGGTCACCCACGGGTACATGAAGAGCATCTCCATGTCGAAGGCGAGGAACATCATGGTGACCGCGTACCAGCGCACATGAAACCGGGAGAACGCGTGCTCGCCCGGCGGGAGTCCGCCCGAGAACGGCCCGGTGACGAGCGGCTCGCGGTCGGCGGCCAGATACCGGCCCAGCCCGTACAGCAGGGCGATGCCCGCGCCGACGACACCGAGCAGCACCGGGACCGGCTGCCATGCGTCCATGTCCGGGCCCTCCGTTCCGCTCGTGTCCCCCCCCCATCGTGGGGGCGCGGGCGGCCCGGATCGCGGAGGCACGGCCGTAGGGAGGTCCAGCGGGAGGACCCGGCGGGGTCAGGGCCGGTGCAGCCGACCCAGCTCCGCCAGCGTCCGCGCGGCGGCGGAGGCCAGCAGGGGGCGGTCGCGGACGAAGCGGCGGGCCGCCCTGGCCGGCTCCCGGCTCAGCAGATGGAGCGCGCCGCCCGGCCCCGGCCGCACCACCGCCCCCTCGTACACCTGCAGCTGCCGGGTTCTGAGCGTGTCCTTGTAACGGGCCGGGCCGCTGCCCAGGTCGACCAGGCGGATCCCGTCGGCCGCGGCGGCCTCCAGCATCCGCAGCTGCAGGACCGACCCGGGCGAGTACCTGCCGTGGTCGGGGTCGTACGCCGGGAACCACCAGGACAGCACCGTGCGCGAGCGCAGGCCGAAGTGGGCGGCCACGGGCCGGCCGGCGGCGTACAGCACGGAGAGCACGCCCCGGCACTCCGGTTCGCCGCCGTCCGCGAGCAGTCCGACCAGGCCGGTGATCCAGTCCTGGGCGAACCGGTCGCGTCGGCCCGTCCGCCGGTACTGGGCGGACTTCCAGCGCATCAGGGCCCGCAGGGCGTGCGGGTCCTTGGCGTCGAACACGAACCGCACCTCGCCGACCTGGCGGGCGAGTCTGCGCTCCTTGGCGAGGGTCTGCCTCAGGAAGCCGGCCGAGCGGGCCCGCAGCCGTTCGCGGTAGCGGGCGAAGCCCTCGTCGAGGTCGACGACCGGGGAGGCCAGCCGTTCGGCCGCGTGCGGGGTGAACGGCTGCTGGCCGTCCTCCAGGTTGTCGAACTCCCAGGACGACAGTCCGCAGGCGCGCAGCAGCCGGCGGGCGTCCGGCCGGATCCCGGGGCGCAGCACGGCCCCCTGGCTGTCGGAGACCCCGAGTCCGATCGCCCGGCCCCGGTCCAGCGGCCCCTTCTCGTGAGGGAAGTAGCCGACGGCGGTGCCGTCCTGGAGCAGCACCGCCACCCGCGCGCCGGGCCTGACCCGGCCCACGGCCACGGTGAACGCGGGGTCGAGGAAGGGGTTCGCCGGTGCCGCCGACTCGGTGCGGATCTCCCGCCACGTCTTGTGGTCGGCCGGGGTGAGGCGGTCCGGCCGCACAACGACGATGCGCCTGTCCTGCATGAGATGCCTCCTGTGTCCTGCTCCCGTGTCGTGGACATCCGGAACTCCTGGCACATGAGGGCCTGCTCGTCGCCGTGGACCGGCACGGGGACCGGGCCGGTCCCCCGCACACGCCCGGCCGCGCCTTCCAGTAGGCCGAGCCCGTGCGGGGCCGTCAAGCCCCCGTCAGGCGGTCCGGCCGGCGGCACGGTCCAGGACGTCGGTGACCTGGTCGCGGACGACGTCGCGGGCAGGGGCGGGCAGGGCGCCGAGGGGCGTGTCCGCCAGGGCCGCGAGCGCCGGTCCGGCGCCGGTGTCGCACGGGACGCTCTCGCTGAGCACCTCGTATCCGTCGCGTACGGCGACGCGCAGCCGGCCGGGGGCCCCGGCGTCGCCGTGCACCGCGGCGGCGGCCACCAGCGGCGGGGGTCCCCCGGCGTCACCGGGCAGCTTGCGGTAGCCGCTGGCCAGGGGGGCGCGCCAGCGCAGGCTCAGCAGGAGCTGACGCTTCGCCAGGACTTCGGCGAGGTCGGTCTCGTAGGTGCCACCGGACTCCAGCACCGTCCCGCGGGCGTCCAGGACGAGGGCCGCGGGCAGCAGGCAGCGCAGGGTGCTGCCGACGAGGTTGCCGCCGACCGTGGCGGTGCGGCGGACGGCTCCGGTGCCGACCGTGGACGCGGCCCGCTGCAGCGCCTCCGGTACCCGGTCGTCGACGCGGTGCAGGACCACGGCCGCGCCGAGCTCCTCGCGTCCGATCGCGTTGGCCTCGGGCAGTTCGCGCAGCGACATGGCGTGCTCGGGGAACCCGTCCCGCTGCCAGGCGGCCCACACGAGCGTGGCACCGCCGATCGGCACCGCCCCTTCGGCGATGTACTCCTGCGCTTCGGACACGGACGTGGGCAGACGCAACAGCACGGCAGCCGACCTGCCTTCCTGGGAGTCGGTGGCGGGGAGCGTGGTGTTTCAGCCACATGATCTCTGGCATGGCGCATTCTGCCGAGGTCTGCGGGGGCGCGTACAGGGCTCATGCCCGGACCCTGTGCGCCCCTCGTTCACGGGGGGGTCACCACGCGCGCACGACCGGCGTTGCACCGGCGGGGATCACGGCCGGCGCGCCGCCGCGTCCTTCGACAGCTGGACCGCCGACGCCAGGCTGAGCCCGGGGGCGGCCTCCCGCAGCACCTTGACCGCGGCGACGGAGTCGGCGGGGCCCTCGTGACCGGCCGCGGCGAGCCGTTCGTGGACCCAGCGGGCGCGCAGGTCGGCGTCGGAGGCGGCGGCCGCCTGCTCGACGAGGGCGGCGGCACGCTCCAGGCCGGGCCGTTCGTCGGCGGTGGCCTCGGCGAGCGCCCAGCGCACGGTGGCGGCGATGACGTCCGCGTCGCGCAGGACGAGAACGTTGAGTTCCGGTTGCTTGCTCCATCCGAACATCCGGCCATGATCGGCGCCGTACACCGCGCCCATCAAGGGACTTGAGGGGGTTCTGAGGGTGCCGGGCGACCGCCGGCGGCAACCGCGGTGGCGTCCGGCTGCGGGACGGTGGCCGGGACCCGCCGTCCCTGGGGCTGCCGGTGCTCCGCCGCGTTCTTCGCCGCGGACGCGGGCCTGGGCTGCCGAGTGGTGCCGGTCCTGCCCGACCGCGGGCCCGCAGTCGGGCGAGCCGGGGCCCGGGGCGCCGCGGCGGCCGTGGGCCACCCCGGCGGCACGAGTCCGAGTGGCCCGTGCCGCCGCGCGTGCCACGGGGATCGGCGCGACGATCGGTGAATGGCTGCCGTCCTGCCGGTCCTCTTCGCGCTGATCGCCGCGTTCAGCAATGCGCTGGCCACCGTGCTGCAGCGGCGGGCCGCTCTGACCGTGCCGCAGTCCCAGGGGTTCCGCCCCTCCCTCGTGCTGGATCTGCTGCGCCGGCCGGTCTGGCTGGCGGGGATGCTGGCCGTCGTCGTCGCCGGGGTGGGGCAGGCGGCGGCCCTGGCGACCGGACCGCTGGCGCTGGTCCAGCCGCTGTTCGTGCTGGAGCTGCCGCTGGCGCTGCTGCTGGCCTCGCTGCTGGCCGGGGGCCGGCTGCCGTCCGGTGTGTGGGCGGCCGTGGCAGGGGTGGTGTGCGGGCTCGGTCTCGCGCTGGTGGCGGCAGCACCGAGCGGCGAGGACATCCATGTGCCGCCCGACCGCTGGGCCCCGGTGCTGGCCGCCTGTGTCGGGGCGGTGCTGCTGCTCGCCGCGGCCGGGCTGCGGCGCCCGGTCGGCATGGCGCGCGCCGGCTGTCTGGGCGCGGCGACGGCCGTGTCGTACGCGCTGACGGCCGCCCTGATGAAGGACTCCATGTACGTGCTGGACACGCGGGGGATCACCGGGTTCCTGACGGCGTGGCAGACCTATGGGTTCGCCGCGGCCGGAGTGGGGGCGGTGCTGCTGCTGGAGCATGCGATGCAGGGCGGTCCCCTGGTCGCCTCGCAGCCGGCGCTCACCCTCGGGGACGCGGCGGTCAGTCTCACGCTCGGAGTCCTGCTGTACCAGGAGGAGCTGCGCACCGGAGCGTGGTGGGTGCTGCCGCAGACGGTCGGGGTCGCCCTGGTCGTCGCGGGTGTTCTGGTGCTGGCCCGGCGCGGGGCGGAGCTGCGCCCCGACGGGTGACGCGGGCTCCCCCGGGCGCCCCGCGGGACCGGCCCGCGGAGCGCCCGGGGATCCGCTCACCGGCCGGCCAGCCACCGGTGGAGCGCCTCGTGGACACTGCCGGGCAGCCTGCTGAGCTGGTCCACGGCCTCCTGGTCCCCGGGCTCGGGGGCGATCCCGGCCGCCGTCAGTACGGCGTACAGGTCCAGTCGGCGCAGATCGACGGGGTCGATGCGCCAGGGCAGGCGGCTGTCCGGGGCGGGCGGCGGGAGCAGGAAGTCGCCCTGGGTGTCACGCATCCGCGTCGGGCCGTCTGCGGCGTGGGCGGGAATCGGCTGCATGGGGTTCTCCTTCACCCGGAGGTCGGCCGTCTCCGGCCGTTCTTGCCGGGTGGAGACTCCGGGGACCGGGCCGCGGTTGCGGCGCGGGGCACCGACCACCCGGTGGAGGCAATCGGCGTCTTGTCGCACCGACGGCACACGGGAGAGCGCCCCGTCCCGGCGGAGCGGGAACGGGGCGCTCGGCGGAGCGTCGGGCAAGCCTTGCACCTGCATCTCCCCGCAGGAAGCGGGGCGTCTTACCTTGGACCACCGACGCACGCTCACCGGCCCGCGAACGGGCGGCGCGCATCCGAGATGATCGTAGGACCGCACCGGCAGGCGGTGCGACCTGGTGTTACGCCGTACGAGTGGTGCGGTGCCGGACACGGTCGTAGCGTCGTAGCGAGTACGAACCGGCGAGGCAGCGTGTCGGGCCTTGCGAGAGTCGGCCGGGAGCAGACATGGGCACACACCCGATCAGGGCAGCAGTCATCCTCGGTGCCGCCGGCGCGCTGGCAGCGTCCCTGGGCACGGCGTCCGCCGCGCCGTCGGCGCAGACCGTGCCGCGCCAGCAGCCGCCGGACCCGGTGCTGGTCGACTGCGCCTGGCAGCCGGAGGTACGCCCCGAGGCGTTCCTGATCGCCTGCGGCGACGGCAACAGCCGGCTGGCGGCCCTGGACTGGGAGCGCTGGGACGCACAGGCGGCCGTGGCCCGCGGGGTCAACGTGGTCAACGACTGCGACCCCTACTGCGCGGCGGGCACCTTCCACGAGTACGACGTGATCGTGCGGCTCGACCGGCCCGACACCTGGGAGCGGGAACCGGACCTGGCGCACTTCACCCGGATGAGCCTGACCTACACCGACGCCCGGCCGGAGGGGTTCCCGAGCACGGTGGACTACCCCCTGTGGGACTGATCCCGGACCGCTGCCGGACCGAGGGACGGCCGGTGCGGCGGTGATCCCCGCGGTTCACTCCGGGAGCGCCAGCCGGCAGGTGTCGCCCGGCTGGATCCGGACCTCGCGGTCCGGCAGCCGGACGTCGATCGGCAGCCCGTTGGAGGAGGGCACGGCGATCTCCAGCCTCCCGTGCTCCAGGCGCAGCCGTACGCCCCAGTGGCCGTGGTAGCGCAGCGAGAAGCCGTACGACGACAGCTCCGGCAGCGGCACCGGGTTCAGCCACAGCGCGCCGGCCCGGGTCTCCAGCCCGGGCAGGCCCCGCTGGACCAGGTCGAGGGTGCCGGCCATGGCGCCGAGGTGGATGCCCTCGCCGGTGGTGCCGCCCTGCAGGTCGGCGACGTCGCCCTTGAGGGCCTCCTGGCAGAACGTCCAGGCCTCCGCGCGCCGGGCCCGGGCCAGGATCCAGCCGTGGACGAGTCCGCTGAGGGTGGAGCCGTGGCTGGTGCGGGCCAGGTAGTGGTCGACGGTGTTGCGCCAGGTCTCCTCGTCGAGCCGGTAGCCCAGCCGGCCGAAGAGCGACTGGAGTTCGGCCGGGGAGAACAGATAGCCCAGCATCAGCACATCGGCCTGTTTGGAGGCCTGGTAGCGGTTGACGGTGTCGCCCTCGGCCTCCAGGATCCGGTCCAGCCGGCGGATGTCGTCGTAGCGCCGGCGATAGTCCTCCCAGTCGAGCTCCGCCAGCTCGCCGTAGCCCTCGAACTGGCTGACCACGCCCCCGTGGAAGGGGACGTACAGGGTGCGGGAGACGTCCTCCCACTGCTGGAGCTCGCCGCCGTCCAGGTCGGTGCGCTCGACGAGTTCGCGGCGCCGCGGCTCGGGCAGGGTGCGCAGGACCTCCAGGGTGCGGGCGAGCACCCAGGCGGCGGTGACGTTGGTGTAGGCGTTGTCGTCGAGGCCGGGGGTGTCGGCGTCGGGGTAGGCCTCGTGGTACTCGTCGGGGCCGACGACACCGCGGATGCGGTGCCGGCCCAGGTGTTCGTCCCAGACGGCCGAGTCCGCCCAGAAACGGGCGATCTGCAGCAGCATCTCGGCACCCTTGGTGTGCAGGAACTCGGCGTCGCCGCTGGCCTCGCAGTACTGCCACACGTTGTAGGCGACGGCGGAGCCGACATGCCGCTGGAGATTGCTGTGGTCGGGCAGCCAGTGGCCCGAGCGGGGATTGAGGTGCAGCTGCTGGGTCTCCTCGCGGCCGTCGCTGCCGCTCTGCCACGGGTACAGCGCGCCGCGCCGGCCGATCGCACGGGCCGCGGCGCGGGCGCGTTCCAGACGGCGGTGGCGGTAGTGCAGCAGGGCCTGGGAGACCTCGGGGAAGTGCAGATTGAGGTAGGGCAGGACGAACAGTTCGTCCCAGAAGACATGGCCGCGGTAGGCCTCCCCGTGCAGTCCCCGGGCCGGGACCCCGACGTCCAGGTCGGCGGTGTGCGGGGAGAGCGTCTGCAGGACGTGGAAGAGGTGCAGGCGCAGGATGCGGCCCGCCTCTCCGGGCACCTCCAGCTGGGCGCGGCGCCACAGCTGGCCCCACGCGGTGCGGTGGGAGCGGAGCAGCGCGTCGAAGGGCGGGGCCGCGTCGACCCGGTCGACGGCGGCCTGGATCGGATCGCTGATCGCCGCGTCGCGGGAGGTGTGCAGGGCCACCGTCTTGTCGACCACCGCGGTGTGGGTGGGGTCGAGGCGCAGCCGGACGCGCTGGGTGGCGCGCAGGTGGTCGTGCTCGCAGTCGACCGGCGCGTCGGCGGTCAGCCGGGCCGCGAGGCCGACCCGGATGTCGGAGGTGGTGGTGCGGCAGCGCAGCCACACCGTGTCGGGCAGGTCGCAGCCGGTGTGCACATGGGTCAGATGGCGGCCCTCCAGCTCCCGGTAGCGCGGTACCCCGTCGTTGGTGACCCCGCCGTCCAGGGCCGCCTCCACCTCCAGGTCGAGGGTGCCGGACTCCACGGTGAACTCGGTGCGCAGGGCGGCCAGGTGGGGGTCGGCCATGTGCACCAGGCGCAGCTGGCGCACCGTGAGACCGCCGTGCTCGCCGAGCCCGTAGCGGGTGTGCCGCTCCAGCAGTCCGGACTCCAGGTGCAGGACCTGACGGTGGGCCAGCACGGGTGCGGTGTCCGGGGTGAGCCAGTCGCCGCCGGCGGGACGGAAGCGCAGCGGGAGCCAGTTGGGGAGATTGACCATGTCCTCGTTCTCCACCCGGCGTCCGGCGACCTCGGAGGTCAGCCGGTTGTAGCAGCCGGCCGCGTAGGTGCCCGGGTAGTGCACCTCGTCCGCGGTGCACTCGGGCAGTGCGCCACGGCTGGCGAAGTAGCCGTTGCCCAGGGTGCACAGCGACTCCCGCAGCCGCTGGGCCGCCGGGTCGTAGCCGTCGTAGTCCCAGGTCCAGGCTGCGGTGGTCGCGGAGGTGGTGGTCACGGCGCTGGTCTCCCTTCGCGCGGTGGTGGGGTCGCGGCGCGGCCCCGGGTCCGGCCGCCGGTCAGCCCGCCCAGGACCAGTCGGCGACCTCCGGCAGGTCGACGCCGTGCTCGCGGATGTGGGCGTGGTGCCGCAGCCGGGCGTCCGCCATCCGCTGCCGGACCGCGGCGGCGGGCACGGACAGTCCGGGTACCCGGTCGATGACGTCCATGACCAGCCGGTAGCGGTCCAGGTCGTTGCCGACCACCATGTCGAAGGGTGTGGTGGTGGTGCCGATCTCCTTGTAGCCGCGCACATGGAGATGGGGGTGACCGGTGCGGCGGTAGGCGAGCCGGTGGATCAGCCAGGGGTAACCGTGGTAGGCGAAGATCACCGGTTTCCCGGTGGTGAACAGCCCGTCGTACTCGAAGTCGGTCATGCCGTGCGGGTGCTCCGAGGGCGGCAGGAGCCGGGCGATGTCGACGACGTTGACCACGCGGACGGCGAGGTCCGGCAGATGGCGGCGGAGCAGCTGGGCGGCGGCCAGCACCTCCTGGGTGGGGACGTCGCCGGCGCAGGCCAGGACGGCGTCGGGTTCGCGGGTGCCGTCCTCGGTGCCGGCCCAGTCCCAGATGCCGGCGCCGCGGGCGCAGTGGGCGCGGGCCTGGTCCAGGGACAGCCAGTCGAAGCAGGGCTGCTTGCCGGCGACGATCACGTTGACGTGGTCGCGGCTGCGCAGCGCGTGGTCGGCGACGGAGAGCAGGGTGTTGGCGTCCGGCGGCAGATAGACCCGGACGGCCTCGGGGCTCTTGTTGAGGATGTGGTCGACGAAGCCGGGGTCCTGGTGGGAGAAGCCGTTGTGGTCCTGGCGCCACACGTGCGAGGTGAGCAGGTAGTTGAGGGAGGCGATCGGAGCCCGCCAGGACAGCCGGCGGCTCACGCGCAGCCATTTGACGTGCTGGTTGACCATCGAGTCGACGATGTGGACGAAGGCCTCGTAGCAGGAGAACAGGCCGTGCCGGCCGGTGAGGAGGTAGCCCTCCAGCCAGCCCTGGCAGGTGTGCTCGGAGAGGATCTCCATGACCCGGCCGTGCCGGTCGAGGTCCTCGTCGACGGGCAGGGTCCGCTCCTGCCAGGCCTTGCCGCTGGCCCCGTAGACGGCCTCGAGGCGGTTGGAGGCGGTCTCGTCGGGGCCGACGAGCCGGAAGTCCCGCCGGTCGGCGGTGGCGGCCATGACGTCGCGCAGCAGCTCGCCGAGGACCCGGGTGGGTTCGTGCGGCCCGGCGCCCGGCTTGTCGACGGGGACGGCGTACTTCTCCAGCGGTGGCAGGGGCAGGTCGCGCACCAGCAGCCCGCCGTTGGCGTAGGGGGTGGCGCCGAGGCGGCGGGCGCCGGCCGGGACGCAGTCCAGGACGGAGGGGCGGGGCGCGCCCGTGTCGTCGAACAGCTCCTCGGGCCGGTAGGAGCGCAGCCACCGCTCCAGCTGCCGCAGGTGCTCGGGGTCGTCGCGGACGCCGGACAGCGGGACCTGGTGGGAGCGCCAGGTGTCCGCGACGGGCAGGCCGTCCACCTCCGCCGGGCCGGTCCAGCCCTTGGGGGTGCGCAGCACGATCACCGGCCAGCGGGGCCGGTCGGTGGCGCCGTCCTCGCGGGCGGCCCGCTGGACGGCGGCGATGCGGTCCAGCGCGGTGTCCAGCGCCCGGGCCATCGCACGGTGCACGGCCGCGGGATCGTCGCCGGCGACGTGCAGCGGGTCGTGGCCCAGGCCGCGCAGGAGCTCGTCGAGTTCGGCCTCGGGCAGCCGGGCGAGCACGGCCGGATTGGCGATCTTGTAGCCGTTGAGGTGCAGGACCGGCAGGACCGCGCCGTCGTGCACGGGGTCGAGGAACTTGTTGGACTGCCAGGACGCGGCCAGCGGTCCGGTCTCCGCCTCGCCGTCGCCGATGACACAGGCGACCACCAGTCCGGGATGGTCGAAGGCGGCGCCGTAGGCGTGCGACAGCGCGTAGCCGAGCTCGCCGCCCTCGTGGACGGAGCCGGGCGTCTCCGGCGCGACATGGCTGGGCACCCCGCCGGGGAAGGAGAACTGCCGGAAGAGGCGGGCCATGCCGGCCGCGTCCCGGGTGACGTCCGGGTAGGTCTCGGTGTACGAGCCCTCCAGCCAGGCGTTGGCCAGGACGGCGGGGCCACCGTGGCCGGGGCCCCAGATGCACAGGGCGTCCAGGTCGCGGCGGCGGATCACCCGGTTGAGGTGGGTGTGGACGAGGTTGAGACCGGGCGAGGTGCCCCAGTGGCCGAGCAGCCTCGGCTTGATGTGCTCCGGGCGCAGCGGTTCGGTCAGCAGCGGGTTGGCCATCAGGTAGATCTGGCCGACGGAGAGGTAGTTCGCGGCGCGCCAGTGGGCGTCGAGCGCGGTGAGTTCCTCGTCCGGCAGCCCGGCGGGTCCCTGCTGCGTGTCGGCGGACATCCGGTGTCCTTTCCGGGTCGGGACGGCGGTCGGGCCGGTGAGGGCGGCCCGGTGCCGGTCCTCCTGTCGATCCCACCACCCTGTGCGCAACGCGCGGGTACCCGACAGGGCCGTTCGGGTCACGTCGGACGACGGCGCGAACGCCGTGTGCCGCCGGGCCGCGGGGTGCCGCGGCCGGGACCGTCAGATGCCGAACGGGGCGGCGTAGCGCACGGCACCGCGCGGCAGCGGGTGGCCCGGGTCGAGGGTGAGGGCCATGAGGGCCTCGTCCGGGACGTCGAGCGGCACGCTGATGCCGTGGTCGGCGGCGCGGGTGAAGCCGAACCGCGGGTAGTACTCGGGGTGCCCGAGGACGACGACGTGGTACTCGCCCTCGCGGCGGGCGGCGGCCAGCGCCGCCCGGATCGCCGCGGAGCCCGCCCCGCTGCGCCGCCGGTCCGGCAGCACGGCGCAGGGGGCCAGGCACAGGGCCGGGCTGTCGCCGATGTGGCAACGGGTGAGCAGGGCGTGGCCGACGGGCCGTCCGGTGTCGTCCGCGGCGACGACGGACAGGCCGTCGATCCACGCGGCCGGGTCGGTGCGCAGCGCGTCCACCAGGTCGGCCTCCTCCGCGGTGGGGAAGGCGGCGAGGAGGATCTCGCGGATCGCCGGGATGTCGGCGTCGGTCTCGGCGCGGGTCGTCCAGGTGAGGGACATGGGTGAGGGGGGTCCGTTTCTCGGTCGTGTCGGGTGCGCGGTCGTACCCGTCAGGGCCGTCGTGCCGGTCGGGGGCCGTCGTGCCCGTCAGAGCCCGTCCAGGGGTGACGGTACGCCGTCTGTTGCGGACGCGGGGTGCGGGACGGCAGGCTTCGGGGGTGGCCACTCTGCTGATCGTCCATCACACGCCGTCGCCGAACTGCCAGGCGATGCTCGAGGCCGTCGGGTCCGGAGCGAGCGCGCCGGAGATCGAGGGGGTGCGGGTGGTGCGGCGGGCCGCGCTGGCCGCCACCGTGCCCGACGTGCTGGAGGCGGACGCCTATGTGCTGGGCACCCCGGCGAACCTCGGCTACATGTCCGGTGCGCTCAAGCATTTCTTCGACCAGATGTACTACCCCTGTCTGGACGAGACGCGCGGCCGGCCCTTCGGCTACTACGTGCACGGCGGCAGCGACACGACGGGGGCCGTGCGCGGCATCGAGTCCGTCACGACCGGGCTGGGCTGGCGCCGGGAGGCACCGGCGGTGACGGTGACCGGGGAGCCGTCCAAGGCGGACCTCCAGGCGTGCTGGGAGCTGGGAGCGGCGCTGGCCGCCGGGCTGACGGAGTGAGGGCCGCCGGCGCCGGCCGAGCCGGTCAGAGGGGCGTGGCCGCGCGCAGTACCAGGAACATCGTGACCGCCGCGTTGGCCGAGGACATCGCCGACACCGCGGTTCCGGCGGCGGCCGCCCAGACCGCCAGGCCCACGGAGGTGAACACCGGCGGCCAGTCGCGCACCGCGGGGGCGGGGCCCAGCAGGGCCGCCACCCGGCGGGGCACCGGTCCGGGCGCGGCGAGGCCGGCCAGGGTGGCGGCCGGCGTCCCGCGGGAGACGAGGGCGGCCTTGCCGATGGCGTGCGCCACCGTCCGGCGGCAGCCGACCGTCCGCGCCGCCTCCTCGTCCGCCCACCGCTCCGCCGTGTAGGTCACGGCCGTCCGCAGCGGCCGCAGGAACGGGTTGGCCAGCGCAGCCAGCCGGACGGCGAGCAGGAAGCGGTGGTGCCGGGCCGCCAGATGGGCCCGCTCGTGCGCGAAGAGCGCCCGGCGTTCGGCGGGTGCGAGCCGCTCCAGCAGCGCCGTGGTCACCACCACGCGGCCACGGCGCCGGCCGGGCAGCGCGTACGCGTACGGCGCCTCGTCGGGCAGCACGGCCACCTCGGTGCCGGGCAGTGCGGCCAGTGCGCGATGGGCGCGGCGGCGTACCCGGCCGTGCCGCCACAGCTCGCGCGCCGAGGCGACGACCACCGCGCAGAGGGCGGGGATCGCCGCCTTGCCGACCACCTCGTCGTAGCGGACGGCCGCCCGTACCTCCGGGTCCGACCAGCCGTCGGGCAACGGGTTGCCGGGCAGCTGTGCGGTGCCGACGACCATCACCAGGGCCAGGCAGACCGTGCTGCACAGGGCCATCACCGCGGCCACCCCGGTGAGCAGCCGGGTGGCGGTCCGCGGGTGCAGATGCTGTTCGGCCAGCCGGGCGATGGGCCAGGCGGTCAGCGGGAGCACCAGCGGCAGGAAGACGAAGACGCCCACGCGGCCTCAGTCCTCGCCGGTGGCACGGGGGTGGCCCAGCAGCTCGCGCAGCAGCCGCTCGTCGTCCGCGCCCAGGCCGGTGACGAAGCTGGCGAGCACCGCCTCGCGGTCGCTCTCGGCGTCCAGCACCTTGCG
Source organism: Streptomyces poriticola (assembly GCF_036689765.1). Taxonomy (NCBI): domain Bacteria; kingdom Bacillati; phylum Actinomycetota; class Actinomycetes; order Kitasatosporales; family Streptomycetaceae; genus Streptomyces; species Streptomyces poriticola. The sequence goes on from NZ_JBAGKH010000004.1 coordinate 189,963, forward strand.
CATCCTGCGGGCGGCGAGGCCGGCCTGGTCCGCGGCGGGCGTCCAGACGAAGAAGCGGCCGGCCCGCTCCCGGGTGACGGCGCCCTTGTCCAGCAGCCGGGTCAGGATGGTGATCACCGTGGTGTAGGCGAGGTCGCCGCCGAGGCGCTCCTGGACCCAGCCGGCCGGCACCGGGCCGTCCGCCTCGGCCAGCGCCGCCAGCACCAGTGCCTCCAGCTCGCCCTGGCCCCGCCGCCGCGGGCGCCGTTGGTCATCCGTCACGGCACCTCTCCCTTCGCTCCCCGCCGGGTTCCCCGGGGCCGACATCGTATAGACCGGCCCGGCGGGGACGGCGCCCCCGGTCAGCGGTCCGTGCCGCAGCAGCCTTCCCCGGCGGGGGCTTCGGCGGCGGGGACTCCGGCAGTGGTCCCGAGCCGGCAGAAACAGGACGAGGCGACCGGGACGTCCGCCAGTGCGGCGGCGATCTTCAGCTGGTGGGCCACGATCCGGGCCTCCCCCTCCTTGCCCAGGCGGCCCAGGCACTCGTGCAGCCCGTGCAGGGCCCAGACGTTGCCGGGGTGCTGCAGAGCGCGGGGCAGGGTGTCGTCGAGGCCGAGATCGGCCCGGTACACCGCCTCCGCCTCGGCGACGCGGCCCTGTTCCAGCAGCAGGGCGCCGTAGGCGTGCCGGGTGGGCTGCATCCATCCCCAGGGTTCGTCGTACGGGAGGTTGTCGTCCAGGTCGATCGACCGCTCCAGGGCGGCGAAGGCGGCGTCGTAGGAGCCCTTGCGGTACTCCAGTTCGCCGTCGAGCATCGCCGAGGCGATGGCGAGGATGTCGGCGCAGGTGTTGTTGAACAGCATGCGGGTGCCGGGCACCCGTTCGACGGCCTCGCGGAACAGCTGCCGCTCGGCCTCGGCCTCGGCGATCCTGCCGGTCGCGGACAGCGCGACGCCGCGGCCGTAGTGCAGCATCGCGGTGGTGACGCAGTACAGCCGCGGGTCGGCGGGCAGCGGCAGGCCGAGGATGTCCGCCCAGCGGCCGAACCGGATCAGCACGTGCACCCGCATGGCGACGAAGCTCTCCAGCCAGTCCGCCATGGGCGGGCTCTCCTGCCGCAGGAGCTCCTCGGGGATGGACGCCTCCAGCCGGTCGGCGGTGTCCAGGGCCACCTGGTACTGGCCGAGGAACATGGCGCCGTAGATCTTGAAGTGGTAGTTGTGCGACCGGTACAGCGTGTAGAAGTTCATCACGCCGGCCCGGGCTCGGTACTTCTCGTCGGCGGCGATCGCGGCGGTGTTGTCCGCCACGACGCGCCGGTAGTCGCCGCACAGCACCTCCAGGTGGGACGGCATGTGCTGCAGATGGCCGGCGTCCGGGACCAGGTCGCGCAGCCGGTCGGCCACGGTCAGGGCGGCCTCGGGGGTGCCCGACATCTCCATCAGGTGGATGTAGAGGTGCAGCACTCCCGGGTGGGCGCGGCCGTCCTCGGTGCCGAGGGCGCGGTCGAGGACCTCCTTCGCCTCCAGGGTGCGGGCGCCCTCGGCCGGGCGGCCGGTGCGCAGGTCCCACAGCTGCCAGGGCCTGATGTTCATCAGGGCGTCGGCGCGGAGCGCGGCGACGTCCAGATCGCCGGGGGCGAGCTCGTGCACGGCGCGCATCGCGTCCGCGTACGGCGGATTCCACACCGAGCAGTCCTCGGCGGCCCGCGGCTGCGGGTAGCGGGCGCGCAGTGCGCCGATCAGCGCGCGTTCGACGGGCGTGCCCCCGGCGGCCTTCTCGTGGGCCCGTTCGACGGCGGCGTGGGCGCGCTCGACGGTCTGCTCCAGCTCCTGGGCGTCGAAGTCCTCCCACTGCTTGTTGTAGTTCGGACCGAGGGCGTAGGCGATGCCCCAGTGGGCCATGGCGCAGTCGGGGTCCGCCGCCACGGCGGCCTCGAAGCAGGTGACGGCCTCCTCGTGGTTGAAGGCGTACGACCATCTGAGTCCTCGGTCGAACCATGTCTGGGCCTCGGCGGACGAGGTCGTCACGGGGCGGTGGTGGGTGCCGAGGTCGTAGTAGTCCATGGCTCGCTGTATACCCCGCGGCGCTCCCGGAGCTGCGGTTGTCCACCGACGGCGGGCGTGCCGCGGATGCGGCGGCTGCGCCGTTCGGTGCGGCGTCCCGTGCGCCTCGGCCGGCTGGGCCACGCGGCCGGGTGGAGCGCACGCGACGGCGGACGGGGCCGTGGTGCGTCCCCGCCCGCCGTGATCCGGGCTCCGCGTCAGCGCCTCGTGCGGCGCGGTGTCACGCGGTGCTGCGCCTGATGCGGATCAGGAGCAGGCAGCCGGCGGCCACCAGGACTCCTCCGGCCGCCGCCGGCCAGAGTCCGAGGCCCGCCCCCGTCTCGGCGAGACCGCCCTGGGCCTGCGGTGCGGGCGTCGGCTCGGAGTCGTCGTCGCCGGCCGCGGCCTGGTCGTTCCCGTCCTGGTCCTGCGCGGCGTCCTCCCGCGCGGCGTCCTCCCGCGCCCCGCCGGCCGGCGGGGCCGCGGACGTGGTGGCGGCGCGAGGTTCGGCGGCACCGGGTGTCCCGGCGGCGTCGGGCGGCGAGGCGTCCTCGGTGCCGTCCTCCGGGGCGGGGGCCGGGGCCTCGGCGGTCTGCTCGCCGCCGTCGCCCCGGTCGTCCTGACCGCCCGCGTCGCCGGCGCTGCCGCCGCCGTTGGCGTTTCCTCCGTCGCCGGCGTTGCCCTGGTCGTCGCCGGCGCCTCCCTCGTCGCCCTGGTTCCGGCCGGGGTCCTGGTTCCCGTCGTCGCCCGGCTTCTGCTGACCGCCGTCGTCGCCGCCCTGGCCCTCGTCGCCGCCGGGGTTGTCCTGACCCCCGCCGTTGCCCCCGCCGTTGTCACCCGGGTTCTGCTCGCCGCCCTGGTCGCCGCCGGGCTGCTCCGGCTGCCGGGCGTCGTCCGGGCCGCACTGCTTCCCGGCGTTGATGCACGCGACCACCTGGTCCATCAGGTCGTCGTCCATCACGTTGATGAAGTCGTTGTGGTCGGTGATCGGCTTGTGCAGCTGCTCCGGGAAGCCGTCCACGGCGTACGGGTTGCGCACCTGGCCGTTCTCGACGACCGGGGTCGGCACGTCGTAGACCAGGCGGGCCTGGAGCTGCGGGACGGCCTGGAAGCCCTCGGGGCAGCTGCCGTCCTGCCGGACGAACGCCACGTGGTCGCGGTGGTTGGCGCTGTCGATGTTCCGCCCGTCCCAGCAGCTCTGGAAGTTGGACGTGCGCACCACCTGGCTGCCCTCGGGGCAGAGCACGTACTTGTCGGTGATCTGGCGGTCCTCGAAGCCGGTGCAGCTGAAGGAGGTGTTGGCGTTCTTCACGCCGTTGGTGAAGGCCTTCGCGTCACCGGTGATGATGCGCAGGAACTTCGGCATCGCGACGACGTCGCCCTGCTTGTTGCCGACGAACCTGAGCTCGGCCTGCTGTGCCTTCAGGATCCGGCCGACGTTGCCCTCGGCGCCGCCGCCCAGATCGTCGTTGTCGAACTCCTCGGTGCCGTCCTGGAGCCGCAGCACCGGCCAGTAGTAGGTCGACCTGTCCGCCTGGTTGCGGCACGTGGTCTCGGCGTTCGCGAGGTCCTCGTCGCTGGCGAAGGCGTTGTTGCCCTGGTTGCCGACGTAGTCGTGGGTGTGGTGGGCGCCGTTGTCGACGCCGGGCGCGACGATGATGTTGTCGCTGTTGAACAGGTTGTTCTCGTTCACCCCGCACTCCGTGGTGAACGAGCCCGTGGAGCCCCCGTCACCGTCGGCGGCCAGGCCGTTCTCCAGGTCCCGGGAGTTCGGCGGGACGTTCTTGATGTCGATGAAGTCCGCGGCCACGGGGCCGTTGCCGGCCTGTCCGCCGTTGTCGGCCTGACCGCCGTCCCCGGGCTGGTCCCCGTCGCCCTGCTGCCCGTCGCCCTGCCCGGCGCCGGCCCCGTCCTGTCCGCCGCCGTCGTTGCCTCCGTCCGCCTGCCCGTCGGCCTGCCCGTCCGCCGGCTCGACCTCGGTGCGCCGCAGCGAGCACTCCGCGAGCTTCTCCAGGCCCTGCGGGCGGTCGCCGACGCGGTCGATCGCGGCCGCGATGCGCCCGATGCTCTCCGCCCGGTCCCGCTTCAGCGGATCGAGGACCGCCGCCTCGTCCAGCCGGCCGTCGTCCGCCGTGCGTGCCGCCTCCTGCAACTGGCGGTAGGCCGTGGAGACCTGCTCGTCCAGCCGGGCGAGTTCGGTGTCGACCTCCGTCCTGGCCTGCTCGGGCACGGTCGTCAGCCGAGTGCTCAGGTCGGGGCAGTCCACCGTCGCGGCGACCCCGGAAGCGCCGAGCGGAACAGCCGGCTTCGGATCGGGCTCGGTGGCGGAGGCGTACACGTTGACGGCCACCAGCCCGCCGCCACCCAGAATCAGCGCGACCGCCGCAGAGGTCGCGCGTCGTGCACCGGTCGGGCGTCTGCGCCTGCTGTGTCCCAAGGCGTGCTCCTACGTCGTGGCTGTGCGGGGGCAGGGCTGTGCCCCCGGATCCATACGGAGCCGGGCCCCGGAGCGTTCAAACGCCTCACGGATTCTCAGGAATCCCTCACCTCACGGACGCGGCGCCTCCCAGGCCTCCTTGGTGCCCCCGGTCGTCCTGGTCCCCTTGCCGACGGCGGACCCCGGTGGAAGCATGCACCGGCATCCGCACCGGCACCGATCCATCGGAGGGACCGTCGTGACCGACGAGCACCAGGGGCGGTCGGCCGCGGCCGTGTTCGACAGGCTGGGCGCCGCCTACGAGAAGGCGTTCTCCGGGTCGGAGGCGCACCGGCGTTCTCTGGACTGGCTGCTGACCCGGCTCGCGCCTGGCAGCCGGGTGCTGGACGTGGGCAGCGGGACGGGAGTCCCGACGGCCCGGACGCTGGCGGACGCGGGGCACGAGGTGCTGGGTGTCGACGTCTCCTCCGTGATGGTGGAGCTGGCGGCCCGTCAGGTGCCGGGGGCGTCCTTCCGGTGCGCCGACATCCGCGAGGTGTCCCTCGACGACGGGTCCTTCGACGCGGTCTGCGTGTACTTCTCACTGCTCCAGCTGGACCGGCCGGAGCAGGCGGACGTGATGAGGCGGCTGGTGCGGGCGCTGACCCCGGCGGGGCATCTGGTCCTCGCCACCGTGCCGGTGGACGTGGCCGGCGTCGATGCCGTCTTCATGGGGCAACCGGTGCGGGTCTCCAGCTTCTCACCACCGGGATGTGCGGCCCTGGCCGAGGACGCCGGGCTGGAGGTGCTGGACCGGCAGGAACTGCTGTTCACCCCCGCCCACCCGGACGCCGGACCGGAACCGCAGCTCTTCCTGCACTGCCGCCGCAGGCCCCCGGCGTCCGCCTGACGCTGCTGTACTCCGGCACCGGGTCCGCGCCGGGTCTGCCGACTCCGGGCAGTGCATGACGCGGCCGTGACCGTGCAGCATGGTCGGCCCGGTACACGCGTACCGCCTGACCTGCACATAGGGGGCTGACCAATGCACCGGACCGGACCACGGGAAGCGGCCCGCCCGCGAGTCGCAGGCGGCGGGGGCCGGGTGGGCCCTCTCCGCCTCCGCCGGGGGCGAACGGTGGCCGCCGTGGCCGTCTGCGGGGTCGTCCACCTCGTGACCGGCGGACTGGCGGTCGGCGGCGCACTGCTGATCGTCCTCGGCTGGGAGACGGTCGTGCTGCCCCTCCTCGGGATCCTCCTGATCGGCCTCGCCCTGCACCTGCGTCCGCGCTTCGGCAGGGACGAGGAGGAACAGCTGCTGGGACGGGCCGACGCGCCCCTGCTGTTCGCACTGCTGGACGAGACGGCGGATGCCGTCGGCACCCGGGGATGCGACGCCGTGCGCCTCACTCCGGGCCTTTCGATCGGCGCGGCGCCCCGCGGTCTCCGGGGGAGGCGGCTCGACATCGGTCTCGGCCTGTGGGCGACGCTCACCCCGCAGCAGCGCGTCGCCTGCCTGGCCCATGCCCTGGGGCACTTCGCCACCGGTGATGTGCGGTACAACCTGGTGGTGCGCACCGCGCTGCCGGACCCGCACCGCCCCGGCCGGTCCTCCGGTGACCCGGGCCTGCTGCGGGAACAGGTCCTCGCCGCCCCCTCGACCAGCCGGCACGCGGACGAGATGGCGCAGGCCGCGGCTCGCTTCCGGGTGGACAGTGCCCTGGCGCGCTGGGGCGGCCGGCTCGCCGCCTGGCCGCTGCGGCTGCCGGCCCGGTCGGCCCGGCGCCTGGTCGCCCCCGTGGCCGAGGAGGCGGAGTTCCGCTCGGACGCGCTCGCCGCCCGGGTGGCCTCCACCGGGGCCGCGGTGCAGGCACTCGAGCGCCTCGCCCGGTCGGCCGCGGTGGAGACCGAGCTGCGGCGGCTCGCGGTCGAGGCCGGGACGTTCCGTCGGCGCGACGCGGCCCGGGACCTGTGGCGGAGTCTCGCCGCCCACACCGCGGACCTCCCCGACCGGGGACCGCACCACGAGGTCACGCAGGCGCGGATCGACCGGCTGAGCGGGGCGGAGTGGCACCCCGGGTCGGTGAGGCTCGGCCGGGCGGCCGCCGACGCACTGGACCGGGAGCTGGAACCGGCCGCACGCGCCGTCGCCGAGCGGTCGATCCGCGACGGCACCGGGCCGGTCCGCTGATGCCGGCCGGGCCGCCCGCCGGCGTCGTCAGCGGTGGTACGGCGGGGCGCGGACGAAGTCCTCCCGGAGGCCGCCCAGGCGCCGGGTGCGGTCGGGGGAGGGGGTCTCGTTGAACCGGATGGTGACGGTGAAGGTCGGGGAGCGGCGGCCGTCGGGGCCGCGGCGAGCTGGGTGCAGCCGGGGAGGTCGCCGGTGTGGCCGAGGACCGTGCCGCACCGGGTGGTGCGGCGGAGGACGCCCGGTCCGGCGGCGTTGCGGCCCGGGCCCCATGGGCCGGGAGTCGCCGGGCACCCACGGCCGCCGCGCGTGCCGCACCTCCTTGCCGTACAGCGCGCCCGCGGCGTGGCCGCGGATGAAAACGGGTCAGGTCGGCCGGTGCGGACACCTGCCGCCGGAGGCCCGCACGCCCGGAGACGCCGAGCGCCTCACGGATGTCCCCCGGCGGTGCGGGCGGGTCGACGGCGTAGCCGTGCAGGTAGGGCCGCGGGATCCGGTAGCCCTGAGGGAGGCTGGTGTCGCGCAGGTGCGGCGGCTCGTACACGAGGTCGCGCGGGAGCCGCTCGTAGGGGTTGCCGGTGACCGCCGCGGCCCCGCGGAACTGCGGCGTACGGGCCAAGGCCCGGGCCCGGCTCGCGCCCCCCTCGAAGTCAGCCCAGGACACGCAGGGCGCCCGGCAGTACCCGGGCCGTGACGGGCAGGACCGCCTCGACCTCGCCGTCGGCGCCGTAGGGCACCTCCCGGTCGGCCTCGATGCGTATCTCCTCGCCGCGGACGACACGCACCTGGGGCCGGTGCACGTGCGCACCGGTGTCCAGCTCCCTCATCAGCGCGAAGAACAGCCGGCGCGGTGCGTCGTGGATCATCACGACGTCCAGCAGACCGTCGTCCACCTCGGCGCCCGGGGCGATGCGGCGGGCGGAGCCGTAGTAGCCGGAGTTGGCGGCGACCACGGTGTAGCCGGTGTAGGCGTGTTCCCGGCCGTCCACGGTGACCCGGTAGCGGGTGGGGCGCCAGGCCGTGACGGCACGCAGCGCGCCGGCGGTGTAGGAGGCGGTGCCGCGCAGCAGCCGGGACCGGTTGGCGTGGCGGTTGGCGAGCGCGTCCACCCCTGCGTAGACGCTGCCGAGCACGACGGTGCGGTCGTGGACGGCGGAGGTGACCTCGACGGTGTCGACCGCGCGCGGTTCGCCGTGCAGCAGGACGCGGGCGAGGCCGTCCGGGTCGGTGGGCAGGCCCAGCGCGCGGGCGAAGTCGTTGCCCCGCCCGGCCGGGACCAGGCCGAGGAGCGCTCCGGTCCCGCTGAGGGCGCCGCCGATGCCGCCCGCGATGCCGTCGCCGCCGACGGCGAGCACCACCCGCCCTCGTTCCCCGGCCTGCCGGGCGAGTTCGCGGGCGTGGTCGAGGCTGCGGCTGTACTCGGTCTCCAGTCCGGCGCCCGCCTCCCGCAGCAGCCGGGCCACCCGCAGCAGCGCCGCGGCGCCGGTGGCGCCGCCCGCGGTGGGGTTGACGACGGCGGTGAACTGTCGCATCGATGTGCCTCCGGGCTGAGCGGTGGTGCCGGACTGTTGTCTCACGCAGGGGCGGGCCGGGCCAGGGCCCGGGTCTCGCAGGGGGGCGGGGCATCAGGAGGGCGGGGTCTTGCGGGGCGGGCCCCCCCGGGGCGGCGCGCGGGGCCCGGGGCCGGGGGCCCGCGAGCGCGGCAGGCCGGGCGGACGGCGGAGCCGGGTCAGTCCGCGGGCAGGAGCACACCCGGGTTGAGCAGCCCGCCCGGGTCCAGCCGGCGCTTGACCGCGCACAGCGCCGCGACGCCCAGGTCCCCGGCCTCCCGGACGTACCAGTCGCGGTGGTCGGTGCCGACGCCGTGGTGGTGGGTGATGGTGCCGCCGGCGGCGAGGATCGCGTCGTTCGCGGCGTGCTTGGCCCGCGTCCAGTGCGCCACCGGGTCGTCGCCCTGGGCGGAGACCGCCGTGAAGTACAGGGAGGCGCCGTTCTCGTAGACGTGCGAGATGTGGCACATGACCAGTGGTGGCGTGCCGGCCTCGGTCAGGGTGCCGGTGAGCGCCTCGCGGACGGCGGTGTACAGGCCGGGGAGGCGCGACCAGAAGGCGGCGGTCTCCAGCGTCTCGGCGAAGGCACCGGCGTCGAGCAGGGAGTCGCGCAGGTACGGCGCCGAGTAGCGGCCGTGTGCCCAGCGCTCGCCGGGTTCCGCTCCCGCGAAGGTGCCGCCGCAGTCGGCGAGGACGGCGGCGGCGCCCTCGCGGCGGTGCGCGGTGTCCTCCTCGGTGCCCTCGAAGCCGACGACGGCCAGACAGCCGGCGTTCTGCTGCTCTGCGCCGGAGCCGATGGCGTCGGGCTGGGCGAGGCCGATCAGCGTCTCCGTCTCGTCGGACAGCCTGAGCACCGTGGGCCGCGGACCGTCCTGGGCGAGCCGGCGCAGCGCGGCGGCGCCCTCGTCGAAGGAGGCGAAGCGCCAGCCCTCGTAGCGGCGCACCTGCGGGACGGGCCGGACCCGGAGGGTCACGGAGGTGATCACACCGAAGGCACCCTCCGAGCCGAGCAGCAGCTGGCGCAGGTCGGGTCCGGCCGCCGAGCGCGGGGCGCGGCCGGTGTCGAGGGTGCCCTCGGGCGTGGCCAGGGTGAGGCCCAGCACCATCTCGTCGAAGCGGCCGTACCCGGCGGAGGCCTGTCCGCTGGAGCGTGCCGCCGCGAAGCCGCCGATGGTGGCCCACTCGAAGGACTGCGGGAAGTGGCCGAGGGTGAAGCCGTGCTCGGCGAGCAGCGCCTCGGCCTCGGGGGCGCGCAGGCCGGGCTGGAGGGTGGCGGTGCGGGAGACCGGGTCGAGGTCGAGCAGGCGGTTCAGGTGCCGCAGGTCCAGGGCGACGAAGGCGCCCCGCCGGCCCGGGGCGAGACCTCCGACGACGGAGGTGCCGCCGCCGAACGGGACCACGGCGAGGCGGTGTTCGGCGCAGGCGCGGAGCACGGCGGCCACCTCGTCGTGGCTGTCCGGGAGGACGACCGCGGCCGGAGCCTCCGAGGTGTCCCCGGTGCGGATGCGCAGCAGGTCGGGGGTGGACTTGCCGCGGGTGTGCCGGATGCGGGTCTCGGCGTCGGTGCGCACGCGGTCCGCGCGGTCGCCGACGGCGGACAGCAGTGCCCGGTGTGCGGCGTCCTCCGGGGCGGGCCCGGTGACGGTGATGTCCTCCAGCCGGACCAGGGCCGTGGCCTGCGGCTTGACGCCGAGCCAGTCGCGCAGCAGCCCGGTCACGGTGTCCGGCAGCGGCGTCGCCCTGGCCGGGTCGCCCCAGCCGTTCCACAGCATGTCCATGCCTGTCGTCCTCACGGGTCGTTTCGAGGGGGAGCCGCCGTGGCGGCCTCAGGGGCGTTACACTGTTACACATGACGCCTATTCGTCACAACGGCTCGGCCCGGCAGGACTCCTCCGACGGCGACGCGGTGCTCGACGCCGTGCGGGACTGCGTGCTGGCCGTCGGGGTCCGCCGGACGACCATGACCGACGTGGCCCGCCGCGCGGGCGTCTCCCGGATGACGCTGTACCGGCGCTGGCCCGATGTGCGCTCCCTGGTCGGCGATCTGATGACACGGGAGTGGATCGCCGTGGCGACCGGGGCGATGCCCGAGCGCCGGCCGGGGGCGGACACCCGCACGCTGCTGGTCGACGGGCTGGTGGCCGGAGTGACCGCCTTCCGTGACCATCCGCTGTTCCACAAGATCGTCGACGTCGATCCCGAGCTGCTGCTGCCCTATGTGCTGGACCGCCGCGGGGCGAGCCAGGAGGCGCTGCTGGAACTGCTCGCCGGGGCCCTGCGGGAGGGGCACGCCGACGGTTCGGTGCGTGCGGCCCACGCCGGACGGCAGGCCCGGGCGCTGCTGCTGATCGTCCAGTCCTTCGCGCTGTCGCTGCGGACCATGACCGACGAGGACGACGCCGACCTGACCGGCGCGGCCTTCCTCGCGGAGCTGCGCACCATCCTGGAGAGGACCCTCACCCCATGAGCCCGACCGGCAGTCCCGTCCCCGGCCCCCGCCCGGCCTCCGCCTCTCCCTCTCCGTCCGTCTCATCAGTTTCATCGGATTCACCCGCCTCGTCCGTCTCACCCTCCTCACCTGTGTCACCTGCCTCGCCCGGCTCGCCCGGCTCGCCCTCGTCGCTGTCCTCGGCCCGTCGGGCGCGGGAACTGGCCGAGGCGGCCGACGGCCGCGTCGTGGACGTCCTGGTCGTCGGCCTGGGAGCGACCGGTGCCGGGGCCGCCCTGGACGCCGCCGCGCGCGGCCTGGACGTGGTCGCCGTGGACGCCCACGATCTGGCGTTCGGCACCTCCCGCTGGAGCTCCAAGCTGATCCACGGCGGACTGCGCTATCTCGCCTCCGCGCAGCTCGACGTGGCCCACGAGAGCGCGGTGGAACGCGGCGTGCTGATGGAGCGCACCGCCCCGCACCTGGTGCGCGCCCAGCCGTTCGTGCTGCCGCTGACACCGATGGTCTCCCGCGGCCGGGCCGCCCTGGCCCACGCGGGCTTCCGGGCGGGCGACGCGCTGCGCCTGGCGGCCCGCACCGCCCGCGCAACCCTGCCGGCCCCGCGCCGGCTGTCCGCCGTGGAGACCCGCCATCTCGCCCCCGCCCTGCGCCCCGACGGGCTGCGCGGCGGCCTGCTGTCCTGGGACGGCCGGCTCACCGACGACGCCCGCCTGGTGGTCGCGCTGGCCCGCACCGCCGCCGCGCGGGGCGCCAGGATCCTGACCCGCGTCCGAGCCCTGGAGGTCACCGCGTCCGGCGCCCGGTTCCGTGACGAACTCACCGGCGAGGAGGGCGAGATCCGCGCCCGCGCGGTGGTCAACGCCTCGGGGGTGTGGGCCGGCGACCTGGTGGACGGCATCCGGGTCCGCCCCTCCCGCGGTACCCACCTCGTCCTGCGCTCCGCGCACCTCGGCCCGCTGCCCGCCGGTCTGCACATCCCGGTCCCGGGCGAGACCAACCGCTTCGTCCTCGTGCTGCCCCAGGGCGACGGCCGGGTCTACGTCGGGCTCACCGACGAACCGGTGGACGGTGCGATACCGGACGTCCCCGACGTACCCGAGACCGACATCGGGTTCCTGCTGGACGTCCTCGGCTCGGTGCTGGACGTCCCGGTGCACCGCGCCGACGTCGTCGGCGCCTTCGCGGGACTGCGCCCGCTGCTGGACACCGCCCCGGAGGGCCGGTCCGGCGCGGCCCCGCGCACGGCGGACGTCTCGCGCCGGCACGCCGTGCTCACCTCGCCGGAGGGTGTGGTCACCGTCGTCGGCGGCAAGCTGACGACGTACCGCCGCATGGCCGAGGACGCGGTGGACGCCGCCGTCAACGCCCGCGGCCTGACGGCCGGCCCCTCCCCCACCGCCTCGCTCCCGCTGGTCGGTGCCGCCGCACCCCGCACCCTGGCCGCACTCCGGGCCCCGCGTCGCCTGGTGCAGCGCCTCGGCACCGAGGCACCGGCCGTGCACTCCCTCGCCGCACGGGATCCCCGGCTGGCCGAACCGGTGCTGCCGGGCCACCCCGTCACCGGGGCCGAGCTGCTGTGGGCGGTGCGCCACGAGGGCGCGCTGGACGAGGCCGACCTGCTCGACCGGCGCAGCCGGATCGGCGTGGTCCCGGAGGACCGCGCCGAGGCGCTGCACACCGTGCGGGGGCTCCTCGCCGAGGGCCTCGCCCGGCAGGCCTGACGCCGGGCCGCGGACCCCGGGGCGCGGCCCGCGTGCGGGTCAGATCCCGGGGCCCGGGGCGTCCTCGACGGCGCGGTGCACGCTCTCCTCGACCTCCTGCCGGGGCCGGCCGCGCTCCCTCACGTACTCCGCCATCGCGCTGCTCGCATCGCGGTCGAGGTCGCGCCAGGCCCGTACGGCGGTCTCGTAGGTGTGCGACTGCCGCGGGGTCCAGTGCGCCTGCGTGGGCGGCCCGTACGAGTCGCGCAGCTTCTCCACCCGGCTGTGCGCCTGGTCCGCCGCGCGCCGTTTCTGCACGAGCTCGTCGAAGGTGTGAGCCACACACAGAACCCTAGCCAGGCGACCGCCGGCCCGCGCGCCGAGCCGGTCGCCGCGGCCGAACGTCCGCACACGCCGCACGTATTGACATGGGCACGCCTCAGCGACACGCTGAGAGCGCTCTCAGAACTGGTCCGGACCAGCCCCCTGCACTCCGCACACTCTCCGCGCCCCCCACTCTCCGCGGCCCGCCGCAGGGCCCGTACGGAGGTTCAGCATGCTCGACAGGCTCCGACACCGGATCACCGCCGCGACGACCGCCCTCGCCACCGCCGTGGCCGGGGCCCTGCTCGCGGCCGGCCCCACCGGCCCCGCCCACGCCGCCGCTCCCGCGACCATCCCGCTGACCGTCACCAACGACTCCGGCCGCGCCGGGCCGGTGTACGTCTACACGCTCGGCACCGAGCTCGCCACCGGCCGCCAGGGCTGGGCCGACGCGAACGGCACCTTCCACGCCTGGCCCGCGGGCGGCAGTCCGCCCGTGCCGGCACCCGACGCCTCGATCGCCGGACCGGCGCCGGGGCGGACCACCACCATCCGCATCCCCCGGCTCTCCGGCCGGATCTACTTCTCGTACGGACGGAAGCTGGTGTTCAGGCTGGCCACCGGCGGTCTGGTGCAGCCGGCGGTGCAGAACCCGGACGACCCGAACCACGACATCCTGTTCAACTGGTCCGAGTACACGCTCAACGGCTCCGGACTGTGGATCAACAGCACACAGGTCGACATGTTCTCCGCGCCGTACACGGTCGGCGTCCGGCGCGGCGACGGCAGCACCGCCACCACGGGCCGGCTCCGGCCCGGCGGCTACCAGGGCGTGCTGGACGATCTGCGCGCGCAGCCCGGCGGCTGGTCCGGTCTGGTCCGGACCCGGTCCGACGGCACCGTCCTGCGGGTCCTGGCCCCCGGCCACGGCGTGGCGACCGGTGCGCTGCCGGCCTCCGTGCTGGACGACTACATCGACCGGGTCTGGCGGAAGTACGCCACGGACATGCTCACGGTGACCCCCTTCGCCGACCGGCCCGGGACCACGTACCACGGCCGGGTGTCGGGCGGTGTCCTGCACTTCACCGACGGCAGCGGCACCGTCGTCACCAGCTTCCGCAAACCCGACGCGGACAGCGTCCTGGGCTGCCACAAGCTGCTGGACGCTCCCAACGACGCCGTGCGAGGCCCGATCTCCCGCACGCTCTGCGCCGGATTCAACCGGTCGACGCTGCTGACCAGTCCGCACCAGCCGGACCCCACGTCCGAGGACTTCTACCGGGATCCCGTGACCAACCACTACGCCCGCGCGATCCACGCCCGGACGACCGACGGCAAGGCCTACGCGTTCGCCTTCGACGACGTCGGCAACCACGAGTCGCTGGTCCACGACGGCAGCCCGCAGGAGGCCCGGCTCACCCTCGACCCGTTCGGCTGACCGACGACCGCCGGCTCTCCCGGATCCCCCGGCGGGAATTCGCCGTTGCACCGGCCCCGAGCACCCGACTAGGGTCGGCCCGGTGACTGCCGGGTCGGCCTCGGGCCATGCACGAGTGAGCACCCCGGCCCGGCCGTGAGCCTGCGGCGGGCCAGAGGCCCGCCCGTCTCCGCGTTCCTGCGTTCTGCATCCCTGCACCGACCACCGGAACCGGAGACCACCCGGCCATGTCCCACGAAGAAGTCACCACCACCGTCCAGCTGAACCACACCGTCGTCCACGCCCGCGACCGGCAGCTGTCGGCCGAGTTCCTCACCGCGATACTCGGGCTGGAGGTCGGCGCCCCGTTCGGCCCGTTCCTGCCCGTCGACCTCGGCAACGGAGTGACGCTCGACTACTACCAGATGCGCGACGAGCCGATCCAGGCCCAGCACTACGCGTTCCTGGTGCCCGACGCACAGTTCGACGGCATGATCGCCCGCCTCGACGCCGTGGGAGTCACCTACTACGCGGATCCCGGGCACACCGAGCCCGGGCGGATCAACCGGCTGTTCGGCGGCCGCGGCGCGTACTTCGACGACCCCGACGGACACAACATGGAGATCATGACCCGGCCCTACGCCCGCCCCTAGAAACCGGCCCCGGACCCCGCCGGCCGCGGCCCGTCCGGTCGCGGCCGGAACGGATTCCCCGCGTCCCCCGGGTGCGCGACAGGGCGGTCGTGGCGCATTCTTGCTGTGTCGCCCGCGTGACGGCGCACGGACGAGGTGGGGCCGATGACAGCAGGCGCCTTGGACGCCGACCGCACGCCCGGGCGGCTGCCGGCACTGCTCGTGGACGCCGCGACCGAGGCGGTCGGTACGGCCGGCGGCCACGCGGGAGGGGTCTATCTGCGGTCCGGCTCACCCGGACTGCTGCGGCTGTCCGCGCTCGCCGGGCTGCCCGGGCCGCTGTTCCGCCCCTGGTGGGAGCTGCATGTCGACCGCCCGTTCCCGGCCGCGGACGCCTTCCGGCTGGGCGTGCGGGTGATCCTGCCCAACCCCACCGAGACGATGCGCCGCTACCCCCAGTTCGCGGCCGGGCTGCCGTTTCCGTTCGGGTCCCTGTACGTGCCCGTGGCCGGCCCGGACACGATGTTCGGGGTGCTGACCGTGCTGCGCCCCGCCACGGCGGACACCGCGGAGGTGCTCAAGCACCTGGACGGGCTGACCCGGATCGCCGGGGATCTGGCCATGGCGCTGCAGGGGCTCGAGGACAGCACAGCCACCCCGGTCACCTGGGACGACGAGCCGCTGAGCGTCCGTCCGCCGGCGGCCCGGCGACCCGCGCAGCACGCCGGGAGCTTCGCCTGGGAACCGGCCGGCGGCACGCTGACCGTCGACGAACCGCTGCGCGCGCTGCTGGCCCTGCCGGGACCCGGCCAGGCCGCCTCCCTCGGGGCGCTGATGGACGCCCTGGCCCCCGGTGACGGCCACCGGGTCGCCGCCGCACTGCGCCAGACCGCGGCCGGGAGACCGCCGCCGCTGCCGCTGCCGGTGCGCACCGCCGACGGGGCGCTGCGGCTGGTGGAGCTGTGGAAGCCGTACGCCGCACCGCCCGGCACCGGCCCGGTGCGCGGCATGGTCCGCGACCCGGGGCTCGGTCCGGTGGCGGACGCCGCGGCCGATCTGCTGCCCGACGGCGTGTTCTGCCTGGACCGGCTGGGCGTGATCGTCTACGCCAATCCGCGCGCCGCCCAGCTGCTGGGCCGCCCCCGGGCACGGCTGGTGGGCCACGGGCTGTGGGAGGCGGTGCCCTGGCTGAACCAGACCGAGTGCGAGGACCACCTGCGGGCCGCCCTGCTCTCCCCCGACCCGGTCCACTTCCACGTCCGCCGCCCTCCCGACGGCAGCCGTTCGACGACCCCGCAACTCTACGAGGGGGACTGGCTGGCGGTGTCCGTGCATCCGGGGCCGGACATCCTGACCGGCACGGTCCGTCCGGCGAACCGGGTGGCCGACGCCTCCGCCGCCGGGGCCGCGGGGTTCGGCGCCCCGCCCCAGGCGTCCGCCTCCGGGGACGTACCGCCCGTGGTGGCCTCCACCGCCCCGCTGTACCGCCCGATCGTGCTGGCCGTGGCGCTGACCGAGGCGGTGACGCCTCGCCAGGTGTCCGAGGTGGTGGTGCGCGAGCTGCTGCCCGCGTTCGGGGGCCGGCGGCTCGCCCTGTACCTGCTGCAGGACCGGCATCTGCACCTGGCTTGGGAGACCGGGTTCCCGCCCGGATTCCTGGCGCCGTTCGAAGGGATAGGGCTGGACGCGCGACTGCCCGGCGTGGAGACGCTCACCAGCGGCCGGCCGCTGTTCTTCGACTCGATGCAGGCGCTGGCGGCCGCATACCCGGGCATCCCGCTGGACGCCACCCAGGGCGCCCGGGCCTTCCTGCCGCTGATCTCCTCCGGCCGCCCGGTCGGCTCCTGCATCCTCGGTTTCGACCGCCCGCGCAGCTTCAGCACCGAGGAGCGCACCGTGCTCACCGCCCTGGCCGGGCTGATCGGCCAGGCCATGGAGAAGGCGCGGCGCTACGAGACCGAGACCGAACTCGCCCGCGGACTGCAGCGGGCGCTGCTGCCGCGGCGCCTGTCGGCACACCCGCTGATGGAGACCGCGGGCCGCTATCTGCCGGGCACCCAGGGCATGGACGTGGGCGGCGACTGGTACGACGTCGTCGCGTCGGGCGACGGCATGGCGCTGGTCATCGGGGACGTACAGGGGCACGGGGTGCAGGCGGCGGCGACCATGGGGCAGCTGCGCAGCGCCGTGCGGGCCTTCGCGCTCGGCGACCGGTCGCCCGACGAGGTGCTGAACGGCACCAACCACCTGCTGATCGATCTGGACGTGGGGCTCTTCGCGAGCTGCTGCTACCTCCGGCTGGATCCGGTCACCGGCCTGGCCCGTGCGGCCCGGGCGGGGCATCCGCCGCCGCTGGTGCGCCACCCGGACGGACGCGCCCAGGTGCTGGATCTTCCCGGCGGTGTGGTGCTCGGCGTGGACCCGCAGGCCCGCTATCCGCTCACGGAGTTCCGGCTGGCGCCCGGCGCGCTGCTCGCCCTCTACACGGACGGGCTGGTGGAGCGGCCCGGCACGGACATCGACGCGGGCATCTCGGCGCTGCGGGTGGCGCTGTCCAAGGCGGGGGCGCCGACGGAACGCCCGACGGCCCGGCGGCTGGCGGTGACGGCGGACCGGCTCACCGCGGGGGCCCGGCACGCGGTGGACCGCCCCGACGACATCGCCCTGCTGCTCGCCGCCCGCCGTCCGGAACCGGAGAGCGGGCGGTGAACGGGGCGGCCTGCCCGGGACTCCGGCACCCGGCCGCCGACCAGCCGAACGGCCGGGCGACCCCACGGGACACCTCTCGCGTCACCCGCCACGACAGTGCCTCTCGCCTCACCCGCCACGGCAGTGTAGACATGGGCACATGGTCCGACTAATGGGTCGATCGGGAGCTCGGTCAGCCCGTCGCCCCAGCGGTCCGCCCGCTCGCGGGCAGCGAGACGCACACCGGTCGCGGCGGGAGGGGACCACGGGACTGCGGTCCGCGCTGACCGGACGCAGCGTCGCCGGACAGGTGTTCGTCCTGCAGGTGGTCGTCGTCCTGCTGCTGGTGGCAGCCGCCGTGGTCGCGCTGGTGCTCCAGGGACGGCACGACAGCACCGTCGAGGCCCGCAACCGTTCGCTGGCCGTGGCCGAGACCTTCGCCAACTCCCCCGGCATCCTCGCCGCGCTGCGCAGTCCCGACCCCACGGCGGTGCTGCAGCCGCGGGCGGAGGCGGCCCGGGAGGCGACCGGAGTGGACTTCATCGTCGTGATGAACACCGACGGTGTGCGCTACACCCACCCCCGGCCGGACCGTATCGGCCGGACGTTCGTCGGCACCATCGAGCCCGCACTGCGGGGCGGGACGGTCACCGAGGAGGTGGAGGGGACCATCGGGCAGCTGGTGCAGGCCGTGGTCCCCGTCGAGGAGCCGGGCGGGGACGTCGTGGGCCTGGTGTCGGCCGGTATCACCACCGAGCACGTCGGCGTCACCGCCGGCCGTCACCTTCCCCTGGTGCTCGCCGCCGCGGGCGCGGGGCTGGTGCTGGCCACCGGGGGCACCGCGCTGGTCAGCAGACGGCTGCTGCGCCAGACGCACGGCCTGGGTCCCGACGAGATGACCCGGATGTACGAGCACCACGACGCCGTCCTGCACGCCGTGCGGGAGGGCGTGCTCATCGTCGGCGACGGGGGGCGCCTGCTGCTCGCCAACGACGAGGCGCACCGGCTGCTCGGCCTTCCCGACGACGCCGAGGGCCGGCACGTCGGCGAGCTCGGGCTGGCCGCCGACACCGCGGCGCTGCTGGCCTCCGGGCGCATCGCCACCGACGAGGTGCACCTGGTCAAGGACCGGCTGCTGGCGATCAACCAGCGGCCCACGGACGTGCGGGACGGTCCGGCCGGCAGCGTCGCCACGCTGCGCGACTCCACGGAGCTGCGCGCCCTGTCCGGCCGGGCGGAGACCGCCCGGGAGCGGCTGGAGATGCTGTACGACGCCGGAGTGGGCATCGGCACCAGCCTGGACGTCTCACGCACCGCCGCCGAGCTGGCGGAGGTGGCCGTGCCCCGGTTCGCGGACTTCGCCACCGTGGACCTGTACGACGCGGTGCTGGCGGGCGCCCAGCCGGAGCCGGGGAGCGTCCTGCGGCGCAGTGCGGTCAGCGGGGTGCGCGAGGACGCGCCGCTGTACCCGGTGGGCCACCAGCTCCGGTTCGTGGCCTCCTCCCCGCAGGGCCACAGCCTGCGCACCGGCCGGTCCGTGCTGGAACCGGAGCTCGCCCGGGCGCACGGCTGGCAGGCGCAGGACCTGGAGCGCTCGGCGCAGGTGGTGGAGTACGGCATCCACTCGCTGATCACCGTGCCGCTCCGGGCGGGCGCCCTGGTGCTCGGGGTGGTGGGCTTCTGGCGCAGCGACAAGCCCGCGCCGTTCGACGCGGACGAGCTGGCGCTCGCCGAGGAGCTGGTGGCCCGTGCGGCGGTGTCGATCGACAACGCGCGCCGCTACACCCGCGAGCACAGCATGGCCGTCACCCTGCAGCGCAGCCTGCTGCCGCGCTCGCTGCCGGAGCAGAACGCCCTGGACATCGCCTCCCGGTATCTGCCCGCCCAGGCCGGGGTGGGCGGGGACTGGTTCGACGTGCTGCCGCTGTCCGGGGCCCGGGTGGCGCTGGTGGTCGGCGATGTCGTCGGGCACGGGCTGCACGCGGCGGCGACCATGGGCCGGCTGCGCACGGCGGTGCACAACTTCTCCTCGCTCGATCTGCCGCCGGACGAGCTGCTGACGCTGCTGGACGAGCTGGTCGGCCGGATCGACCAGGACGAGGCGGCGGCGGGCGAGACGGCCCCGGTCACCGGCGCCACCTGTCTGTACGCGATCTACGATCCGGTCTCCCGGATCTGTGCGCTGGCCCGGGCCGGCCATCCGCCGCCGGCGGTGGTGCACCCCGACGGCAGCGTGGACTTCCCCGACGTGCCCGCCGGTCCCCCGCTGGGGCTCGGCGGACTGCCGTTCGAGACGGCCGCGCTGGAGCTGGCGGAGGGAAGCCGCCTGGTGCTGTACACCGACGGGCTGGTCGAGGACCGGGAGCACGACATCGACATCGGTCTGGAGCAGCTGCGCGATGCCCTGGCGGCGGCGGGCGAGTCACCCGAGGACACCTGCCGGGCGGTGCTGGACGCCCGGCTGCCGACCCGGCCGAGCGACGACATCGCCCTGCTGGTCGCCCGCACCCGGGCGCTCGGCCCAGACCGGGTCGCCGAGTGGCAGGTGCCCGCCGATCCGGCGGCGGTCGGCGCGGTCCGCGCCGAGGTGACCCGGCGGCTGGCCGAGTGGGACCTGGACGAGCTGGCGTTCACCACCGAGCTGATCCTGAGCGAGCTCGTCACCAACGCCATCCGGTACGGCGCCGAGCCCATCCGGGTGCGGGTGCTGCGCAACCGCACCCTGGTCTGCGAGGTGTCCGACAGCACCAGCACCTCGCCGCATCTGCGGTATGCGGCGATGACGGACGAGGGCGGGCGCGGCCTGTTCCTCGTCGCCCAGCTCGCCGAACGCTGGGGCACCCGCTACACCCCGGAGGGCAAGGTCATCTGGGCGGAGCAGCCGATTCCCTGACCGGCCGGGCGGCGACCCTCGCCCGGCCGGCGCGGCGGACCGCCGGTACCGGGAGAACGGCACCCCAATCGTGACCTTGGGGCGCCATAAGCCCGCCTTATGAGCTCATAGACCGGACCCGCGTACCGACTTAGGCTTGCCTTAGTTTAGGCTCTCGACGAGTTGATCTGTCACCGCTCGAAGGGAACCTGATCATGCCCCGCCCGCTGCGGGTAGCCATCGTCGGCTCCGGCCCGGCCGGAATCTACGCCGCCGACGCCCTGCTCAAGTCCGAGGTGGCCGCCGGTCCCGGCGTGTCCATCGACATCTTCGAGCGCATGCCCGCCCCGTTCGGACTGATCCGTTACGGGGTCGCCCCGGACCACCCGCGGATCAAGGGCATCATCACCGCGCTGCACCAGGTGCTCGACAAGCCCCAGATCCGCCTGTTCGGCAACGTCGACTACCCGACCGACATCAGCCTGGACGACCTGCGCACGTTCTACGACGGTGTGATCTTCGCCACCGGCGCGACGGCCGACCGGGCGCTGCCGGTCCCCGGCATCGATCTGGACGGCTCCTACGGCGCCGCGGACTTCGTCTCCTGGTACGACGGCCACCCGGACGTCCCGCGCACCTGGCCGCTGCAGGCGGAGAAGGTCGCCGTCCTCGGGGTCGGCAACGTCGCCCTCGACGTGGCCCGGATCCTCGCCAAGACGGCCGACGAGCTGCTGCCGACCGAGATCCCGGCCAACGTGTACGACGGCCTCAGGGCGAACCGGGCCAAGGAGATCCACGTCTTCGGCCGCCGCGGCCCGGCGCAGGCGAAGTTCAGTCCGATGGAGCTGCGGGAGCTGGACCACTCCCCGAACATCGAGGTGATCGTCGACCCCGAGGACATCGACTACGACGACGGCTCGATCGCCACCCGGCGCGGCAACAAGCAGGCCGACATGGTCGCCAAGACGCTGGAGAACTGGGCGATCCGCGACACCGGCGACCGGCCGCACAAGCTGTTCCTGCACTTCTTCGAGTCGCCCACCGAGCTGCTCGGCGAGGACGGCAGGGTGGTCGGCCTGCGCACCGAGCGCACGGCGCTGGACGGCACCGGCAACGTCAAGGGCACCGGGGAGTTCAAGGACTGGGACGTCAGCGCGGTCTACCGGGCCGTCGGCTACCTCTCCGACCAGCTGCCCAAGCTGCCGTGGGACCTGGAGTCGGGCACCGTCCCGGACGAGGGCGGCCGGGTGCTGCAGGAGTCGGGGGAGCATCTGCAGTCGGCCTATGTCACGGGCTGGATCCGGCGCGGCCCGGTGGGTCTGATCGGCCACACCAAGGGTGACGCCAACGAGACGGTGACCAATCTGCTGGACGACTACGCGGCCGGCCGGCTGCACACGCCGTCCGCGCCCGGCCCCGAGGCCGTGGACACGTTCCTGGCCGAGCGGAACGTCCGCTTCACCACCTGGGACGGCTGGTACCGGCTGGACGCAGCGGAGAAGGCGCTGGGCGAGCCGCAGGGCCGCGAGCGGGTGAAGATCGTCGAGCGCGAGGACATGCTCCGGGAGAGCGGCGCCTGAGAGCACCGCCCGCGCCCGGTGCCGGTGGCCACGGCTGGCCACCGGCACCGGGCGCACCCGTGCTCAGCCCCGGAGCCGGGAACCGGTTCGCATCAGACCTCCAGCTCGCCCTCGATCCGGCGCAGCTGGTGCCGGGCCATCGCCAGGTTGGCCCGGCCTGCGTCGAGCACCAGGTACAGGAACAGCCCGTTGCCGCCACGGCCCTTGAGCAGCCGGATCATGTGGTACTGGGTGCTGAGAGTGATCAGGATGTCCTCGATCTCCTCCGTCAGGCCGAGGTGCTCCATGGTGCGCAGCTTGGCCCGGACGACATCGGTGTTGCCGGCGGCGGCCACCTCCAGATTGAAGTCCTTGGTGCCGCCGAGGGTGCCTAGGGCCATGCCGCTGGTGTAGTCGACCAGCGCGGCGGCCGTCGCCCCGTCGATGGAGCTGAGGCATTCCTTGAGCGACGTCTCCAGATTGGCCATGGTGTCTTCCTTCCGTACGTGATCGGTACGTGATCGGTGGATCAGACCGGCCGGCGGTGGCCGCCGGCCGAGGGGCGGGGCTGGTGGGCGGGGCGGGGCGGGGTGCGCACCGGCAGGGTGCCGATGGGCCGCGCCGGGTCCGCGGGAGCGGCGGCGGTGCGCGCGCCGGGCGCCGGCTGTGCGCCGGTCCGCGTCCCGTCGCCGCCGGCCGCCATGAGCTCCGCGATACGGGCTCCGCTGCGCCGGCCCTCCAGGTGCAGCCGGCCGACGTTGACGCGGGCGTCGGCGAGAAGGGTGAGCACGACGGCCGGGCCGGCCGCGTACGTGGCGACGTAGCCGTGGGCGCCGCGCAGCAGCAGTTCACGGAACGCGCCGCGCCCGGTGGCGTCCGTGGTGCGCTGGGCGACGCCGAGGGCGGCGGCGGTGAGGGCGGCGAGCCCCTCGGGTTCGGCGCCGGGGGCGTCGTGGGCCAGGACGAGCCCGTCGACCGTGGCCGCGAGCGACCCGGTCACCTGGGGCACGCGGTTGCGCAGTCGGTGCAGCTCGTCCAGGACGTCCCTCTCGACGGCCATGAGCAGTCTCCTTTCGGCACGCTGTCGGCGCGCGCGGATCACAAGGCCTCCAAGGCGTCTCGAAGCCGCCGCAGCAGGGCCGTGTCGGGGTCGTCCCATGCCGTGCCGCAGGGATCCGGACCGCCGGGCGCCGGTGGCGGCGCGGGCCGGGGCGAGGCGGTGGTGACGAGTCCGCCGGCGGCCAGGCGGCGCAGTTCGACCAGGGTGTGGTAGGTGCGGCAGGCGAGGGCGGCGGCGATGTCCGCGGCCGTGCGTACGCCGTCGACCTGTTCGAGGATCCGGCCACGGCGCACCGGCAGCTCAGCGGCCCCGGCGCCCGGTGCGCGGGCGAGCGGGGCGACGTCGACGGCCGGGTCGGGCCAGATGCGCTCCAGCAGGGTGCGGCGGCGCCGGGACTCGCGGACGACGGCGTCGACGGGGACGGAGCGGACGGTGCCCAGCCAGTGCGCGGCGCCGGGCCGGAAGCGGTGGGGACGGGTGTCATGGGCGAGGGCGAAGTACGCGGCGTCGAAGAGCGCCCCGAGATGACAGACCTCCAGCGCCCCCGCCGAGACCCGTCCGCTGTCCACCAGCCGGTGCCCGACCCGGTGCCGGGCACCGTCCCGGGCGACCGCCTCCCACCAGCCGTCGGCGGCTACGGCGCCGCTGTGCGTGAGCAGCGCCCGCAGGCCGGGGGTGAGCGCGGACTCGACGTGCACGATGCGGCCGGAGACGAGATAGAACACGCCGCGTTCACCGGACAGGGCGCCGGTGGCGCGGTCGGCCGCCAGGGCGGCCAGCGAGGCGGAGGTGGTGCCGTGCGCGGTCCCGGTCGTCATCCCAGCACCAGTCGGTCCGCCGTCTCGGCCAGCCGGATGCGGGCCAGTGCCAGGTTGCCGTCGTTCCGGTCCAGCCACAGGTGCAGCAGGACGGTGCTGTCGAACGGCGTGCCGACGAACCTCAGCAGGTGGTAGGAGTCGGCGGTGGTGACGATCAGATCCTCGACCGGGGGCTCCTTGTCCGCCGCGGCGCCGCGCCCGGCCGGGGCGAGGGTGCCGCTCTCGGCGGCCAGCCGGGCGAGTTCGGCGGTCTCCGCGGCGCTCGCCTCCGCATCGCCGCCCGGCGCCTCGCCCACCGTGCCCAGGGCCAGCCCGCTGATCCAGTCCACCAGGGACACGCCCCGGGCCCCGGGCACCCGCATCGCCTCGAGCAGGCTCTCGTCAATTCCGGGCACGCCGGTTCCCCTCCCCTGGCACCCCTGTGCCGCGAACGTGACGCCGACACTACGGAAAGTGCACGCATGAGGTGAGGGGTTTGGCATTTTCCAGGGGAACGTGCCCGGGGTGGTGCATAATTCGGCCGGATCCGGCCCCCTGACATCCTGCCGCACCCGTCCGGGCGGCGTCCGTCCACCGGGCCCCGGGTGAGATCCTCCGGTCTGCGACGACCATACTGGTCTGTACACCTACTCCCGTCTTCGGATGGACTCATGCCGACCTCTCCCCCGGATCGCCCCACGCTTCCGCCCACCGTGTGGCCGGCGCGTGGCCGCCACGTCGGATCCGGCGCGGAGGACCTGCTGCTCCGCACACTGCGGCAGCGCAGGGACTCCGGTGCCGTCGACGCCTTCCTGGAGCCGCCGGAGGACGAGGACGGCCCCGGCCCGCGGGTCTTCGAGGCCCGCTGGACCGTGGCCGGGGACGGAGGCGAAGACGTCACCGTGCGGGCCCGGCTGACGCTGGCACCTGGCTCGGCGGGCGGGCAGGAGTGGACGCTGGTCGCGGAGGCCGAGGGACCCTGGGACCCGGCGTGGCCGTCCCCCGCCGCCGTGTTCTGGCCCGAGGACCCGGACGTCCCCTGGGACCGGGACGCCGCCACGGGACTGCGGCTGCGCGGGATCAACACGCTGCCGGACGACGACCGGACGGTCCGCCGGCTGCTGCGGGACGCGGCGCGGCACTCGTGGCAGATCCATGTCGTCGTCCACGAGGCGATGACCCCCGACCACCGCGGGCGGATGCCGCTGGCCGGGTGGCTGCCGCCCGGGCTGCGGCACCGTGTGGTCGAGCACCGCGCCGCGCCGCAGCAACTGCGGGCGGCGAACTGGGCACTCCAGGACCACGGCGTGCAACTGCCGCGCGGCGGCGCCGTGGTGCTGCCCGGCACACCGGCCCCGGCCGGCCACGACCCACAGGCGTTCACGGTCCGCTCCGTCTTCCTCGACGGCTCCGAACCCGCCGATCTGATCGCGGCGGTCACCCGGTTCGCCGCGCTCGACCGGCCGCTGCCCGAGGGCGCCGAGGAGGCGCTCGCGGCGCTGCGCGAGGAGTGGCGGCTGCTGACCCTCGAGGAGGAACTGGCCCGTGAACGCAGGCTGGTCGCCATGTACGCCGAGGCGCTGGAGGCCATGACCAGGTCCCGGGACCTGTACCGGGAGGCCGCCGAGCGCGCCAACGAGGCACTGGCCGCGTGCCGCGACTCCGCTCGGGCCGCGGAACCGTCCCGCGCGGTGCTCCCGCGACGTTTCCTGACCCGCACCCTGGAGCGACTCAGGAGCCTGCGGCCGGGCCCGGGCCCGGGCCCGGCCGGGCCGGGGAACTGACGGCCCGGCAGGCGCCCGGCCTCCGCCTGCCGCCGGCGCCGGGCTTCCGGCTTCCGGCTTCGGCTCCCGGGGCACTCGCGGCCGTGGTGGCGGGCCCCGCCGGGTGACCGTGGGCGGCAGTGCGGTCAGTCCGCGGTGCGGCTCGTCCCGGCCGCCGGGCGGCGGGGCCGGCGGGCGGCGGGCGACTGTGCCGCCACCTGTACGCACAGCGCCGTCAGTGCCACCAGGGACGCGGCCACGGCCACGGCCGCGGCGACCCAGCCCGGCGCGAGTGTGAGGTCCAGCACCCGGGACGCGCCGGCCGTGGGAGTGGCGCTGCCGTACAGCTTGGCGGCGGCCAGCGCGGCAGGCCCCGCCACCCCCGCGGCGAGCACGGGCACCGCGGGCCGCACCGTCAGCAGCAGGGCGAGCACCAGGCAGAGCGCGGACAGGCCGAGGGCGACGGCGTACACCCGGACGGAGGCGCCGTCCGGCTGCGGCGGGAAGAAGGCGACGCCGCAGCCGGCGAGCGCGGCGACGGCGAGCCGGACGGGCCGGGACGGGCCGCGGTCGGCCGGCCGCCCCGGACACCGGCGCGCGACCCGGAGGCGCCGCGGGCCGCTGCGGCCTTCGCGGCCGGAGGGCCGGGTGCCGGCAGCCGGTGGTGCGTCGTCGTCGGGACCGGCCGCGCCGCCGTTCCGCCGCGGCCGGTCGGGGGCGCCGGTGTCCTCCGCGGCGGGCGACGGGGCGGCGTCGGGCCGGTAGGCGGGGTCCCGGCGTTCCTCGGCGAGCCGCCCGATGAGTTGGACGAGTTCCGCTACGGACCGGCCGGTGGCCGCGGCCCGCACCGCCTCCCGGCCGCAGTGCGGCTCCAACGGGGTGCGGTGCAGCAGCGCCATCAGCCGGGTCACGTCCTCCACCGACCGGTGCTCGGCCGCCGCGCGGATCGCCTCGTCCGCACTGGCGGGGTGACGGGGCGGCCTGGTGAGCAGGCCCACCAACCGGGTGACGTCCTCCACCGACCGGTTGACGCCGGCCGCGCGCAGCGCATCGACCGTCGCCTGTGCGTACTCGGGCGACTCCTCCAGCATCGCGATCAGGGCGACGACCTCCTCCAGCGGCCGGTCGGCGACCGCGGAGCGCACCAGGTCGGCCGCCGGGTCGCCGTAGGACTCCGTCGCGTCCGGGTGGGCGGAGGGTGCGTCCCCGGACGCACCTGCCGGGGCCGGGGGCGCCGATTCCGGGGCCGGGTCGGGCCACGGGTCGGGCCACGGGTCGGGGTCGAGGCCGGTGAGTGCCGGGGCCGTGGTGCTGCTGTGTGTGCCGGTGGCGGTGGCGGTCTCGGCTGTCGGCAGGTCCACGGGGGCTATGGCGTACTCGTCCGAACAGGTGGTTGAAGAGCCGGTGGTCATGGTCTGCTCCGTGTGAAGGGGGTGCGGCCGCTCCTGCGTCCCCGACATGCGACACGCGACATGGTGGTGACCATTACTAAGCTGCCCCGCCCCGGCCCGCCACTCGGACCGGCCACCCGGGGGAGCCACCCGCCCGGCAGCCATATGTGTGCTCCCAAGGGGAATCCCGTAGAGGACGCGTGTGTGCAAGGGCACCGGAGCGGTGCACCGGACACGGACCGACCATGAGGAGGGGGCGGGTGGACACGACCACGGCGTGGATCGTCGCGGCCATGGCGCTCGCGGCGGTCGTGCTCGCTCTGGCCGTCGCCGTCCTGGTGCGGCTGGTACGGACCCGACGGGATCTCAGGAGATCCGGGCTGCCGACGGGCCCGCGCTGGGTCTTCTGGGGCGCCGTCCTCTATCTCGCCCTGCCGGCGGACCTGTTGCCCGATCCGGTGTACCTGGACGACATCGGTGTCCTGCTGCTGTCCCTGCGCAGCATGCGCGGCTCCCTGGGCGAGCGGGGACGGCACCCCGAGCCGCGGCGACCGGATCACGAACCCATGGCTTGACTACGCAGCGTAATACTACGCAGCGTGAGGAAACCATTCACCCGTTCGATTCGTATAAGTCTCTGGAAGCCGAAGCAAGTCGGCGGACCGGCCGAAGGCGCTGCTGGACCACCGCCTGCTCGGCGAGCACCGACGAGGGAGAGACGATGCAACCGTTCGCGCTCAACTACGCACGTCCCGCAGCGGAGTTGGAAGCGGCCACTCCGTACGTCTACGACTCCGGGCTGCAGTTGAACGTGCTCCTCGACGGCCGGGTGGCGGCCCGGGACCACGCCCTGCTCCGGGAGCTGGGGACCACGACCTCCACCGCGGGCTCGAAGACTCACTTCGACGACTGAACGCGGACCGCCGAACATGACCGTATTGATCCTGACCTGTGAAGAGGACGTCACCGCCGACATGGTGGTCGTGCACCTGCACGAGTCGGGGGTCCCGGTGGTGCGACTGGATCCGGCCGACCTGACCGGGTCCGTCGCCCTGTCGGGGGAGTACGTACACGGCTCCTTCCGCGGCCATCTGTCGTCCGGGGGCCGGATGGTGAGCATCGGGGGGCTGCGGTCCGTCTGGGTGCGCCGGCCGGGCAGCCCGGCCGGGCGCGCGGCCGAACCGTCCGCATGGCTGACGGAGGAGTCCGGGCAGGCGCTCTACGGCATGCTGCGCGGCTCGGAGGCACGCTGGATGAACCATCCCGACGCCGCCCGCCGGGCCCGGCACAAGCCCTGGCAGCTCCGGCTGGCCCAGCAGTGCGGCCTGCCGGTGCCGGCCACGCTGATCACGACGTTCCCGCGGGCGGCTCGGGAGTTCGCCGAGCGGTATCCGGACCTGGTGGTCAAGCCGGTCTCGGGCGCCCATCCGCAGGATCCGCCGCGGGCGGTGCCGGCCAGCCGGGTTCCGCCGGAGACGGACTTCGCCGCCGTCGCGTTCGGCCCGACCCTGCTGCAGCGGCGGGTGCCCAAGCGCGCCGACATCCGGCTCACCGCCGTCGGCGAGCGGCTGCTGGCCGCCCGCAAGGCAACCGCCGTGAACGCGGACCCCGGGGACGTGGACGTCCGGTTCACCGCCTCCGCCGAGCCGTGGCGTCCCGCAGAGGTGCCGCCGCGCGTCGCCGAGGCCGTCCGGGAGTACCTCCGGTCCTCCCAACTGGCCTACGGTGCCTTCGACTTCGCCGAGGACGGCGACGGGACCTGGTGGTTCCTGGAGTGCAATCAGTCCGGCCAGTTCGGCTTCGTCGAGGTGGACACCGGTCAGCCGATAGCCCGGGCCGTCGCCGACTGGCTGGCCCGGCCGGATCCGGCGGATCGGGTGCAGCCGGGGGGCGCGGACACCGCGGTCATCTGATCCGGGCGGGGCAGGGGGGTCAGTCGGGGCGCGGCCCGGGGAGGGTGCCGGCGCGCTGCCAGCCGTTGCCCGGGGCCGGGGGGCGCTCCCCGCCGGGCGTGTGCCGCGGGCGCATGACGACCTCCAGTTCCCTGCTCACGCGCTCGGCCTCCCGGCGCACCTGCGCGGGGACGTCGCCGCATTCGGCGACCAGTCGGTCGTAGATGGGGGAATCCTGGAACACCCGTCAACGTGCCTTTCGTGTCGTCAGCCCCTGTGCGTCAGGCGCGAGTGAGCAGTCTAGGGGGACGCTCACCCGGCGGGGTGCGATCCGTCCAGCCGGTGACGGGACCTCAGGCACCGGTGGTGGAGCCGGGGCGGACGATCATCAGGACGGTGACCGTGGCCCACAGCAGGTTGAACACACCGGTGAACATGGCGAGGCGCGCGGTACCGGCGCGTTCGACGGGCCGGTGCTGTGTCAGCCGGTCCAGGAGCTCCTCCTGGCGGGGCAGCACGAAGGCGACCAGGACACCGGCGGCCGCGGTGGTCAGGGTGATGGAGACCACAAGCCATGTGTCGCCCAGGACACCCATGGCGAGCGCGGTGGCGAGGCCGAGGACCGGCACCGCGATGCCGAGTCCTGCGTAGACCCGGCAGATGCGGTGCAGCAGCCGTACCGTGGCGACGCCCCCGGCACCACCGGCACCACCGGCGCCGTCCGGGTCCGGCAGGAGGCCGGCCAGGTCCGGCGCGGACCCGGCGGTGTCCGTGCCGGACAGGGCTGCGCGGCGGACCGCGGGCGGGAACATGCTCGCGGCGACGGTGACCGGACCGACGGCCAGGATGGCGGCCAGGACGTGCAGCGACAGCAGGAACTTGGTCATCGGCGGGGCTCCGGGGCGTGACGGTGGTCGGAAATCGATCACCCACGCTAGGAATCCGCCGCACGCTCGCACAGGGGCCGGAACGACAGCTTGCAACGGGTTCCCGCCAAATCCCCCACCGGCCGGAAGTCCCCGGTACCGGATGTGACCTGGGCTCCCCCCACCGGCGGGATCCCGCCTATCGTGGCGAGCATGCACACCGTGGCGATCCTGGTCCTGGACGATGTGGTGCCCTTCGACATGGCGGCGCCCTTCCAGGCCTTCGACTGGACGCGGCTGCCCGACGGGCGCAGCCCCTACCGGGTCCGGCTGTGCGCCGAGCAACCGGACGTGCGCACCAGGGGTCTGGCGCTGCGGATCGACCGGGGACTCGACGCGCTCCGGGACGCGGACACGATCATCGTCCCGGGCCGCTCCGACGAGTCCGGCCCGCCCTCCGGCCGGGTGCTGGACGCACTCCGGCAGGCGGCCGTGGCCGGCACCCGGATCGCCTCGGTGTGTGTCGGGGCCTTCGTCCTCGCCGAGGCGGGGCTGCTGGACGGGCTGCGGGCCACCACGCACTGGTTCGCGGCCGAGGAACTGGCCCGGCGCTATCCGCGCGTCGAGGTGCAGCCGGACGTGCTGTACGTGGACAACGGCCAGATCCTCACCTCGGCGGGTGCCGCCGCGGGACTGGACATGTGCCTGCACATGATCCGCGGCGACCTCGGTTCGGCGGTGGCCGCGCATGCCGCGCGCATGTGTGTCGTGCCGCTGGAACGGGAGGGCGGGCAGGCGCAGTTCATCGTGCACGAGCATCCGCCGGTGCCCCGCGGGTCCGGCCTCGAGCCGGTGCTGGAGTGGATCGAGGACCAGCTGGCCGGGGAGATCACCCTGGCTGCGATGGCGGCGCACTCGGGGATGAGCGAGCGGACCTTCAGCCGGCGGTTCCGCGAGCAGACCGGCACCACCCCGCTGCAGTGGGTGCTCCGGGCACGGGTGCGGCGCGCGCAGTATCTGCTGGAGAACAGCGAGCACCCGGTGGAACGGATCGCCCGGCAGGCGGGGTTCGGTTCCCCGACGGCCTTCCGGGAGCGGTTCCGCCGGGTGGTCGGCACCACGCCCTTCGCCTATCGTGCGGCGTTCCGCGCCCGGCCGGCCCGCCCCTCGGCCGCCTCGCCCGACCGCGGCTGAAGCCCGGCCGCCCGCGGGTCACACCGCCAGCGACAGGCCGCTCTCCCCGTCCCGGCCGCCTGTTGCGGCACCGGTCCGGCGCCCCTGGGCGAGCAGCAGGGCGTCCGCCTCGGCCACCGCGTCGTGAATGCCGGTCTTCCCTGTGATCACGCACAGCGTGTAGCTGACGTCCGCCAGCTCGCGCGCCGTGGCCGGGCTCTCCCCTTCCGCCTGAGCGATCCGCAGTGACGCGTACCGCGTCAGCAACTCCCTGACGACCTTCGGGTCCGGTACGAGCACGAAGCGCCCCTCTCTCCTTTTTCGCTCCCTGTGCCCGGACCCGGCAGAAACATGCACACCATCGGCCCGTCACCGCCCAAATGACGAGAATCAATCATCTTTCGACCGTGCAGTCTCCGTAACCGACGAAGTTTCGACCGAAAAGCATCGGCCACGGTGTGTGACGGCCGGGTGCTACTCGCCGAGCACCCGGGCCAGTTCGGTGGTGGCACGGGCGATCTCGCTGTCGTCCTCGGCCAGCAGCCGCGGCAGGTCGGCACGCCGGGCGCGGACCGCCCGGCGGGCCGCGCGCTCCCACGCCACCGGGTTCTCGCGGTGGTTGAGCAGCTTGGGGTAGACGGCGGCGGTGCTCTCCCACTGCCGGGCGTCGGCGATGTCCTTCAGCAGGCGGATGATCTGCGCCCGGCTGCCGACGCCGGGGAGCTGGGCCAGCTCCCACAGGAAGGGCACGGTGGCGGCGGTGGCCTGCTCGACGACGAAGCCGTACTGGCAGATACGGGTGCGCAGGTCGGTCAGGGCGGCACGGGCGGTCTCGGTGTCGCCCCAGGCCACGCGCTTCAGGAGCAGCGGGATCGCTGCGGCCGAGCCGCTGGAGTCCTGGATCTCGGCCCAGGGGATCCGGTCGACACCGGCGAGGGGGGAGGCCGGGGCGGACCCGGTCGGCGAGGTACGGCCGTGGGCGCGCCGGGTGCTCGGCTGCGGAGTCGGAGCGGTGCGCATGGGGGGCCTTTCCGCGGCAGTCGGGGTCAGTTGCGGGGACGGGTCGACAGCTGGGCCCAGACGGTCTTGCCGACGGGAGGTCTGGGGGTCCAGCCCCAGTCCTCCGCCAGGGCGTCGACGATGCACAGTCCGCGTCCGTGCTCCCGCAGGACGGGCCGGCCGGACGGTGCGAACACGGGTGCGGCGTCGGTGAGGTCGGAGACGGTCAGTGTCACGCGACCGCGGTCCGGAGCGAGCCCGAGCCCGACCTCGACGGTGCCTGCCGCCGCCGCGGGAACGGCGTGCGCCACGGCGTTGGCGGCCAGTTCGGTCAGGACCAGCACGGCGTCGTCGCAGCGGTGGTCGAGTGCCCAGCCGTGCAGCGTGTCCCGGGCGAACGCGCGCGCCCGGGCGAATCCCTCCGCACTGCACGCGACGCGCAGCACCGCCGATGTCACCCGGCGGTCGCCCCCGTCCGTTCCGCCGGTCGTCGGGGCGAGTTCGCTCCGCGGCGGGAGCGTGCGGTGCGCAGGTGATGACACGGCATCTCCTCGATGCGACGTCAGGCCGGGGCGCCTCCACGGGGGTTGACGCCCCGGCTATTATCCACGCTGTCAGCGCTCGCATGCAATTGCACGCGAAATTGCGCGAGAATTCGGCTGGGAGCCGACCCGGGCCCGCAGGGTCCGCCGGGCTCCCCCGAGAGGCAAGGAGACCGCGGTGCCACCAGTACGCAACGGAGTGCGGGCCAGCTCGCTGGACGTCCGCTGGACCAAGAGCCGGCACAGCAACGCCGAGGGCAACTGCGTCGAGGTCGCCCCGGTGGACGGGGGCATCGCGATGCGCAACTCCCGTGACCCGGACGGGCCGGCGCTCGTCTACACGCCGGCCGAGGTGGCGGCCTTCCTGGCCGGGGCCAGGGACGGAGAGTTCGACCACCTGCTGTGAGCGCCCGGCCGGACCGGAGACGGCCACGCCGATGGCGCCGACTGCCCCTTGCGGCGAAAAGGTGACCGTCCCCACCCTCGGGCCTGTCGACCGGGCGCCTGGACTCCTTCACCGGCAAGCGCAACCGACTACCCGGTCCGGCCTGGCGCTCAAGGCCTTGGTGACCACGTGCATCTGCCAGTGAGAAGGCTGTGGCCCGGAGGGGCGTACTTCGCAGTCGGCTCGACCTTATGGACCATTTGGCTCGGCGTACTTTGGCTCTGTCCACCGCACCATGGCCGGGGCAGGGTTGGGGGGACCTTGAACCTTGTGGAGGTCTCCTTGAGCATCGCGTTCCTGCTGACCACCTTGGTCGTGGTGGTCACCCCCGGCGCCGGAGTGGTGTACACCCTGGCTGCCGGATTGTCCCACGGCCGCCGGGCGAGCGCGGTCGCCGCACTCGGCTGCACCCTTGGCATCGTGCCGCATCTGGTGGCGACGATGACCGGCCTCGCCGCGCTGCTGCACACCAGTGTCGTCGCCTACGAGGTCGTGAGGTACCTCGGTGTCGGCTACCTCCTGTACATGGCGTGGGCGACGCTCCGCGACAAGGAGGCGCTGTCCGTCGAGGGGGAGGCCGAGCCGCGGCCGGCGGCCCGTGTGATCGCTTCCGGGGTACTGATCAACCTTCTCAACCCGAAGCTCACGATATTCTTCGTCGCGTTCCTGCCGCAGTTCGTGCCCGCCGACCAATCCGGCTCCCTTGGAGCGATGCTCCGGCTCAGCGCCGTTTTCATGGCGCTGACTTTCGTCGTCTTCGTCGCGTACGGGATGTGTGCCGCCGCCGTACGACACCGCGTGCTGGCCAGGCCGAGGGTGATGACCGGCATCCGCCGGGGGTTCGCCGCCTGCTTCGCGGGCCTGAGCGCGTGGCTGGCGGTGGCGTGAGATGCGCTTCCGGCACGTGGACGCAATCTGGTCCGACCACCCCGAACTCGCCGCCGGTGCGCTGTGGGCCACCGGCGTTGACGCCGCCGCCGATGTCGGCCCGCGCGTCGCTGAGTACACGGCCCGCGCCGCTGCCCGGCTGGCCGGTGCCGCCGAGGGTGGGTTCCCCGAAGTGCTGGCCTGGCGGCGGGTCTTCTCCCGGATGGGGCTCAAGCCGACGCAGTACCGCTGCGCCTCGGAATCGCTGCTGCGGCGGCTGAGGAAGAAGGGAGAACTGCCGCGCATCCATCCGGTGATCGACTTGTGCAACGCGATATCGGCTGCATACGCAGTGCCGGTGGCGGTCCTCGACACGGACCGCATCGCAGGCCCGCTGCTGGAGGTGCGCTACGCCCGCGGTGACGAGCACTACACGACCTTCGGCGGCGGCACCGAGCACCCTCAACCCGGCGAGGTGACCTTCACCGACTCCGTCGGACGGGCGCACGCCCGCCGTTGGACGAACCGACAGAGCGGCCACTCCGCGGTCGGTGAGCGCACCAGCCGGATCCTGGTGGTGGCGGAGGCCATGCACGACGGCGGAGCCGAGGTCGTGCCGGAGCTACTGAAGACGGTGGCCGAGGAACTGGCCGCGCACTGGCCGACCGACCCCGCGGCGGCCGTCCTCACCCCGCCCGCACCAGAATTCGTCTTCGGCGGGTAGGGCCCTGGTGAGCCTGCAGAACTGCGGTGGCGTATGACACCATCGGCCCGGTGAACGAGGGGAGACGGGTAGCGGACGGAACGGCCGCCGTACCCATGACGGCAGCCACGTCGGCGGACTGCGGATCCCCGGCCTACGGCTCCGATTTCCTGCAGCTCGACGCCGGTGACGCCCCCACCGGTCGCAAGGTGGACTGGCTGGCCCGACGGCTGCGGCAGGCTGTCGCTGACGGCCAGCTGACGGTGGGCAGCAGGCTGCCGCCCACCCGGGCGCTGGCCGCGGAACTGCGCGTCTCGCGCGGGGTGGTCACCGAGGCGTACCGGCGGCTGGCCGAGGACGGCTACGTCGAGGGGCGTCGGCGCGGTGGAACGGTGGTGGTCGCGACACCTCTCTTGCAGCCGTCGACGCCCTGCGGGACCAGGCCGTGCCGGGGCCCGGCGCCAGTCGCCGCCGACCGTGCGCCAGGCACGCTGTTCGCCGGCGAACCCGATGCCGACGTCTTTGACGCGCTGCGTGCTGTCCGCGCGCGCATCGACTTCACCCCCGGCCAGCCCGACCTCAGCGCGTTTCCCCGGGCGTCGTGGCTGCGCGCCGAACGGGCCGTGCTCGCCGAGCTGTCCGCCGACAACCTCGGCTACGGCGACCCCCGCGGAGCCCCACCACTGCGCCGCGCCGTCGCAACCTGGCTGGCGACCAGCCGCGGCATCCGGGTGGAGCCGGACGAGGTGCTGGTCGTCGCCGGCACCGCGCAGGCCCTCACGCTGCTGCACCCCGTGCTGCGAGCGGACGGCATCGACAGTGTTGCGGTTGAGGACCCCGGCTCGCTCGGCACCCGCCAGCACCTGCGGAACGGAGCCCTGGCTACCCCACCGGTGCCGGTCGACCGCGATGGCGTGCGCGTCGACGCACTGCGCGCCACCGGTGCCCGCGCGGTGCTGCTCACGCCCGCCCACCAATTCCCCACCGGTGTGTTGACCAGCGGCCAGCGCCGCCGCGAGCTGCTGCTCTGGGCGAAGGACGGTGGGATGATCATGGAGGACGACTACGATGCGGAGCACCGCTACGACCGGCCGCCGGTGGCCGCGCTGCGCGCGTTGCTGGCCGACCAGGTGTGCTACATGGGCAGCGTGTCCAAGCTGCTCGCGCCCGCGCTGCGGATCGGCTGGGTGGTACCGCCGCCCCGCTACCGCGACGCGCTGACCGACGCGAAACGCTTCACCGACCTGGGCAATGCTGTGCTGCCGCAGCTGGTACTCGCCCGGCTGATGGAGTCCGGCGACCTGGAGCGGCATTTGCATCTGATGCGCGGCCGTCACCGGCGGCGGCGCGACGCGATGATCGACGCCATCGCCGAGCACCTGCCGGGCGCTGTCGTGCACGGCGCAGCGGCCGGCCTGCACCTGACCGTCACGTATGCACCGGAGGTGCCGGACACCGAGCTCGCCGCCGCCGCGCTCGCCCAGGGCGTGAAGTGCCAGCCGCTGTCGTGGCACCGGCAGATGCCCGGCCACCCCGGCCTCGTCCTCGGCTACGCGGCCACCCCGCCGGGGGCCATCGCCGAAGGAGTGGCGGTGCTTGGAAAGGCGCTGCGCGAGCTGGTCTGACGCCTCCTTCGGACGAGGTTGCCGACGCTGTATGCGGTGAGGCGGCAGCGGATGGGATAGTGTGGTTCTCGACTCTGCCGGTCTGCTGGGAGCCAGGATGTCCGCCTCGTCGCATCGCCTCTCCCGACTCGAACCCTATCTGGACCGGCCCGAGCCGGCTCCCACCCTGCTGAAGATGCTCGTCGGGGTGCAGCTGGCGGGGTTCCGTGAGGATGCCGGTCTGGCACAGGACCAGGCCGCCCGCGAGCTGGGGTTCAGCGCGGCGAAGCTGTCCCGAATCGAGTCGGGCAAGGGCCGCAGGCCACCGGCCGAGTCCGACGTCCGGGCCCTGCTGCGGCTGTACGGCACGGACGACTACGAGACCTCGGTGCTGGTCAAGCTGCTGCAGCGGGCCGGTGAACCCGGCTGGTGGCAGCGGTACGACAAGCGGCTGATGCCGGAGTGGTTCGACCGGCTGGTCGGGCTGCAGGAGGCCGCCGCGACCATCCGGACGTTCGAGATCCAGTACGTTCCCGGGCTGCTCCAGACGGCGGACTACACCCGCGCGGTGGTACGGCGGGGTCTGCCCAACGCACCGGCCGGAGAGGTGGAGCGGCGGGTCGAGCTGCGGATGCGCCGGGCGGAGCTGCTGCGGCGCGCGGACGCCCCGCAGCTGTGGGCGGTCATCGACGAGTCCGTGCTGCTGCGGGTGCTGGGCAGCCGCGCGGTGATGCGGGAGCAGCTCGCCCATCTGGTGGAGATGGCCGGCCGGCCGCAGGTGACGCTGCAGATCGTGCCGCTGGACGTGACGCATGCGTCGGCGCCCGCCATCCCGGTCACCTATCTGCGGTTCTGGGGCGCCGACCTGCCCGACGTGGTCTATCTGGAGCACATCCGAAGCGCGAACTTCCTGGAGGACCGGGACGAGACCGAGGAGTACCGGGTGGCGCTGGACCGGCTCGCCGACGAGGCGCTCACCCCGCGCGAGTCGCTGGAGCTGCTCCGTACGACGCTGCAGGCCCGCTACCCGGCGGAGTGAGAGGGCGTCAGCGCAGGCGCCCGAGGCCGCCGAACTCGATCCACTCCTGAGTGAGCTGACGGGGCGCCACCTCGTTGTCCGGCCGCCAGGTGGAGACCTCCACCAGTCCGGGCTCGAGGATCTCCATGCCCTCGAACCACTCGGCGACGTCCTTCTCCTCGCGCACCCGGCCCCAGTTGCCCTGCGTCGCCTGGTCCATGAAGGCGGTGACCGACTCGCGGACCTCAGGGTCGTCACTGACCAGCTGGCACATCACGGCGTAACTGCCCGGCGCGAGCCGCTCGGTGACCCTGCGGACCACGGCCGCCGGCCCGTCGGTCACGCTGTCGGGGATGCAGTGGAAGACCGAGTTGAACAGCACCGCCACCGGCTGGGAGAAGTCGATCAGGCGCCGCGTGTCGGAGTGGGAGAAGATCTCGTCGGTCGAGCGCATGTCCGCGTGGATGACCGCGGTGCGGTCGTTCTGGTCCAGCAGCGCACGGCCGTGGACCAGGACCATCGGGTCGTTGTCCACGTAGACGACCCGGGACTCGGGGGCGACGTGCTGTGCCACCTGATGCACGTTGTCCTGTGTCGGCAGGCCGGATCCGTGGTCCAGGAACTGGCGGATGCCGTACTCCTCGGCGAGGGTCCGGACGACCCGCTGCAGGAAGCGCCGGTTGTTCAGGGCCAGCGCCCGGGTACTGGGGACCACCTTGTCGAGTTCCCCGACCGCCGCCCGGTCGGCCGCGTAGTTGTCCTTGCCGCCCAGGTAGAAGTCGTACATACGGGCGGCTGTCGGCACATTGGCGTCGATCTCCGTGGACAGCTGCTTGTCGCCCTGCATCTTTCCCCCAGCTCCCTGCGGCGCCAACTGCACTGACGGGACAGAGAGTACAACGTGACGCAGGTCTCTTCCACGGGATCCGGCGGACGTGCGGAGGCACCCGGTCCGGGCGGGAGGGGCGTCCCGCCCGGACCGTGCCGCGGGTCAGTCGCGTCCGGCCAGGTAGTCCTCCGCGCCGGGCACCTTGCGGGTGTCCTCGGCGATCACCAGTCCGCCGACGGCCTTGCGGTCCGGCCGGAGCACATAGGAGGAGGTGCTGGCGGGACGGGTGACGTCGGTGAAGTCCTGCGGGGTGCCGAGGCCGGTGTCGGCGTCGTCCTGCGAGCGGTGCGCCGCGACCACGTCCTCCCGGGCGAGGCTGCCCAGTGCGCAGGCCTTCTTGAGATCGTCGCCCATGACCAGCGCGGCGTTGTACCCGGACAGCACACCGGAGTCGACCGGGGAGTCGGGGTACTTCTCCCGGTAGTCACGGACCATGCGTTCCACACCGGGCAGGTCGGCGCTGACGGCCGGGGCGGCGCTCACCACGTGCAGCATCGCCTCCAGAGCGTCCGCCGCCGGCGTCTCCGTCAGCTGCGGGGCGTAGCCCGGTGCGCTGCTGACCACGGGCACCTTCAGGCCGCGGGAGGCGGCCACGCCGACGAGGGAGGCGGTCTGGGCCGGGCCCGCGCTGATGAGGACGGCGTCGACCCCGGCCTTCTGCAGCGCGGAGACCTGCGCCGACAGATCGGTATCGGTGGCCTTGATCTTCTGTTCGACGACCGTCAGCCCGGCTCTCCGTGCGGCCCACTGCGAGCCCTCCAGCGCATTGGCCCCGTAGTCGCCCTCGAAGTAGACGTGCCCGATCGTGCCGCCCTCGGCGACCTTCCCGGTGCGGGTGAGGAAGTCGACGGCGGCGATCATGTCGATGTCGTAGGTGGTGCCGAGCACCTGGACGGAGTCCTTGCCCAGCAGGGAGGCCGCCCAGCCCTGCGGGAAGGTCAGCAGCTGGTCCCGTTCGATGTCGTCGAGCAGGGCCGCGACCACGGGCGAGCCGATGACCTGGGGCAGCGCGACGACGTCCGGGGCGATGTCGGCGTAGGCGGTGACCGCCTTCTGCACGTCGTAGCCGTGGTCCTTGACGACGATCTCGATCTCCCGGTCGCAGATGCCGCCCCGGTCGTTGGTGTCGTCGGCCCACATCTGCTGGGCCTGCACGATGCTCTTGCCGAGCGTGGCGTAGGGCCCGGTCAGATCGGTGAGCGCGCCGAGTCTGATGGTGTCGGCGCCGACGCCGGGGCCGGTGGTGACGCCGCCGGCGCTGTCCGCGCCGCTGCCGCCGGCCTTCGAGCTGCATCCGGTGGCCGCGACCAAGAGGGCGGCGAGGGCCGCGACGAGAGTGGTACGGGGGGCGCGGGGCCTGGGGTGCGTGACGTTCACGGGGTGTGCTCCTTGGTTCGTACGGCGGTCGCGGAGGGCCCGGACGGAGTGCCGGGGGCGGAGGGACGGGGACGGGGGTTCCGGGGGCGGAGCCGGTCACGGGTGCGGAGGGCCAGTCCGTGCAGTCCGTCGGGGGCGTAGAGCAGGATCACGACGATCGCCGCGCCGTAGAGGTACCGGGCGGCCTCGGTCGGACCGATCGCCCCCTCGCCCGTACCGGGCGCCGTGACCAGCGGCAACCGGTCGGCGTAGCGGGTCAGCAGCAGCGGCAGCGCGGTGACGAAGACCGCGCCGGCCGTGGCTCCGGCCACCGAGCCGAGCCCGCCGATCACGATCATGGCGAGGTAGTCGACGGAGAGGGCGAGGGAGAAGTAGTCGGGCACCACGCGCCGGAAGGACAGGGCGAGCAGCACCCCGGCTAGTCCGGCGTACATCGAGGAGACGACGAACGCGGCCGAGCGGTAGCGGGCCACGTGCACGCCCATCACACCGGCGGCGGTCTCGCTGTCCCGCAGGGCGGCCAGGGCCCGGCCGGGGCGGCCGCGCAGCAGGCCGCGCGCGGTGAACCAGGTGAGCGCGGCCAGCGCCAGGCCCAGGTACCACAGGCGCTCCTCGGCGCCGAAGGGCACCCCGAGGACGGTGAGGCCGGGGTCGCTGCCGGCGAAGGTGAACCCGCCGATCTCCAGCGGCGGCACGGAGCGGCCGTTGAAGCCGCCCGTGACGGAGTCCGCGGTGAGCAGCACGTGATGGCCGAGGAATACCAGGGCGAGCGTGGCCACGCCCAGGTAGATGCCGCGCACCCGGCCGGCGACGGGGCTGAACAGGCCGCCCGCGGCGCCCGCGAGCAGCACGGCGAGCACCATGGCGACGGCGGGCGGCAGCCCGGGACCGGGTTCGCCCGCCAGCCAGACGTATCCGTAGGCGCCGACGGCGAGGAAGAAGGCGTGGCCGAGGGAGAGCTGGCCGGCGGTACCGCTGAGCAGGGCGAGGCCCACGGCGCCGATGGCCGCCGCCATGGAGAACAGGCCGATGCGCAGCCAGAACGCGTCGAGGTAGAAGGGCGGGAGGCACAGCAGCAGGAGAGGGAGCAGGAGCCTGCCGCGCTTGAGGAGGTCGGACCTGCCGCGCTTGAGGAGGTCAGACACGGGCCGCTCCCTTCGCCGCGAACAGCCCGGCCGGGCGCACCAGGAGGACGAGGACCATCACCGCGTAGGGGGCGACGCCGGCGAAGCCCTCGCCGAGGACGTGCAGATCGGACTGGTAGCCGGCGACGAACGCCTCGGTCAGGCCGATCAGCATGCTGCCGACCAGGGCGCCGACCGGGGAGGCCATGCCGCCGAGCACCGCGGCCGGGAAGGCCTTGAGGGCGATCTGCCCGGTGGTGCGTTCCAGACCGGGGGCCGGGAAGGCGACGAGGAAGACGGCGGCCAGCGCCGCCAGCGCGCCGGCCAGGCACCAGGCGACGGTGCGCACCCGGGACAGGCGCACCCCCATCAGGGCGGCGGCCTCGGCGTCCTCGGCCGCCGCGCGCAGCGACAGGCCCCAGGGGGTGAACCGGAAGAGGGCGAAGGCCCCGGCGATGACCGCGGCGGACACCACGATGGCGGCGACCCGGCTGTCGGCGACGGTCACCGGTCCCAGTTCGGTGACCGCGTCGCCCCAGGGGTCGCCGAGGCTGAGCAGGTCACCGCCGATGCGCCGGGCCAGGTCGGTGACGAGGACGATGTCTATGCCGATGGTGACGATGGTCTGTGTGTGGGCGGCGTGCGAGTCGGTGCCGATCCGCTGCAGCAGCCGGTCCAGTGCCCCGGCCACGAGCCCCGTGACCACGACCGCCAGGGCGAGCGCTCCGGCGAAGCCGAGGTCGTCGTGGAGGACGGCGACGAGGTAGCCGCCGAGCAGCAGCAGGGAGCCGTGGGCGAAGCTGAGCACGCCGGAGGCCTTGAAGACGGTGACGAAGCCGAGGGCGATGAGGGCGTAGACCGAGCCGAGGGCCAGGCCGTTGAAGAGGCTGTCGAGCACACCGGTCATGCCGCGTCCTCCCCGGTGCCGTCGGTGCCGAGGTAGGCGCGCAGCACCTCGGGGTCACGGCGGACCTCCTCCGGGGTGCCGTGCGCGATGACCTTGCCGAAGTCGAGGACGGTGACCTCGTCGGCGAGCCGCATCACCAGGCCCATGTCGTGCTCGACGAGCAGGACGGTGAGGCCGAGTTCGGCCCGGACGTGCCGGACCACCTCGGCGGTGCGGGCGCGTTCGGCGGCGTTCATGCCGGCCACGGGTTCGTCGAGCAGCAGCACGGTGGGCTCCAGGCAGAGGGCGCGGGCGAGTTCGACCCGCTTGCGGTCGCCGTACGGCAGCAGGGCGACCGGCTGGTCGAAGTGCGCACCGAGGCCGGTGAGTTCGGCGATCTCTCGGGCCTTGGCGAGGTGTTCGCGCTGTTCGCGCACGGCGGCCGGCAGGCGCAGCGCGCTGGCCGTGAAGCCCGCGCGGGTCAGGGCGTGCCGGCCGAGCATCAGGTTGTCGGCGACGGTGCCCGCGGTGGTGACGATGTTCTGGAAGGTGCGGGCGACGCCGAGGGCGGCGATGCGGTGCGGAGCCAACCGGGTCAGCTCCGCGTCGCCGTGGCGGACGCTGCCGCGGGCGGGCCGGTGGAGGCCGGACAGGACGTTGAAGCAGGTGGACTTGCCGGCGCCGTTGGGGCCGATGACGGCGTGCACGGTACCGGGGGCGACGGTGAAGGAGACGGCGTCGAGGGCGGTCAGCCCGGCGAAGCGGACGGTGACGTCCTGGACCTCGAGCGGGTGCGGGGATGCGGTTCGGGTGGTCACGCGGCCCCCTGACCGGCTTCGCCGTCGTCGGCGGCCTCGCCCAGGTAGAGGCGGCGCACGGCATCGGTGCGGGCGAGTTCGCCCGCCGGTCCGGACAGCCGGACCTCGCCGACCTCCAGGACATGGGCATGGCCGGCGAGGGACAGGGCCATGCCCGCGTTCTGCTCGACGAGCAGTACCGCGGTGCCCTGGGCGTTGATCTCGCCGATCACCTCGGCGATGCGCTGCACCATCTGGGGGGCGAGGCCGAGGGAGGGTTCGTCGAGCAGGAGCAGGCGCGGGGAGGCCATCAGGGCACGGCCGATGGCCAGCATCTGCTGCTCGCCGCCGGAGAGCAGGCCGGCGGCCTGGCGGGTGCGCTCGGCGAGCCGGGGGAAGAGGGCGAAGACGCGGTCGCGGGCCCCGCGGATCCGCGCGGGGGCGCGGCGGGACAGGCCGAGCCCGCCCGCCTTCAGGTTCTCGTCGACGCTGAGCCCGGCGAACACGCGCCTGCCCTCGGGCACCTGGACGACACCGGCGCGGACGGCGGCCACCGGGTCGCGGCCGTCGAGGACCGTCCCGCCGTAGCGGATGCGGCCGGCCGTGACGGCGCCGCGGTGCAGGCGCAGCGTCCCGGACACGGCTCGCAGCAGTGTCGTCTTGCCGGCGCCGTTGGCGCCGAGCAGGGCGACGGCACCGCCGGGCGGGACGGTCAGCGACACGGATCGGAGGGCGGACAGGGCGCGCCCGTACGTGACGTCGACTTCCTCGACGTGCAGCGTGGGCGCCTCGTCCGGTGGTGCTTGGGGCATTGCGGCTCCTGGACACCGTGCCGGGCCCGGCGCGGTTCGGGGTGTCGTTCGGACGTTCGATGAAGAACGCGCTCACGACAGCACGGGTGCCGGGGCCGGTACAGCGCTCGGGCCGGGGCCGCTGCGGGGTGACAGTGCTGCGCCGGTGGGGCTGTGCGGCTGCCCAGCCCCACCGGCGGGCGTCCGGCTCAGCGCAGGAGTCTCCTGGCGGTCAGGGCGAGGCTGACCTCCACCACGTCGGCGGGCCGGGTCAGGGTGCGGCCCGTGAGCTGCTCGCAGCGGCGCAGCCGGTTCAGGACGGTGTTGCGATGGCAGTAGAGGCGTTCGCCCGCGCGCTGCGCGGAGCCTCCGCAGGCGAGCCAGGTGGTGAGGGTGTCGAGCAGTACCTGGCGGTCGGCGGGCTCCAGGCGCAGCAGGGGACCGAGCACCCGGTCGGCGAGGGCGCGGCCGAGTTCGGGGCTGGCGACGACCAGCGCGGCGGGAAGCTGGTCGGCGAGGCGGACGGTGCCGCCGGCGTCCGGGCAGATGCTGAGGGCGGTGTCGGCGAGCCGGCGGGCCTCGCCGACGGCGGCCAGTCCGTCCACGGGACTGCCCACTCCGATCCGGACGCCCGGTGCGGGGTCGGCGGGAGCGGGGGCGGGTCCGGGGAACTCGCCCCCGCCGAGCAGGACGATGCCGTAGTCCACGTCCGCTCCGGTGTGCCAGTGGACCCGCAGCGAGTCCGGTACGGCGGCGGCTCGCGCGTCCGCCGCGCAGTGCGCGGGGAGGCTTCCGGCGACGGCCACGACGGCGAACCGGCCGTGCTCGGGCAGGTCGAGGGCGTGTGCGGCCTCGGGCAGATCGGCGATCCGACTGGTTCCGTCGAGCAGCGCGGCGGCCAGCAGCCGGGTCCGGTTCTCGCGGCGCCGGCTGAGCTGCCACTCGACCTGCCGGTAGGCGTCGGCCACGAGGGTGCAGTGCTGGTCCACGAAGTTCCACACGTCCGCGGCCACGTGCACCAGCAGACGGACGTCCTCGGGGGCGGTGCGGGAGGTCTCCTCGACCAGACGCTGCCACACCAGGGAGCCGCCCAGCCGGAACGCGTGCAGCAGGGCGTCCAGCGGCAGTCCCTGCTCGGCGCGGGTGGCGC
The DNA here is from genome assembly GCF_036689765.1 of Streptomyces poriticola. Taxonomy (NCBI): domain Bacteria; kingdom Bacillati; phylum Actinomycetota; class Actinomycetes; order Kitasatosporales; family Streptomycetaceae; genus Streptomyces; species Streptomyces poriticola. The sequence goes on from NZ_JBAGKH010000004.1 coordinate 233,913, forward strand.
CGATCCGCCAGGAGCAGTTGCGGGCGGCCTCCCGGGCGCTGCGCGGGTCGATCAGCGAGGCGACGCTGTGCCGCAGCGAGCGGTGCACCTCCTGCCAGGTGCCGGTGGGGTCACCGGTGACGGCGGCCCGGTAGGCGGGCTCCTGCTCCTGCAGAAGGGCCACCAGCCGGTCGGTCAGGTCGGGCAGGTCGTCGAGCAGGACACCGGCGGCCCGGTGCAGGACGCGCAGTGCGTCGGCATCGGTCAGTGACCGGACGGCCCGGGTCCGTGGACGCGGCACGGGTGTGGGTCCGGTGCGGAACGCGGCTCGTGGCCGGGTCGTGTGCTGTGTCGCGGCAGCGTGGTGCATCGCGGCCCTCCCCCAGGCTCGGGCTTCCGGCGGCGGCACGGCGCGGGGGCATGCCGCCCCGCGCTCCGCGCACCGGCCTCCTTCTGCCCCGAAGGATGACATACCGTCCGGTCGGTCCCTAGGGTTGTGCAACGGGAGGTTCTGCTGCACGACGCGTCGGCCTCCTGCCGTGGCGAGGGGCCCGGCCGGTGGCCGCCCCGGCTCGGAACCCCTGGGGGCGGCGTTCCACGACGCCGTCGGACGGGTGTCGCCGCCGGGCCGGCCGTGCCACTGCCGGCGGGCGACCCGCCGTGCGGGGCCGGCGACATCACCGGTCTCCGCGGCCGGGCGCGGACCGGCCCCGGCCGCCACCGCCGTACGGTCCCGGCGGGGTTGTGCCGGGACCGGGCCGGTGTGGCACGCTCGGCCCGGGCCGGACGGCGACGGGCCGGCGACCGGTGACCGGCGAGGAGGGGCTGCGGTATGCGCATCGGACTGCTGGGGACCGGACCGTGGGCGGAGCTGGCGCACGCCCCCGCCCTGAGCCTCCACGGCGAGCTGGAGTTCACGGGCGTGTGGGGGCGCCGCCCGCAGGCGGCCCGGGAGCTGGCGGAACGTCACGGCACCCGCGCCTACGAGGACGTGGACGGGCTGCTCGCCGAGGTGGACGCCGTAGCCCTGGCACTGCCCCCCGACGTGCAGGCGGAACTCGCGGTGCGCGCGGCGCGGGCCGGCTGCCATCTGCTGCTGGACAAGCCGCTGGCGGCCACGGTGGCGCAGGGCCGGGCGGTGGCCGGCGCGGTGCGGGAGGCCGGTGTCGCCTCGGTCGTGTTCTTCACCGCCCGCTTCCAGCCCGAGGCGGAGGCGTGGATCGCCGGTCAGGCCGGGCGCGCGGACTGGTTCACGGCGCGGGCGCAGTGGCTCGGCTCGGTGCTGACCGGCGACAGCCCGTTCGGCCGGTCGCCGTGGCGGCGGGAGAAGGGCGCCCTGTGGGACGTCGGCCCGCACGCCCTGTCGGTGCTGCTCCCGGTCCTGGGCGAGGTGCGGCGGGTGGCGGCGGCGGCGCCGGGGCCCGGGGACACGGTGCATGTGGTCCTGGAGCACGCCGGCGGCGCGTCGAGCGTGCTCACGCTCAGTCTCTCGGCCCCGGCCGCGGCGGCGGGCGCCACGGTGGAACTGCGTGGCGGCGCGGGCGTGACGGTGCTCCCGGAGAGCACGCAGGGGGCGGTTCCGGCGCTGCTGCGCGCCGCGGACGCGCTGCTGGCCGCCGCCCGCGGCGGGCACCGGCATCCGTGCGACGCGGCGTTCGGGCTGCGGGTGACGGAGGTCCTCGCCGCCGCCGAGGCGCTGCTGGACGGTGCGGGCCGCGGTGGCCGGGACGCCGGACCTCCCGGTGCCCGGCGTGCGGGAGGGATGCCCGCGTAGGAGCGTGGTGGTGTGGGAAAGGTGTCCGCAGCGGTCGCGCGCCGGGGTGCGGAGCGGCGGGGCTGGCTGCGGGGTGCGCCGCCGCCCCGCTGGGTGCGGCTGCTGCCGGTCGCCCTCGTCGCCGGTGTCGGCGCGGCGACCCTGATCAGTCCCGACCCCCTCGACATCGGCTTTCTGCTGGGTGCCATCCCGCCGCTGGCCGTGCTGTCGTACAGCCCGCTGGTGACCGCGGTGCTCGGGGCCGCCGTGCTCGCGATGCTGACCGTGCCCGCCTTCCAGCTGGACCGGCCCGGCGGAACGGACCTGCTCACCGTCGCCTTCGTCGTCGTACTGAGCGTGTTCGTGTCGTTCGTGCGCAGTCGCCGGGACGCGCAGCTGAATCTCGAGCGCACCGTCGCCGAGGCGGCACAGCGGGCCGTGGTGCCGCCGCTGCCGGAACAGGTGGGACCGGTGCGGTGTGCGGGGCTGTACCGGGCGGCGCAGCGCGGGACGCTGGTCGGCGGTGACTTCTTCGATGTGCGCGACGGCCCGTTCGGGGTCCGGGCGGTCATCGGTGATGTGCAGGGGCACGGGCTGTCGGCGGTGGCCACGGTGGCCTCGCTGCTCGGGGCGTTCCGGGAGGCGGTGCTGGACCAGCAGGAGCTCGCGGAGGTCGCCGGGCGGCTGGACCGCAGGCTGCGGGTGGACTCGGCGGACGTGCGGCACGCCGAACTGTTCGCGACGGCCGCGCTGCTGGAGTTCTCGGCCGACGCCGCCGAGGTGCGCATCGTGACCTGCGGGCATCCGCCGCCCTTACTGCTGCGCGGGGCGGCGGTCACGGAGCTGGGGCTGGCGCCCTGGACGCCGCTGGGGCTGGGTCTTGCGGACGCCTCGGCGATCGGCGCCCAGTCGGTACGGCTGCACCCGGGTGACCGGCTGTTCCTCGCCTCCGACGGGGTGGGCGAGGCCCGGGACGCGGGCGGCGGCTTCTATCCGCTGCTGGAGCGGCTGGCCGGGCTCGGTGAACAGGCGGGCGCCGATCCGGCCCGGCTCACGGAACTGGTGTGGGGCGATCTGTCGCGGTTCTGCCGGGATCTGCAGGACGACGTCACGATGCTCGTCCTGAGCCCTGCTCCCCCGGGCCACCGCTGACCGCCCCGGCCGCCGCCCGTTCGTGCTCGCCCTCGGCGTCGATGTGCGGCAGGACCCGGTCCAGCCACCCGGGTGTCCACCATGCGTGCCGCCCGAGCAGCGTCAGCACGGCCGGCACCAGCAGCAGCCGGACCACGGTGGCGTCGATGAGCACGCTGACGGCCAGCCCGAGCCCGAGCATCTTGACGACGATGTTGTCGCTGATGATGAACGCGGCGAAGACGCTGACCATGATCAGGGCGGCGCAGGTGATGACCCGGGCGGTGATCTCCAGTGCGTGGGCCACCGCGTCCTTGGCGTCGCCGGTGCGCAGCCAGGCCTCGTGCACCCGGGAGAGCAGGAAGATCTCGTAGTCCATGCTCAGCCCGAAGATGATCGCGAACATCATCATCGGCACATAGCTCTCGATGGGCACCGTGCCGTTGACCCCGAGCGCGGGCCCGCCCCAGCCCCACTGGAAGACGGCGACGACGACACCGTAGGAGGCGGCGATGGACAGCACGTTCAGCACGGCGGCCTTGACCGCGACCAGCAGCCCGCGGAAGACGGTGAGGATGATCAGGAAGGCTAGGGCGACCACGACGGCGATGATCAGCGGCAGCCGGTCGGCGACGATGTCGCGGAAGTCGACCTGGGCGGCGGTGGTGCCGGTGACGTAGCCCCGGGCGTCGGTGCCGGAGACCGCCTCGGGCAGGGTGCTGTCGACCAGCCGGTTGGTGAGGTCGGTGGTCTCGGCGCTCTGCGGGGAGTGCTCCGGGTAGACGGTGCCGATCAGCACGTCGCCGTCCTGGGTCGCGGTGAGCGGGGTGACGGCGGCGGTGCCGGAGACGTCGGCGAGGGTCCGGTTCGCCTGGGAGGCGAGGTCGGAACGCTGCGCCTGCGGTACGTCCGACTGGTCGACGACCACGGTCAGCGGCGCGTTGGAGCCGGGCCCGAACGCGTCGGTCATCAGGTCGTAGGCGCGCCGGTCGGTGAAGGAGGTGGGGTCGGCGCCGTCGTCGATGTGCCCGAGCTGCATGGAGAAGACCGGGATGGCCAGGACCGCGATGGTCGCGAGGCCGGCGGCCAGGAAGTGCCAGGGCCGGCGCTCCACGCGCCGGGCGTAGCGGTGCCAGACGCCGTGCGGCTCCGCGCCGGGCTCGGCGTCGGTCTCGGCGACGGGGCGGCGTACGTGGTAGCGGTCGAGGCGCCGGCCGATCAGGCCCATCAGGGCGGGGACCAGGGTCAGCGCCCCGAGGACGGCCGAGACCACGGTGACGGCGGCGGCCAGGCCGAGCTTGCCGATGAAGGACACGCCGGAGGCGTAGAGGCCGCAGAGCGCGACGATCACCGTGCAGCCGGAGACCAGCACCGCCCGGCCGCTGGTGGCGGTGGCGTGGCCGGCCGCGTGCACCGGGTCGGCGCCGTTCATCAGGTTCTGCCGGTGCCGGGTGATCAGGAACAGGGCGTAGTCGATGCCGACGCCCAGCCCGATCATGGTGGCCAGGGTGGGCGACACCGTGGCGAAGGTGAACGCGGCGGCCAGCAGGCCGAGGCAGGCCAGTCCGCCGAAGACCCCCAGCAGTGCGGTGATCAGGGGGATCCCGGCGGCGATCACACTGCCGAAGCCGATCAGCAGGACGACGATCGCGACCCCGAAGCCGATCATCTCGCTGATCCGGTCGTCGGGGGCGGGCCGGGCCAGTTCGCCGAGCTGTCCGCCGTACTCGACCTCGGCACCGGCCGACCGCAGGGGCTGTACGGCGTCGTCCACCCCGTCGAGGTAGGAGTCGTCCAGTGTGGACGGCTGGACGTCGAAGCGGACGCTGATGTAGGCGGTGCGGCCGTCGGAGGAGACGGGCCCCTCGGCGGTCTGGGAGGGGGCGGTGAGCGGGTTCTGCGCGGACAGCACGTGCGGCAGCTTCTCCAGGTCGCCCACGGTGGTGCCGAACTGCGAGCTCAGCGACGTCAGGGAGGTGTCGGCGTCGTGGACGACGATCTGGCTGCTGTAGCCGGCGGCCGCCGGGTCGTGCTGCTGCAGGACGTCCAGGCCCTGCGCGGACTGGGTGGAGGAGATGGTGAAGTTGTCGGAGTAGTCCCCGCCGAAGGAGCGCTCGGAGAGCTGCAGGGCGACCAGCGCCGCCAGCCAGGCGACGAGGACGACCACTCCGTGCCGGGCGCACCACTCGCCCAGTCGCCGCAGACCCCCGCGCGCGGCCGGGCCCCGCTCACCGGCACGGGTACGGTTGCCTGCCATGCTCCCTGCCCTTCTGCCCGGGCCGGCCGGGCCGGATCTCCGCTCGTCCTGCTCGTGTCCATTGGATGCCGTGCGGCTTCCGGGCGCATGTCCGTGGGGGACGCCGGACGGCTCCGCGGCGTCTGTCCGCCCGGGCAGGCAGTTCGAGCGCGCGGCGCTGCGGAGGCAGGGACGCTAGGGTGTGATATCGGGATATTCGGGACCGATGGCAGTATCGGGACCGGATCAGCCACCGGACCGGAGGAGCTTCCGTCATGGAGATGTCACAGCCTGAGGCTTCCCGGCCGTCCGAGGTACGCGTACGCGACGACCGCGCCACCCCGGACGACCTGCTCCACACCCGCACGGGCACCGACGTGTCGCCCGAGGACCTGGTTCTGGCGTCCGGCAAGGACCTCAGCGAGCGCACCCTGGAGTGGGCCCGCCGCAAGCTGGCCGCGGAGGGGCCGGCCGCCCTGGACAAGCTGCTCCCCTGACCCCGGAGCGCCCGGCCGGGATCAGTCCTCCCGGCCGGACCCGTCCTGCCCGTCGGCCCTCGGCGGCGGTGCGACCCGGATCTCCAGGTCGCCGATCCGGTACGGGGTCCAGGTGCGGGCGAAGCCGGGCGGGGTGCCGTCGGGACCGGTCAGCGCGGCGACCGGGATGCGGCGGGCGGTGCGCACGATCTCGGCCTCGGTGGTGTTCTCGTTGTTGCCGGCGGTGGCGCCCGAGGAGCAGCCCGTGTAGTAGCCGATCGGGATGGCCTGGTACCCGGTGAGCAGGCAGGGCGGGCGGACGCCCAGTCCGTGCAGTTCGCCTGCGGTGCGGGCCCAGTCGCGGCGGCTGTCGGTGTTGCGGTCCACGGTGTGCACCAGGACGCTGAGCTGCACCGCCAGATGCGCTGCCAGCCCCACTGCGACCAGGGTGGTGGCGACCGGCCGCCAAGCGCCGCCGGGCCGTCGGACCAGGTGCCAGAGCGCGTCGGCGACGGGGAGCGCCAGCAGGGCGTAGGCGGGCTGCAGGAAGCGGGGCGCCGCGTACCCGATCATGAACAGGTACGGCAGGGCCGCCGTGGCGGCGCACGCCAGCGGGACCAGGGTGCGTGCGGTGCGCCCGGCGCGGACGGCGACGGCCAGCCCCAGTGCGGCGAGCACCGGCAGCAGGTACCACCACAGGAGGACCGGCAGGGCCGGCATGGACACGTCGCACGGGCGGCACAGCGCACGCCCGCCGAGGCTGCGCAGCTGGTCGTCGACGGCGAAGTGCCAGCCGAGCCCGCCCTGGATCTCGGAGGCCCGGGACAGCCGCGCCCCCGGCCCGCCGTACCAGGCGTACGCCTCGGCCACCCACTCCCCTCCCCCGGCGGCCAGCCCGGCGGCCAGGGCGAGCAGCAGCGGCCACCGGCGGCGGACCAGGGCGAGGACGAGCAGCGGCAGGGTGACCCACACCGCGTCGGTGGGCCGCATCAGGGCCATCAGGACGGCGCCGGCCGCCACGCCCCACAGCACCGCCCTGCCTCCGCGATCGGCGTCCGCGCGCAGGAAGCAGCCGACGCAGATCAGCGCGCCGACGGCGACCCAGTAGTTGGGCATGGCCTGCGGGCCGTAGAAGAGGGTCACCCACAGGGTGGCGAACAGGGCGCCGGCGGTGGCCAGGACCCGGGCCGGGAACAGGCCCCGCCAGGCGCGCAGGGCCAGGAAGAGGCCGAGGCCGGACAGCACAGCGAGGTGGACCCGCAGCAGTTCGGTGGAGGACGACCAGGACGCGACGGGCGCCACCAGCAGGGAGACGCCGCGGGATCGGGGGGCGCTGAAGAACGCGGCCGGAGTGTGGGTGGTGACCTGGCTGACGTACACCGTCTCGTCCCAGCCCAGGCCCATTCCGGGGCGCACCAGCAGCAGTTGGGCCAGGGTGAAGACGGCGGCCACCGCCGCGAGCAGGCGGGTGTCGCGGGCCCGGCCCGGCGCGCCGGGGGCCGTCGCCGGGCCGCGCCGGCGCCTGCCGGCGCGGAGGGTGCTCACACCGTTGGCCATCGTCCGCCTCTCCATCGTGAACACACGGGAACCCTGATGAAACGTCACACTTCGAACAGAGCAACCATTGCATGATGGTCGTACCGGGAGGAAAGCGGCCCGCCGTCCGGCCTCCCCCCGGGTGACGGCCGGTCAGCGGGCGTTGGGCCGCCGGTGCGGGGGCTGTTCGGGGGACGGCCGGCGTTTGATCCTGGGGGTGGTGCGGGTGACCGGCTCGTCGCCGGTGAGCTCGACCTCCGCACCGTGGTGGCGGATCGTCAGCGGCTCGCCGAACAGCAGCGTGTACGTCGCCCTGCCGGCGGAGATCTCCACACGTACGCACCGGCCGCGGAACTGCAGCCGGAAGGCCAGCCGGCTGAACTTCTCCGGCAGCCGCGGTGCGAACCGCAGGGTCTCGCCGTCCCGGCGGGTGCCGCCGAACCCGGCGACCAGCGCCATCCACGTCCCCGCCAGGGACGCGACGTGCAGGCCGTCCCGGGTGTTGTGCTCCAGGTCCGCCAGGTCCATCAGCGCGGCCTCGGCGGTGTAGTCGTAGGCCAGGCGCAGATGCCCGGTCTGGGCGGCGACCACGGCCTGGCAGCAGGCCGACAGCGAGGAGTCCCGGACGGTCAGCGGTTCGTAGTAGGCGAAGTTGCGGGCGATCTCGTCGTCGTCGCAGTGGGCGTCGAACCAGCTTCCGCAGGTGTAGATCGCCAGGACCAGGTCGGACTGCTTGATCACCTGCTTGCGGTACAGGTCGAAATAGGGGAAGTGCAGCATCAACGGGTACTGGTCGGCGGTGGTGCGGGCGAAGTCCCAGCGCTGGTGCCGGGTGAATCCCGCGTGCTGTTCGTACACGCCGAGCTCGTCGTTGTAGGGGATGCACACGGCCTCGGCGGCGTCCCGCCAGGCGGCGCTCTCCTCGTCGTCGGCGCCGAGCCGCGCCGCGTCGTCGGGGTGGCGTTCACAGGCGTCGGCGGCGGCGAGCAGGTTCGCCCGTGCCATGAGGTTGGTGTACATGTTGTCGTCGCCGATGGCGCTGTACTCGTCGGGTCCGGTGACCCCGTCGATGTGGAAGGTGCCGTGGTGGTCGTGGTGACCGAGGGAACGCCACAGCCGGGCGGTCTCCACCAGCAGCTCGAGGCCTGCTTCGCGTTCGAAGTCCGTGTCCCCGGTGACCGCGACGTACCGGACGACGGCATGCGCGATGTCGGCGCCCACGTGGAAGGCGGCGGTGCCGGCCGGCCAGTACGCGGACCCCTCCGAGCCGTCGATGGTCCGCCAGGGGAACGCGGCGCCGCTCAGACCGAGCTGGGCGGCGCGGTCCTTGGCGGCGGGCAGGGTGTCCCGGCGCCAGCGCAGCGCCTCCGCGACCGCCCGGGGCTCGGTGTAGGCCAGCACGGGCAGCACGAACATCTCCGTGTCCCAGAAGGCGTGGCCGTCGTAGCCGGAGCCGGTCAGCCCCTTGGCCGGGATCGCCCGCTGCTCGGCGCGGGCACCGGCCTGCAGCACGTGGAACAGGGCGAAGCGGACGGCCTGCTGGATCTCCTCGTCGCCGTCGACCTCGACGTCCGCGCGGCCCCAGAAGTCGTCCAGGTAGGAGCGCTGTTCGGTGAGGAGTCCGGCCCAGCCGCTGTGTGCGGCGGCGGCCAGGGCGGCGTCGACCTGGTCGGCCATCGCAGGCCGGGACCGGGTGCCGGACCAGCCGTGCGCGACCGTCTTCTGCACCCGCAGCGCCTGGCCCGGATCCAGTACGGCGGTGACGGTCAGCCGCGCCACGTCCACGTCGCTCTCGCTGCTGGTGAGAACGCCGTCCGGGCCCTCGACCACATGGTCGGCGGCGACCGCGACCCGCAGCCCGCTGCGCCGGGTGCAGTGCACCAGGCGCAGCCGGCGGCCGGCGGCGAAGGCGTCCTCCGGCTCCAGCGGGGACTGCAGGGCCCTGGCGGCGCGCGGGTCGCCGTCGGGGGCGGGCAGGCTCTCGTTGGCGACCAGCTCCGACTGGATGACCACCCGGGTGCGGCTGTCGAGCGGCTCCACCTCGTACTCGACGGCGGCGATGGCCCGCTGGGTGAGGGAGACCAGCCGGGTGGAGCGCACCCGTACCGTCGACCCGGCCGGTGAGGTCCACTCGACCAGGCGCTCCAGCACCCCGCGGCGCAGGTCCAGGGTCCGTTCGTGCTTGATCAGCCGTCCGTAGCGCAGGTCGAACGGCTCGTCGTCGACCAGCAGCCGCACCAGCTTGCCGTTGGTGACGTTGATGACCGTCTGACCCGACTCGGGGTAGCCGTAGCCCGCCTCGGCGTAGGGCAGCGGGTGGAGTTCGTGGACGCCGTTGAGATAGGTGCCGGGCAGGCCGTGCGGTTCGCCCTCGTCGAGGTTGCCGCGCCAGCCGACATGCCCGTTGGACAGCGCGAACACGGACTCGCTCTGGGCCAGCAGGTCCAGGTTGAGGGAGGTCTCGCGGACCGACCACGGCTCCACTGCGTACGTCAGGTTGGTGATCACGCCCGGCCTCCCAGCTCCGCGAGGTCGGTGACGACGCGGTCGGCACCGTGCGCATAGAGGGCGTCGCTCTGGCCGACGCGGTCGACGCCGACGACGTAGCCGAACCGGCCGGAGCGGCCGGCGTCCATGCCGGCCAGCGCGTCCTCGAAGACCGCGGCGCGCCGCGGCTCCACGCCGAGGTCACGGGCGGCGGCGAGGAAGGTGTCGGGGTGCGGCTTGCCGGGCAGGCCGCGCTCGCGGGCGACCACGCCGTCGATGCGCACGTCGAACAGACGCTCGGCGTCGATGGAGCGCAGCACGTCGACGGTGTTGGCGCTGGAGGAGACGATCGCGGTGCGCAGCCCCCCGGCACGGACGGCCTCGATGTAGCGCAGCGAGCCGGGGTAGGCCTGGACGCCGTCGGTGCGGATCCGCTGCAGCAGCAGGGCGTTCTTGCGGTTGCCGACGCCGTTGACCGTCTGCGCGTCGGGCGGGTCGTCCGGGTCGCCCTCCGGAAGTTCGATGCCGCGGGAGGCGAGGAAGGTGCGCACACCGTCGGCGCGCGGGCGGCCGTCGACGTACTGGTCGTAGTCGGAGTCGGTGAACGGCCGGAACGCCTCGCCCTCCCGCTCGCGCAGGAACGCGTCGAACGTCTCCTTCCAGGCGGCGGCGTGCACCACCGCCGTCCGGGTGACGACCCCGTCGAGGTCGAAGAGGCAGGCCTGGATGTCGTCGGGGAGCCCCAGTTGCGTCGTCATACCCCCACAGTTCCCCGCGGCGGCGCCTCCCTTCGAGTGGTTGCGCACCCGGCAGCGGGGGACGGCACGGCCGGTCGGGTGACAGACTCGGCGGCATGCCGCCGACCTTCGACGATCTGCTGTCCCGGGCCCGCCGGCTGCCGCGGGGCGGGCGCCGTGCCCTCCTCGGTATCGCCGGGCCGCCCGGCGCCGGCAAGTCGACGCTGGCCGAACGGCTGGTGCGGGAGCTGAACGGGCCGGGCGAGCCGTGGGCGGCGCACGTCCCGATGGACGGCTTCCACCTCGCCGACGCCGAACTGGACCGGCTGGGCCTGCGCGACCGCAAGGGCGCGCCGGACACCTTCGACGCCGCCGGGTACGCGGCGCTGCTGGGCCGGCTGCGCCGGGAGACGGCCTCCGGCGAGACCGTGTACGCGCCGGGCTTCGAGCGAGTGCTGGAGCAGCCGCTCGCCGGGGCCGTGCCGGTACCGCCGACGGCCCGGCTGGTGGTGACGGAGGGCAACTACCTGCTGCTGGACGGCGGGGCGTGGACGCGGGTGCGGGCGCACCTGGACGAGGTGTGGTTCTGCGAGCTGGACGAGGCCGAGCGGATCCGCCGGCTGGTCGCCCGTCACGAGGAGTTCGGCAAGCCGCACGAGGCGGCGGTGGCCTGGGTGCACGGCACCGACGGGCGCAACGCCGAGCTGGTGTCCGCGACCCGGCACGGGGCCGATCTCCTGGTGCGGGTGGGCGACCTGGAGGGCGGGGACCGGGCGGGGTGAACCCCGGTCGGCCCGCGCCCCGCCGGTGCCGGACGCACGCTGGGAGCGGTGGAAGGTGCCCTGGTGAGGGCAGCCGGTGGGCTATGTTGAACCTCCGTGGGAGATTCCAGCGGAGACAAGAGAGGCGCGGCCGTGCCGTCGTCTCAGCAGGCACGCGCGCAGGCGTCGGCGATCACCTCGGGCCGGTCCGCGCCGGAGGCGGAGGTCTCCGCCACGTCCCAGCTGCGGACACTGTTCGACCGGCCCCGGCTCTCCCCCGGTCACCGGCGCATCGCGCAGTACCTGATCGAGCACCTCACCGAGGCGGCGTTCCTGTCGATCACGGACCTCGCCGACCGGGTCGGGGTGAGCCAGCCGTCGGTGACCCGGTTCGCCTCGGCGGTCGGCTTCAGCGGCTACCCGGCGCTCAGGGAGCGGCTGCAGGCCATCGCGCTGGGTGCCCGGAGCGTCGGCGCCCCGGCCGAGGAGAGCCGCGGCAACGAACTGCAGGCCGCGGTGGACGCGGAGATCGAGAACCTGGAGAACCTGCGGCGCGACTTCGCCGACCCCGACCGGTTGATCGACCTGGGCCGCAGGCTGTCGGAGTCGGCCCCGCTGACGGTGCTGGGGCTGCGGATCTCGGTGTCGCTGGCCGAGTACTTCGCCTACGCCGCCCGCCGTATCCACCCCGACGTGCGCCTGGTGACGCTGGGCGGCAGCGTCGCCTCCGACGCGCTGCTGCAGTCCCGGGAGGCGGGCGGCACCTGGGTGCTGGCCTTCTCCATGCCGCGGCACGCCCAGGAGACGCTGACGGCGGTACGGGTGGCGCGGGGCGCCGGGCTGAAGGTGGCGCTGATCACGGATCTGGCGCTGGGCCCGGTGGTGGACGAGGCCGACGTCGCCTTCGCCACGGGCACCGGGTCGCGGCTGGTCTTCGACTCCTACGCGGCGCCGGGCGTGGTGTGCGCCGCGCTGCTGCAGGCCATGACGGACGCCGACCCGGAGCGGACGCAGGCCCGCCTGGAGGAGTACGAGCATCTCGCCGAGCAGCACCACTTCTTCCTGCGGGACTGAGGAGGCGGCTCGCCCGCAACCAGCGCGCATGAATGTTTTCATGCGCCTTGCCATCCGGAAGGCATATATAAATACTGCTCACGCGGCCCGACCCGTCCCCGGATCGCGTCCGCATCTGTGCGAACACCCAGGTCGCCGACTCCTACCCGCTCAGGCGTCCGGGGTGTTCGTCCGGGCATCGCCTGCGCGAGCGCCCGTGGCGGTCCCGGTCATCCCCTAGGCCGGGACCGCCCCCAGCCGTCGCATGACCCGACGACGCCCCGCACCACCGGAAGCGAAGAACATGCCTCTGACGTCCCCGCGCACCGGCCCGGACTGGCCGTGCCAGGTGAAGATCCCCGGCAGCTACGACTGGGAGCGCTCGGCCGCCAGGTGGCTGCGCGAACTGGTGCCGGCCCGCTATGCCGGCTACCCCGCACTGGTCCGCCACCCCGTGCTCCTCGCCCGGCACGCGCAGATCCAGGTGCAGCACGAGATCCGGGTGGCCCGCACCGCCCTGCAGACCGCCCGGGCGGACCTGCCGCGGCTCGGGCTGCAGGAGTCCGTCATCGAGCACACCATCAAGCTGTACGCGGCGGAGGTGGCGCACCTGCAGCACATCGCGCGCAGTGTCCGCGCGGTCACCGAGGCACTGGCCGGGCCGGCCCCCGGACGCTGAGACCTCAGTCCACGGGGTGGCCGGGGGTGATACCGCGGGTGTCGCCGAGCCGCAGCAGCGGACCACCGGGTTCCGCACGCCCGCCCCACTCGACCGGGTCGAGGACGAACCCGATGTGGTCGCCGCCGCCCGTGTAGCTCAGCACGCGGCCGACGAACCACGCCTCGGCGTCCTCCAGGACGACGGCACCGCCGTACCCGTGCCGCCACCGGACGGTGCGGAACTTGTCCACCCCGTCGTCGCCGGTCGTGCCGCCGAAGATCTCGGCCAGCGGAAGCTGGTCGCGCGCGAGCAGATGGACGGCGAGGACGCGGGCGGTCCGGGCCACCCGGAAGGTGTGGTTGAGCTCGGACAGCCACACCGCGAACCGCACGGGGCGCAGGGAGCACTGCGAGGCGAAGCCGACCAGGCAGCCGGCCCGGTCACCGCCCGCCGCGGCCGTCACCACGCACATGTCGGGATCGAGCCGGCCGGTGAACACGTCCATGTCCGCCATGCGCTGGCGTCTCCTCGTCTCCCGCCGCCCTCTCTCCTGCCGCCCCGGTCTCTCACCCCATCACGTCACCGGCCCGCCTGCCATCGGGCGGGACCGGGACGGCGCTGCGCGGTGCGGGGTGGCTCAGTGCCTGTTTGCAAAGCTCTGGTGAGCGTTCGCCCAGCTCGGCCCCCAGTTCTACACACTGCGCTGCGGTACCAAGACGTGGGGATGGAAGCACATCAAGGCTCGCCACGGCTGGAACAGGACCATGGACCAGAAGATCAGCACGGCCATCTGGTCCGGGAAGCCGAACGGCCGCGGCGGGTTCTCCACCTACACGAACAGTTGCCCCAGTATCGAGAAGTTCCGGACCATCATCGGCACTCCGGCGGGGACGAACGACCTGCTGACGGCGTACAAGGTCACCCAGACCGCCGCCGTCGCCAAGTGCTGATACCGGGTAGGACTTGAGGGCAGCCGACGCAAGGTGGCTCTGGGCAAGGAAGGCACTCATGATGGCACAGACACCTGCCGAGCAGGCGCTGGCCCGTTCCTGCACCACAGGAGACGGCAGCGTGCGCTTCGACATCGCTGCTCTGTCTATCGACCGCCTGCCCCGGGGCCACGCCCTGCTGACCTACCAGTTGCGGGTAGTGCGCCAAGGCCTGCCCGACGAACGCTGGGCCGTTACCCTGCCCTGGGAAGACAAGTCCTTCACGGACGTTTTCGTCTCACCGGCCCCCGAACCCGAGCGGCTGCGGCAGCTCGTGCACCTCGTCCGTGCCCTGCTGGAGGAATGGTGGGACACCAAGGGACACAACCGGCAGTCGGCGAAACTGGGACAGCGCCTTCTCTGACGTCGCACGGCCGTGTTGGCGTCGTCGGATGGCAGCCGTGAGTGCCTGCTTCCGAAGCGGGCATGACATGCAGGTCGGGCGGGTTTCGGTGTTTGCCCAGCTCGGAAATCGAACGGTGCTGGTCCGGTGCGCTTGGCCCCGGGGGCCGGTCTGTGAAGCGCCTGACAGGCTCCGTCGACGGTGGGAGAGGGTTACTCAGGGCGGCGGTTCCGGTCGGGGCAGGGCCGAGGTGATGGGCCTGGCCTTGAGAACGATCAGTCCCGCTGGGCTTCGCGGGAGGCTGGCTGTCCGCTCCGGCGGGAGCTTCGGCGGGTGATTCGCCTGGTCATGATGGTGATCGCGGCCCAGGTGATGAGCGTATCCGAGTGCTGGATGAGCCGTTCGCAGTCGCGCGCGTGTCGGCAGGCGTGCATGATCCAGGCGTGTGAGCATTCGACGACCCAGCGCCGGGTGCTTCTCGGGACGGCCGCACGCCTTCGTTTCGCAGGCCGGGGTCGGCAACAGCGGTTCGATCAGGGCCCACTCGTCGTCCCAGGTGCCGGAGGGATGGCAGCGTCGCCGCAGCAACTTCCCCTCCTTCCAGGACAGGGCGGGGCCGACCGCTTTGCGGCCGGTCCCGCCGGTCAGGCGTCGATGTAGTCGGCGATCACGTCGAGGGTGGACTCGACCGAGCTGAGCTGGGTGTTCAGGTGCTTGATCCACCGTCCCTTCGGCTGGAGGACGGCGTGCGGGGCGACGACGCCGGTGATGAACCGGCGGATCTCGGTGCGTTTCTCCCGGATGACCGCGACCTCGTATGCCTGGAGCTCGACTGGTGAAGAGGCAGAGTTCCGAGGTGGTGCTATTCCTTGACAGCTCCACCGCACTTTGGAACTGGCTCGATGACGAACCGGGGGCTCACCACCGAGCTCCGGCCACCGTCCGCGGCCGGATACCGCTCAAGGCTCCCCCACTTGTTACGCTTCCACGCCGATCCATTACTGTCCGTGAAGATGATCCAGTGCAAGTCTGCGAGAGGGCTCGGTGGCCGTCCTGTGGCACTCTCCGTGGGAAGGTCAGTCCCGTCCAGAACAACCTGAGAGCAAGCGGGGAGGTCCGGAAACGCGGTCTCGACCTCCCCGATATCGTTGATGTAGTGGGTGGTGTACAGGGACAACACGGGTAGCCGCGAATGGTTCGAGATCACCGCCTCCGCCTTTCCGTTCTCGCCGAGCCTGAACCACATGACGACCTGGGCGGCCTGACGTCGGGCGTCCTCTTCAGCGGCCTGACGTGACTGCTCAAGCTGGTCTTCAGCAACCAAGGTGCCCATGCCTGTGCTGATTGCTGTGAGGATGAGCCCGATCCCCGCCACAACAGCGCTGACTGCGATAGAGATCCGCGACCAGTCCCGCTCCTGGCTTCGGACTCGGTCTTGCCGACGAGCCGCCAACCGAGCGAGCCGGTCCCTCGTTCCAGCTGCCATCTCCGTCGCCCTCCCCCTCTCGCACGCGAACGAGTGCCCGTGCACTTCGGTGACCTCGTAGGTCGCCCGGTGGGGTGAAGAGACGGTGTTCCGCTTGCGCTATTCCTCGTCCTGGCAGGCGACGAGGTAGTCCGCCCAACTGTCGTTGAGGCAGCGCCGCAGTTGGTCGTTGTACTCGTCCTCGTCGGGGAAGTGAGACGGCGAGGTCTTTGGCTTCGGCGGAACGGTACGCGGCTGTGCCAGCAGCTCCCCCGGCGCGGCGGCCAGCTCCTCGCGTACCCGGTCCGCGGGCACGCAGCGCAGACCCTCGGAGTCGGCGCCGAGCTTCGGCTTGAGGACTTACTCGTCGGCGCCGGGCAGCCGGTGCAGGTCCTCGGGGCGGTCGACGGTGGGGATGACCGGGTGTCCGGCCTCGGTGAGGTCCAGCAGATATTGCTTGCCGGCCATGTCCGCCCGGCCGGTGAGCTGGTTGTGGACCCGGGCGCCGAGTTCGGCGGCGCGCGCCCGGAACGCGTCGTAGGCGCCCCGGTGGGTGAGCACGGGGCCGCTGTTGCGGACCACGACGGCGTCGAAGGCGTCCAAGCAGAGCGGCGGCGTCCCGGGGATGGCACAGCGCCAGGTCGAAGTCCTCGCGGAGCCGTGCGGTGAGGAAGATGTCCTCGTCGCAGTAGCGCCGTCCGCGCGCCGGGTAGGCCAGGTCGGTGACGCACAGGATCCGGGGACGTCGGGTGGGCATGCGGGACTCTTCGGGGCCGGCTGGTCACGATCGTAGGCGGGCAACCGCACGAGCACCGAGCGGGAGCACTCGGTTCCCTCCGATGGTGCACCGAGTGCCAGGTGCAGTGGGGTGGGCTGCTACGTTCCCGTTCATGAGCTCCAGCAGTGCGGCGGCCCGCCGCGAGGGGAGGGCGGAGTCCGCGTCCGGGCGTCCGCCGATGCGCCAGGCCCTGGTCGCGGCGGCGTTCCGGCTGTTCGTGGAGCGCGGCTACGAGCAGACGACGGTGGACGACATCGTGGCGCTGGCCGGGGTGGGCCGGCGCTCGTTCTTCCGCTATTTCCCCTCCAAGGAGGACGTGGTCTTCCCCGACCACGAGCGGTGCCTGGCCGACATGACGGACTTCCTGGCAGCCTCCCCCGAGGGCGCGGAGCCGGTGCGGCGGGTGTGCGACGCGGCCCGGCTGGTGCTGCGCATGTACGCCGAGGACCCGTCCTTCTCGGTGCAGCGGTACCGGCTGACCAAGGAGGTACCGGGGCTGCGCGCCTACGAACTGTCGGTGGTGTGGCGCTACGAGCGCGCCCTGGCGGCCTATCTGCGCGGCCGGTTCGCCGGGCGCCCGGACGGCACCCTGCGCGCCGACGTGATCGCGGCGGCGGTGGTCGCGGCGCACAACAACGCACTGCGCTCCTGGCTGCGTTCGGGCGGCCTGGGGGATGCGAGCACCGAGGTGGACCATGCGCTGGGGCTGGTGCAGTCCGCCTTCGGCGCGGCACCGGCGGCGACGGGCCCCGGGGCGGACTCCGAGGACGTGGTGGTGGTCGTCGCCCGGCGGGACGTACCGCTGTGGCGGGTGGTGCAGCAGCTGGAGGCGGTGCTGGGTCGCGGCTGAGCGCGCGGATCCGGTCCATTCAAGGGTACGGAGTGCCTTTACGAGTGACACTCAGTGCCATACTCTGGGGCCCGTGCACGGTGGCACGACGCACCGGGCACACGCGTGCCCGGGTGACCGCGCATCCGGGATTCCGGCCGAGTGCAGGGAGTTGACCAGCGTGTACCACCACTCAGGAAGTGCCGCTCAGCAGGCGACCGGTTCCGCGACGGGCCTGCTCGACCCGGGACCCCGGGACTCCGAGGCGATCTTCTTCCAGCGCTGCACCTGGTGCGGCACCGCCATGTACCACCGGCTGCTCTGTCCGGTGTGCCGGGGCAGCGAGCTGCGGACGGAGCGCAGCGAGGGCACCGGAACGGTGCGCCACTCCAGCGTGGTGCACCGCAACACCCCCGCCGCACGGAACGTCTCGCTGGTGGAGATGGCCGAGGGCTTCGTCGTGCGGGGCCGGGTGATGGGCCCGCCCATCGGCATCCACAGCGGTGACCGGGTGCGGCTGTCCACGGCCCAGGACCCGGTGCGCGGCGAGCCGGTGTTCCAGCTGGTCGACGAGGCGTTCCGGGCCTGGACCTGACGGTTGCTCACGGCGCGGCGGAAGCCCTCGCACCCGGTCCGGGTCCCGGTCCGGCTCCGCGCAGGGTCCGGCTGCGCCCGCGGAACTCGGCGACCACCTCCTCGCCGCGCCGTACGGTGACGTCGTAGACGCCGCTCCGGCCGAACCGGGTGCGTTCCTCGGCCAAGGCCGTCAGCACGTCGCCCTCGAGCGCGGGCGTCACGAAGTCGATGTCGGCGCCGGCCGCGACCGTCACCGGGCCGCGGCTGTTGCAGGCGCAGGCGAACGCGGTGTCGGCGAGCAGGAACACATAGCCGCCGTGGGCGAGACCGTGCCCGTTGACCATGCGCGCCGTCACCTCCATCCGCAGCACGGCGCGGCCCTCGGCGTGCTCCAGCAGCTCGATGCCCAGGCTGCGGGAGGCCCGGTCGGCGCCGAACATCCGCTCGGCGGGGGACGGTCCGCCCGGTCCGGCCGGCCCCGGCCCCGGTCCGGTGGTCACGACGACGGGACGATGCGCAGGCCCACGGTGCCGTCCCGGCCGCGGCGCAGCCTGCTGCCGAGGAGGGTGAGCCGGCCGACCAGGCCGTACTTGCCGGCGATCAGCCGACGGTAGCGCGCGGTGGTGGCCGCGTCGCAGATCTCGGCGGTCGCCGGGACCTGCTCACCGGTCGGGTTGCCGCGCAGGTCGCAGGGGCCGACCAGGACGTCGGCGCGGTTGCGGATCCGCTTGACCTTCCAGGAGTCGGCGACGGTCCACACGCCCAGCGCATCCCCGTCCGGCACGACCCAGACCGGGGTGGCCACCGGGGTGCCGTTCTTCCGGTGGCTGGTGAGCAGGAGGTACTTGCCCGCACCGAGCCGGGCCCATGACGCGTCCATGGTCCCGCAGTCTAGGCCGTTGCCCGGGCCGTCCGGGGACTCAGGCGGTCGCCGCCGCCATCCGCCGTACCGCCTCCTCGACGACCTCCGGGGACGCGGCCAGGTTGAACCGCACACGGCCGTCCCCTCCGGTACCGAAGGGCAGCCCGGAGCTGAGAGCCACCCGGCCCTTGCGCAGGAACACTTCGGCGGGGTCGTCGCCCAGGCCGAGCGCACGGCAGTCCAGCCAGGCCAGGTACGTCGCCTCGGCCGGGCGGTGGGCGATGCGGGGCAGCCGTCCGGCGAGCTGGTCGGCGAGCAGCCGGCGGTTGGCGTCGAGCCCGGCCAGCAACGCGTCCAGCCAGCCGGTCCCGTCGCGCAGGGCGGCGGTGTGGGCGATGACGCCGAGATGGCTCGCGCCGTGGCCGACCTCCTCCGGCATCCGGGCCAGGTCGGCGGCGGCGCCGGGTCCGGCCAGCGCGAGCGCCGCCTTGAGGCCGGCCAGGTTCCAGCCCTTGGACGCGGACATCAGCGCGAGGCCCCGCTCGGCGCCCGGCACGCTCAGATACGGCACGAACCGCACCCCGCCGGCCACGACGGGGGCATGGATCTCGTCGGCGACGACCCGGACGCCGTACCGCTCGGCGAGGGCGGCGACGGCGGCCAGCTCCTCGGCGGTGTGCACGGTGCCGGTCGGGTTGTGCGGGCTGCACAGCAGGTAGGCGGCGCGCCCGCCGTCCGCGACGGCCCGCCGGAACGCCGCCTCCAGCACCTCGAGGTCCAGGCGCAGGTCCGCGCCGAGCGGGGCCTCGGTCACCCGCCGGTCCACATGCGTGACGAACTGGTAGAACGGCGGGTACACGGGCGGGTTGACGATCACCGCGTCGCCCGGCCCGGTGACCAGTCGGAGCATCTCGACCACGCCCAGCATCACGTCCGGCACGATCGCGGTGCGCTCCACCTCGAGCCCGTCCCACCCCCAGCGCCTGCTCGCGAAGGCGGCGAGCGCCTCGGCGTACCCGGTGCCGGCGGAGTAGCCGGTGTCGCCGAGGTCCAGCGCGTCGGTGACCGCGCGCACCACGGGTTCGGCGAGGGGCACGTCCATCTCCGCCACCCACAACGGCAGCACGTCCTCCGGGTACGCGCGCCACTTCATGCTGGTACGGCGCCGGAGGCGGTCCAGGCCGAGCGCGCGCAGGGGATTCGGTCCACCGGGGCGGTCCCGCGGGATGCTGGTCATGGGGCACAAGATAGGGCGCCATGGGGCGACGGGGGAACACGGGGCCGGGGCGGCACTGGGCCGGGGCGGCGGCCCGGCCTGCGCACGGACGGGATCACCGGTGCGCTGAACGCGGCCGGGCCCGGCGCCGTATGGAGTTCAGGGCGCTCGACTTCCGGAGGGCCCCGCGGTGTTGCCGCCGCGAGTCTGCTACGGGAGCGCATGGATGAGGCACGCACGACGACGCATGGTCCGGCGAGCGGCGCGGCTGGCCGCCGTCGGCGGACTCCTCCTCGGGACCGTCATGGTCACCGGGGCGGTGGCGAGCGAGCCCGCCGACGGCCGGCCCGGACCGCGCACCCTGGCACAGTCCTCCCGCGGCACCGGCGCCGACCTGGTGGCGGGGCTCGGCACCTCGCGTACGGCGGGGCACTGGATCGGCGCCGACGGGCGACCGGTCGTGGCGGTCACGGACGAGGAGGCGGCGGCCGAGGTACGGGGGGCGGGGGCCGAGGCGCAGGTCGTGCGGCACAGCATGAGCGAGCTGACCTCGGCGACGGAGAGCCTGCGCGCCGCCCCGCGGGTGACCGGGACGGCATGGGTGGTGGACTACCGGTCGAACGAGGTGGTGGTCCGGGGCGACAGCACGGTGTCCGGCGCGGACTGGTCCCGGCTGACCGACGTCGCCGAGGGCATCGGCGGCTTCGTCCGCATGGAGCGCACCGAGGGGACGTTCACCACTCGGCTGAACGGGGCACGGCCCATTCTGTCCACGGCCGGGCGCTGCTCCGCCGGGTTCAATGTGACCGACGGCGGGCGCGAGTTCATTCTCACCGCCGGTCACTGCGGGCCGACCGGGTCGGTGTGGTTCGCGGACGGCGGGGGCGAGGAGCAGGTCGGCGAGACGGTCGCCGGGAGCTTCCCCGGGGACGACTTCTCCCTGGTGGAGTACGCCGGCGGCGGGGCGGGCGAGGGCGCCGACGTGGTGTCGGTCGGCGGCGGCAAGGGTGTGCGGATCACGGGGGCGGGCGAGGC
This sequence comes from Streptomyces poriticola, assembly GCF_036689765.1. NCBI lineage: Bacteria > Bacillati > Actinomycetota > Actinomycetes > Kitasatosporales > Streptomycetaceae > Streptomyces > Streptomyces poriticola. Next base: position 254,816 of record NZ_JBAGKH010000004.1, read on the forward strand.
GGCGGTGGGGCAGCGGGTGTTCCGCAGCGGCAGCACGAGCGGGCTGCGCGACGGGCAGGTCACGGCGCTGAACGCGACGGTGAACTATCCCGAGGGCACGGTGACCGGGCTGATCGAGACGGATGTGTGCGCGGAGCCCGGCGACAGCGGAGGGCCGATGTTCTCCGAGGGGATCGCGCTGGGGCTGACCTCGGGCGGCAACGGGGACTGCACCCGGGGCGGCACGACGTACTTCCAGCCGGTCGAGGAGGCGATGGCCTCGCTGGGCGTGTCGCTGCTGGTCGCCGGGGAGGACGGGGCCGGCGGGGGTGCCGGACCCGCCCCGTCGCCCGGAGAGGGGTCGGCGGCTCCGGAGAAGGCCTCGCCCGGTGCGTCGGCACCGGTGACGGGTATCGACGGAGCTACGCTGCTGGCGCGGCTGACGGACCGCCGCAACCTCGGCCCCGGGCTGCTGGTGATCGCGGGCAGTCTGATCGCGCTGGTCGCCACGCGATGGATCCGCGCGGAGCAGGACCGCAGCGCCTACCGGCGCCAGTACTCGGCGATGTGGGGCTGACGGGACCGGGGAGTGCGTCCGACGGCATGTCGTCGAGGCGGCCGGCCGCACGGACTCCGGGACGGTCAGCCGGCCCGTCCCGGGACGCTGCCGGTCAGGCGGCCCGCTCGGACTGCGGGGCCGCGGCGGCCCACTCCATGACGAGGCGCTGGTACTCCTCGCGCTGCTCGACGCTCAGTGTCCCGCCCGACCGGATCCACAGGGCCCGGATCTCCGCGTTGACCTCGGCCGCCGATCGCTCGGAGGGGGGTTCAACAGTGGTGGACATGCTGTGAAGCATACGGCTGTGCAGGTGAAGGCGATGTGAGCAAGCTCGCCCTAACTGGACATATCGGACGTGTTGCTGGTCACGTCCATCTGGCGTGCGGCACCGGGGAGTTCGTGGCCTGCGGGGTCGTGCCGGACTGTGGCGAGGCACACTCCTGGCGGTGCCATGAGCTTGCTCACAGCCGGGCGGCGGCCGTGCGGGCCGTTCCCGGCCGAGGGCCCGTCGGCGGCGCGGGCGCCCTGCGGATACGGTGCCCGCATGTCCGAGGTCATCCAGCAACTCCCCGCGCTCATAGGCGTCGTGATCGGCGCCCTGGGCTCGTATCTCGCGATCGTCCGCAGCGACCGGGCCCGGTTCCGACGGGAGACCGCAGCCCGCTGGGAGGAGCGCAAGCTCGCCGTCTACGCCGACTACGCACGGGCGCTGAAGAAGTCCGTGACGCTGACCTACCGGGTCGCCGCACACCTCGGCAACGACCCGCACCCGCACCCTCTGGCACCGCGCGAGGCCGCGCCCCTGCTGGCCGAGGCCGCGGTGGCCCGGGACCCGTCCGGGGAGGCGCTGCTGATGCTGGGCAGCCCGGAGGTGGTGGAGAGGGCGCGGGAGTGGGTCGTCACGCTGCTGCAGATGGAGGCGTTCCTGCGCGAGGAGCGGCGGGACGCGGCGGCCTGGCAGGCGCTGCTGCAGCGGCAGCGCCAGGGCCGTGAGGGCTACTACGCGGCCGTGCGGGAGGATCTGGCGCTGCCCCCGGGCCACTCCGCGCACTGGCCGCTTCCGGTCACCGGTAGCCGGTGACGTCCGCGGGCCTGCCGGCGTCCTGCACCTCGACGAGGTAGCGCCAGGCGTCGGGGCGGCTGCCGTCGAGATCGGTGTAGCCGTAGACCTGGGCGAGGCCGCCGCTGGACAGGGAGCGGCCGTTGAAGCGGGCCACGTCCGGGTCCGCGGCGAGCGCCGTCACGGCGCGGCCCACATAGCGGGGGGTCTCCGAGATGGCGAAGTGCGGGACGCGGTCCAGGGCCTCGCGCCAGGTGTCCTCGGTCACGCCGAAGTGGTCCAGCATGATCTCGGATCGGAGCCAGCCCGGAGTGAGCGCGACGGCGGTGGCGCCGCGCGGACCGAGTTCGTGGCCGAGGGCGTAGGCCATGCGCAGCACGGACGTCTTGGCGAGGTCGTAGAAGAAGGAGTTGCGGTAGTGGTCGCGGTTGTAGTCGGCGGTCCCGTCGGTGACCTCGACGACCAGACCGCCCGGCCGGCGCAGCAGCAGGGGCAGCGCGTGGTGGCTGGTGACGGCGTGGGTCTCGACGGCGAGCCGGAGCAGCCGCAGTCCGTTGCCGAGGTCGTGCTCCCAGACGGGGCTCTCCCACTCGAAGAGGTTCTCGCCGCCCCAGATGTCGTTGACCAGCACGTCGAGCCGGTCCTGCTCGCGGCTGATGCGGTCGACGAGCGCACGCACCTGGCCGGGGTCCAGGTGGTCGGCGGGGTGGGCGATGCCGCGCCCGCCGGCCTCGGTGACCAGGTCTGCGGTGTCCTCGATGGTCTCGGGACGGTCGTACTCCGAGCGGCGGGCCCGGGTGCTGCGTCCGGTGACGTAGACGGTGGCGCCGGCCGCGCCCAGTTCGACGGCGATGCCGCGTCCGGCTCCCCGGGTCGCCCCGGCGACCAGTGCGACCCTGCCCTGCAGCGGACGTGACATGCCCGGCCTCCCGTTTCCTGTCGGATGTGTGGCTCCGGGAACGAGAGTGGCGGGCAAACCAGACATCCTCTGTCACCTTTTACCGGTGTCGTCCGCTGCGGGTGCCACCGCGCTCCCGGGCGCCCCGGCCGCCGCGTCCGTCAGTGGCCGTGTGCGATCCACTCCTCCAGGTGGGGGGCTTCCTCTCCGATGGTCGTGGGGGCGCCGTGCCCGGGGAGGACCCTGGTCCCGGGCGGGAGGGTGAGCAGCCGGTCGCGGATCGAGCCGATGATCGTCGGGAAGTGGGAGAAGGAACGCCCGGTGGCGCCGGGCCCGCCCCGGAACAGGGTGTCGCCGGTGAGCACGGTGGCCAGGCCCCTGTCGTGCAGGCAGACCGCGCCGGGGGCGTGTCCGGGGGTGTGCAGGACCCTCAGGTCGGCGCCGGCGGCCTCGATCACCTGGCCGTCGGTGAGCCAGGCGTCGGGCTCCCGCTCGGGGTGGGTCTGCCGCCACAGCGGCAGGTCGTCGGGGTGCAGCCAGATGACCGCGCCGGTGCGCTCGGCGAGCGCGGGTGCGGCGTTGACATGGTCGTTGTGGGCGTGGGTGCACACGATCGCGGTGAGCCGCCGGTCGCCGACCGCCGCGGCCACGGCGTCGGCGTCGTGGGCGGCGTCGACGACGACCACCTCGTGGTCGTCTCCGATCAGCCACACGTTGTTGTCGACGTCCCAGCTGCCGCCGTCCAGGGTGAACCGCCCCGAGGTGACGACGCGTTCGATCCGGGGGGCGGTCACAGGACCACCACCGAGCGCAGCACGTCGCCGGCGTGCATCCGGTCGAACGCCTGCTCCACCTCGTCCAGCCGGATCGTCTCGGTGACGAACGCGGCCAGGTCCAGGCGGCCCTGGAGGTGCAGGTCGACGAGCATCGGGAAGTCGCGGGAGGGCAGGCAGTCGCCGTACCAGGAGGATTTCAGCGCGCCGCCGCGCCCGAAGACGTCCAGCAGCGGCAGCTCCAGCCTCATCTCCGGGGTGGGCACACCGACGAGCACGACCGTGCCGGCCAGGTCGCGGGCGTAGAACGCCTGCCGGTACGTCTCCGGGCGGCCGACCGCCTCGATGACGACGTCGGCGCCGAAGCCCCCGGTGAGCTCGCGGATCGCCGTGACCGGGTCGGTGTCCCGGGAGTTGACGGTGTGGGTGGCGCCCATCGCACGGGCGGTGTCCAGCTTGCGGTCGTCGATGTCCACGGCGATGATCCGGGCAGCGCCCGCCAGCCGGGATCCGGCGATCGCCGCGTCGCCGACGCCGCCGCAGCCGATGACGGCGACGGTGTCGCCCCGCCCCACGTTCCCGGTGTTGACCGCGGCACCGATGCCGGCCATCACGCCGCACCCCAGCAGTCCCGCGACCTGCGGGGAGACGGCCGGGTCGACCTTGGTGCACTGGCCGGCCGCGACGAGCGTCTTCTCGGCGAACGCGCCGATGCCCAGCGCCGGGGACAGCTCCCGGCCACTGTCGGCGAGGGTCATCCGCTGCCCGGCGTTGTGCGTGTCGAAGCAGTACCACGGCCGCCCGCGCCGGCAGGCGCGGCACCGTCCGCACACCGCACGCCAGTTGAGGACCACGAAGTCGCCGGGCGCCACGTCCGCGACCCCCTCCCCCACCGACTCCACCACACCGGCGGCCTCGTGCCCGAGCAGATAGGGGAAGTCGTCGCCGATGCCGCCCTGTCTGTAGTGCAGGTCGGTGTGGCACACTCCGCAGGCCTGGACCCGGACCACGGCTTCGCCCGGCCCCGGATCGGGCACGACGATCGGCTCGATCCGCACGGGCGCGTCCCGGCCCGGTGCGATCACGCCGCGTACTTCCTGCGCCATGTGGTGACCCCTTCGTCGCCGCGTCGGTTCCCTCCGACCCTACGTCCGCGCACGAAGGGCCGCCCCGAACAGGGCGGCCCTTCGGCCGGTACTCGGCGGGTACCCGGCCGGTGCGGTGCGGCGGCGGTCAGGTCTGGACGGCGGGGATCGCGCCGAAGACCGGCGAGACCAGGCCGGTGACCTGGCGCAGCTGGTTGAGGTCGTTGAGGCGGTTGAGCTGGGCGGAGGGCTGCAGGATCTCGCCCCGGTGCTCGGCGGGGATGTCGCCGAGCGCGAGCGAGTCGAGCGTCTTCATCGGGCTGAGCCCCTGGCTGAGACCGACGGCCTCCCGGGCCCCCGCGTCGGCGGCGCTCGCCAGGGGCGCGGCGAGGCCGGTGATCCCGGCGGCGAGACCAACGGCGGCGGCGATACGTCGTGTGGACATCATGTCCTCAGCAACGTCCGGGGGCGTCGGCGGACACGGGAGACGGGCGCCGCTCACCCGAGAGGCCGAGCGCCCCGGCACGGCTTGCCATCGGCCCCCCGGTCGGAGGAGCCTCGAAGGAGAAGCCCCACGCGGCCCGTGGCCGCCCCGGTGCCTCGAGGGCCCGGGGGGTGTCCCAGGGCCGCGGCCATCGCAAGGAGGCCGTCATGGGCACTACGGCAACCCCCGGATTCGACACCGAGACACTGCGCCGGGCCATCGAAGGAGACTCCGCTGCGGACCTGGTGTCGCTGTACGCGGACGACGCGGAGATGCGCATCGTGGACCGCAACACCCAGCCCAGTCGTCCCAAGGTGCTGCACGGCCGGGACGAGATCGCCGCGATGATCGGCGACGTCTACAGCCGCGAGATGACGCACTCCCTGGACCAGTGCGTCGTCGAGGGCGACCGCGTCGCGTTCGTCGAGTCGTGCAGGTACCCGGACGGCGTGCGGGTCCTCGCCGAGTCGATGGCGTCGCTGCGGGACGGCAGGATCGTCGACCAGACCATGATCCAGGCCTGGGACGAGTAGCCGGCGCGGACGGACGGACCGCCTGCCGGAGCGGGTCGGCCCGGCCTGTCCCCGGGCGCCACCCGGTCGGGCACGCTGCGGCTGCCGGCGTACGGGCGGTGCGGGTGGCGGCCGTGGTGCGGCCGGAGCCGGCGGGACCGGGCCTCCCGCGCGGATCCGCGGTCCGGGTCGACGGGCCGCGCCGGTGGGCACGATCAGCGCGGAGTCGCCCGGCGCCGTGCGGGCCGCGCTCGACGCCATGCGGTCCTGTGCGGGGGTGCGACCTGGACGCGCCGCCCGCCGCATCCTGACGCGCACCTCTCAGCCCGCCTTCGGGGCCGGCCCCGCACCGCCGCGCCGGACGGGGATGTGCGGGGCCTCTCAGCCGGCCCGCCGGACCAGCGGTTCCCACCAGGCGCGGTGGTCCCGGTACCAGGCGACCGTCTCGGCCAGGCCGGCCGCGAGGTCCCGGTGCGGGCGGTAGCCCAGCTCCTCGCGGGCCTTGCTCCAGTCGACGGAGTAGCGCAGGTCGTGGCCCTTGCGGTCGGCGACGTACGCGACGCGGTCCCAGCCGGCACCGCAGGCGTCGAGGAGCAGACCCGTCAGCTCCCGGTTGCTCAGCCCGGTGCCGCCGCCGATGTTGTACACCTGGCCGGCCCGGCCCAGGGTGCGCACCAGTTCGACTCCGCGGCAGTGGTCGTCGACGTGCAGCCAGTCGCGGACGTTGCGGCCGTCGCCGTACAGCGGGACCCGGCGGCCGTCCAGCAGCCGGGTGACGAACAGCGGGACGATCTTCTCGGGGAACTGGTACGGGCCGTAGTTGTTCGAGCACCGGGTGATGCGGACGTCGAGACCGTGGGTGTGGTGCTGGGCGAGGGCGAGCAGATCGGCGGAGGCCTTGGAGGCGGCGTAGGGGGAGCTGGGCCGCAGCGGCCACCGCTCGGTCGCCGAGCCGGTGCCGACGGAGCCGTACACCTCGTCGGTGGAGATGTGCACGAAGGTCCCCACCCGGTGCCGCACGGCTGCGTCGAGGAGCGTCTGGGTGCCGGCGGCATTGGTGAGGACGAAGTCGGAGGCGGTGCGGATCGACCGGTCGACATGGGACTCGGCGGCGAAGTGCACCACCTGGTCGGCCCGGGCCGTCAGTTTGTCGACGAGGTCGGGTCGCGGATGTCGCCGTGGACGAACTCCAGCCGGGGGTGGCCGAGTTCGAGGTTGTCGGGGGTGCCGGCGTAGGTGAGGGCGTCCAGCACGGTGATGTGCGGGGCGTCGGCGGCGCCGGACTCCAGCAGCATGCGGACGTAGCGCGATCCGATGAAGCCGGCGGCGCCGGTGACGAGGAGGTTCATGAGAGGGATGGTGTGCCGTTCGGTGATCCGCGGATCCCGCGAGGTCGGGGCCCGCCCCTGCCGCCGCCTGCCCCCGGCGGGGTCAGTCCTCACCCCTGATGATGTGCGGCTCCGGGCCGGGCTGCGGCGGGCGGGGGCCCTTGCCGTCCTCGACGGCCGGCACACAGGTGCGCGGCACCGCCGTACCGCGCCTGCGGCGAGCCTCGGACCAGCCGGTCTCCGGGTGTGGGTCGACGGGTTCCTCGCTGGTGTCCGTGACCAAGGGTTTCATCCTCCTCAGTGTGGATTTGACCAGTTTTGTCGGCGGTCGGGTGCCCGGCGCCGTGCCCGTCAAACGCCGGTCCGGGGCCCGGCCGGTGCGGCGCGGGGGTGTGGGCCGGTGGTCAGCGGCCCAGCGGGAGCTCGCTCCACACCTGCTTGCCGCCGCCGGCGGGCAGCGTCCCCCATGCCGCCGACACCGCCTCGACCAGCAGGATGCCCCGACCGCCCGTGGCCTCCCAGCTGACGCTGGTGGGCCTGGCCGGGGCGCGGGGCGAGGCGTCGGCGACGGCGACGCGCATCCGGTCGCCGACCAGGGTGAGATCGAGCCGGACCTGGCCCCGGGTGTGCACGAGGGCGTTGGTGACGAGCTCGGAGACGACCAGCAGCACGGCGTCGAGGCCGTCCGACGCGATGCCCCAGCCGCGCAGGGTGCGGCGGGTGAACCGGCGGGCGTGCGACACGGCCTCGGGCACCCGCCACACCGTCCAGCTCTCGCGCAGCGGGCGCAGCGCCATGCCGTCGTAGCGCAGGAGCAGCAGCGCGACGTCGTCGCTGCGGTGGGCGCTGCCGAGCAGGGCGTCGGCGACCGGTCCGAGACGCGCGGGGTCGGCGGCAGCGAGCGCCTGCGCGAACCGGTCGACGCCCTCGTCGATGTCGGCGTCGGCGGACTCGACCAGACCGTCCGTGGTCAGCGCCAGCAGCGTGCCGGGCCGGAGCCGGAGCGGACTCATCGGGAAGTCGGCGCGGTCGGCCACGCCCAGCGGCAGGCCCCCCTCCACCTCCGCGATCTCCGTACTGCCGTCCGGGTGGCGCAGCACCGGCGGCAGATGCCCAGCCCGCACACACCAGGCGGTCCCCTCCTCCAGGTCCAGCTCGACGTACGCACAGGTGGCGAAGAGGTCGGTCTCCATGTCCACCAGCAGCCGGTTGGCGTGCGAGACCACCACGTCCGGCGGGTGGCCCTCGGCGGCGTAGGCACGCAGGGCGGTGCGCATCTGGCCCATGAGAGTGGCGGCGCCGGCGCTGTGCCCCTGGACGTCGCCGATGACCAGGGCCACGCGGTGGTCGGGCAGCGGGATCACGTCGTACCAGTCGCCGCCCAGCTCCAGTCCGGCCGTGCTGGGCAGATAGCGGGCGACGGCGACCGCCCCCGGCAGCTCCGGCAGGCGGCGCGGCAGCAGCTGGCGCTGGAGCATGCCGACGAGTTCGTGTTCGGCGTCGAAGGCGTGGGCACGCATCAGGGCCTGCCCGGCGAGGCCGGCGGACGCGGTGAGCAGGGCGCGTTCGTCGGGGCCGAAGTGGTGCGGGCGGTCCCAGCCGATGAGGCAGGCGCCGGCCATGCGCCCTCCGGCGGGCAGCGGCAGCACCGCGAGCCCGCCGGGGCCGACCTCGGCGAGGGCCGGTTCCAGGTCCGCGGTGCCGGCCGGCCAGATCCGGGCGCGGCCCTCCCGCAGCGCCGCGGCGAGCGTGGGCATGGCGCGCACCGGGGCGTCGGGCCACTCGGTGCGCCACTCCAGCCGCCACAGCTCGGGCCACGCCTCGGGCTCGGACGGGTCCAGGACGGTCACGACGAGCCGGTCGTTCTCCAGTTCGGCCAGCGCCATCCGGTCGGCGCGCAGCGGTGCACGCAGCGCCGCGACCACGGCCTGGCCGACATCACGGACGGTGCCCGCGGTGGCGAGCGCGGCGGCCAGGCGCTGCACCCGCGTGACGTCCGTGATGCCGGGGCGCTGGGTGGAGGCGTCGGCGACCGTGCCGGCCAGGCGAGCCGGGCGGCCCTCGCCGCCGGGCAGCAGCCGCCCGCGCAGCCGGAGCCACCTGGGCGGCCCGGTGGGCTGCACCACGCGGAACTCCAGCTCCCGGTCGCCGATGGACATGTGGTCGGCCTCCACCACCGACATCAGCGAGGGCAGGTCCTCGGGGACCGTCAGGGCGAGCAGCGTCTCGACCCTGCCGTCGAAGCCGTCCGGGTCGAGGCCGAACAGGCCGAGAACGGCGTCGCCGACCTCGATGCGCCCGGTGTCCATGGCGAGCCCGAAGGCGTCCGCCGGGAGCCGGCCGCCCTCGCCGCCGGCCGCCGGGACCGGGCGGACGGCGGCCTCGGCGATCAGCGCCAGGGCGGCGCGCTCGTCGGTGCCGAATCCGCCCGGCTGCTCGGTGACGGCGAGGAGGCAGCCGCCGCCGTCCCCGGGGACCGGCAGCGCCGCCAGCCAGAAGTCGCCGGACGGCCCGCGCCGCGCCACGGCGCCCTCGGCGAGCTCGCCTGGACCGAGCCAGACCGGGCGCCCCGTGCGGTGGGCGTCGGCCACCGGCGAGCCGTCGCGGGCCGGGTGGACGTCGCGCAGTCCGTACAGCGTGCCCGGCACCCCGGCCGACTCCGCCAGGCACAGCAGTTCGCCGTCCCGGCCCGGGACGTACACGGCGGCGAAGGCGGCCCCGGCGAAGACGAGCGCCTGTTCCAGGATCCGCCGCGGCCTCTCGGCGGTGTCCCGCTGGGAGAGCAGGGCCCGCAGGGCGCTCTCGGCACGCAGCGTTCTCGATCCGCGTCGCACAGCACCCTCACCGACCACGCCGCCATTACAGCGCTTGCGGGACGACTGCGCAGCCCCTTCGGCCGTACGGCGCCGCACGGCTCGCCGTGCGCGGCGGCGCGCCAGGAGAGAGATTTGAGTACCGGGCCGTACGCGTGGCCGTGCGAGGAGGTGGTCGGCGTGTCCGACGGGAACTCGCCCGCGCAGCCCCCGGCACCGGGGAACACGGTCGGCCGGCCCGTGCTGTCCCTGGCGCTGGCGTCGATGATGGAGGACTCCCACGCGCATGCCGGAGCCGTGTATCTGCTGTCCGGGGACCCGCCGGTGCTGGAGCTGGCCGTGATGGCGGGGCTGCCCCGCACCTTCGCGGCGCCCTGGGAGCGGGTGGTCCTCAACTCGAACGTGCCGGTCGCCGACGCGGTGCGGGAGCGGCGGCTGGTCTGGGTCGGCGGCGAGGAGGAGATGGCGCGGCGCTACCCACGTGTCGCCGTGGTGCTCCCCTATCCGTTCGCGCTGGTCGCGCTACCGGTCGCGACCGGGTCCACGGTCTTCGGGGCGATCTTTCTGACCTGGCCGGGCACCCGGTCGCAGGAGCTGTCGGAGCGGGAGCGGGAGCATCTGGTCTCCGCCTGCGGGCGGCTCGCGGTCCGGCTGGAGCGGGCGGCCGAGGCACAGGTGCCGGTCCACGCCGAGCCCGATCTGCTCGCCGCGCCCACGCTCGGCGGGGTGGCCGGCACACTCGGCGCCCTGGAGGCGGTGCGGATGGCCGCGCGGCTGCCGTACGGGCTGTGCTCGCTCGATCTGCACGCCAAGGTCGGCTTCGCCAACGCCGCGGCGGGCGAGCTGCTCGGCGTCCCGGCGAGCCGGCTGCTCGGCACCCATCTGTGGACGTCGGTGCCGTGGCTGAACGACCCGGTGTACGAGGACCGCTACCGGGCGGCGCTGCTGAGCCAGCAGACCACGTCCTTCGTGGCGCTGCGCCCGCCGGGCGAGTGGCTGTCGTTCCGGCTGTATCCGAGCCGGAACGGGCTGAGCGTGCGCATCACCCGGGCCCGTGGCGTGTCGCGGTCGGCGGGGACCGCCCCGCCGGTACGGGAGACGCCGTCCCGGCTGGTCACCATCTCCCAGGTGGTGAGCCTCACCGGGGCGCTGTCGGAGGCGGTGGGCGTCCGGGACGTGGTCGAGCTGATCGCGGACGAGATCGCCCCGACGGTGGGCAGCCAGGCGCTGGTCGTCCTCGGCTCCCGGGCTGGCCGGCTGCATGTGCTGGGGCACCGCGGCTATCCGGACCCGTACACCGTGGAGCAGTTCGAGGGCATGCCGCTGACCGAGCGGACACCGGGCACCCAGGTGCTGAAGTCCGGGGTGCCCGCGTTCATCGAGTCCTGGGACCAGCTGCAGCGGCTGTACCCGGCCCGGCGGACGACCCCGGACGGCTACGCGGCCTGGGCCTTCCTGCCGCTGATCGCCTCCGGGCGGTCCGTGGGCACCTGTGTGCTCGCCTACGCCGAGCCGCACTCCTTCCCGACGGAGGAACGGGCGGTGCTCACCAGCCTGGCCGGGCTGGTCGCCCAGGCCCTGGACCGGGCGCTGCTGTACGACGCCAAGCACCGGCTGGCGCACGGGCTGCAGGAGGCGCTGCTGCCGCGCTCCCTGCCTGCGCTGCCGGGCATGGAGACCGCGGCCCGCTATCTGCCGGCCACCCGCGGCATGGACATCGGCGGTGACTTCTACGACCTGGTGCCGGCCGGGGGTACGGCGGCGGCGGTGATCGGGGACGTGCAGGGGCACAACGTGACGGCGGCGGGGCTGATGGGACAGGTGCGGACGGCGGTGCGCGCGTACACGGCGGTCGGCCAGCCGCCCGAGGAGGTGATGCGCAGCACCAACCGGCTGCTGATCGACTTCGGCACCGAGCTGTTCGTGAGCTGTCTGTACCTGCGGCTGGACCCGGACGAGCGCTGCGCCGTGATGGCCCGCGCCGGTCATCCGCCGCCGCTGCTGCGCCGGCCGGACGGGCGGGTGCGGGTGCTGGACCTGGCCGGCGGGCCGCTGCTGGGCATCGATGCCGCGGCCGGGTACCCGACGACACGGGTCGGCCTCCCGCCCGGTTCGCTGCTGGCCCTGTACACCGACGGCCTGGTGGAGTCCCCCGGGGCGGACTTCGAGGAGGCGCTCGCCGACCTGGGCCGGCGCCTGGGCGAGGCCGGGGATCTGCCGCTGGACGAGCTCGCGGACGCCCTGGTGCGGCACGAGGCCGACGCGGAGGAGCGGCTCGACGACATCGCCCTGCTGCTGCTCCGGGCCCGCGAGTCCTCCTGAACCGGCCGCACATGTCGGTCCGGCCCTCCCGCCGGAGGGCCGGACCTGTCCACCGGGGTGGGGTCGCCGGTGGTTCGGTGAGGCGTCGCGGCTAGCGCGTCTGCGCCGGTCCGGAGCCGTCCGCGGCGCCGTCGCCGACGTCCTCGCCGGTGTCGTCGTCCGCGTCCTCGCCGGTTCCGATGCCGTCGTCACCGGTGTCGCCACCGGCGCCCTCGTCACCGGGCTGCTCGCCGCCGATGCCCTGGCCGTCGCCCGCGTCGTCGCCCGCCTGGCCGCCTGACCCGTCGCCCACGCCGAGTGTCGCGCCGACCGCGGCGAGGGCGGTGGTGACCGGCTGGAAGAAGGTCTCTCCGCCGACGGTGCAGTCGCCGCTGCCGCCCGAGGTGAGGCCGATCGCGAGGCCGTCCCGGGTGAACAGCGAGCCGCCGCTGTCGCCGGGCTCGGCGCACACGTCGGTCTGGATGAGCCCGGTGACGGTGCCCTCCGGGTAGTTCACCGTCGCGTCCAGCCCCAGCACCTGGCCGTCGGCGAGACCGGTGGTGCTGCCCATCCGGAACACCTCCTGGCCGACCGTGGCCTCGGCCGCCGCGCTGATCGGGACGGTCTGGTTGCCGAGGTTCACCTCGCTCGGGGCGTCGGTGGCCGGGTCGTCGTAGGTGACGAGCGCGAAGTCGCCCTGGCCCGGGAAGACGGCCTGGTCGACGGTGCCGATGGGGGCGCCGTTCTGCTGGTCGGACCACTGGGCGGTGGCGACCCCGCAGTGCCCGGCGGTCAGGAAGGCGGGCGAGCCGTCGCCCGCGGTGACGTTGAAGCCGAGGGAACAGCGGGAACCGCCGCCGAAGATGGCGTCGCCGCCGGAGGCGAACGTCTTGAAGGTGCCGGGGGACTTCTTGATGGTCGCCATACCCGCGCCGAGCTTGCCCACGGTCGACTCCAGCCGGTCCCACCTGTCGCCGGTGACGGTGGAGTCCGCGGTCACCAGGATCTTGTTGGTGCGCGGGTCGACGGCCCAGGAGGTGCCGGGGATGGTCGCCTCGGCCTTCAGGGTCTGCGCCCCGGCGCGGAGTTCGGCGATGCTGTTGTCGACCTCGCGGACCGCCGCGCCCGCCTTCTTGGCCTGCACGATCACGTTGTTGTTGTCGCCGGAGATCACGTTGACGACGAGCTGCTGTTCGTCGGCGTCGTAGTACGAGCCGGCGAAGGCGTCGCCGAGCAGGCCGGCGAGCTGTGAGGCGAGATCCGGGGCGTCCGCCGCCTTCAGGGTCCGCGGCGCTGCGGCGGTGTCGTCCGACGCACCGTCCTGCGAGGCGTTGGCGTGCGGCAGCAGGATCGCGGCCGCGCCGAGCGCGACGACACCGCCTGCGGCCATCGCCGCCTTGCGCTTCGGCATTCGCTTGTGACTCAACCTACTCCGCCTCCTGGATCGGGGTCCGTGCCGCCGGTCGGCGGCAATTCCGGGCGCCTGGCTGGCTGTTGGTACGCAGGGGCCCGGTGGGGCGTTCAATCCCCCGCGACCGGCACACTCCGCGACCGATCGGCGACGGTCAGTTCCGGTCACTGAGCGGAATCACTGCTTCAGGGAATCTGCACATCCAATGCCCAAGCCGGTCACCGCCGCCCGAGGTTCTGCACACCCGCCCGGTCCCGCACACGCCTTTGGGGCGGGAGTGCCGGATTCGCGGCCCCGGCGGCAAGGGCCGGGGTGCACCGATGCCGTGGGGCATGTGAAGAAGTCGCCGCGAAGGCGTGCGCACACCTGCACGCTTGGTTGCCTGCCGGACGCAAGTGCCCAGGTGGGAGGGGGTGGTTGATTGGAAGGGGGGCGCTGCCGCGTGCTTTGATCCATCGCACCGCGGGGGCCGCGGAGAGCCCTTCCCGGGGCGCCCGGCGCCCGTGTCGCGGCCGTCATCTGTCCCCAGAGGGGGCCGCTCCCCCCTTGTGAATTGGCTACAGGAAGGGAAGTTCCCACATGAACTCCACCCCCCAGGTCGAGACCGTCGAGATCTCCGACGCCGAGCTGGACAACGTCTCCGGCGGCCTCTCCGTGAACGCCGTGGGCACCGCCGCCGGCGTTCTGGACGGCGTCGCCCCGGTCTCGGGCCTGGTCGACACGGCCGTCGGCACCGTCGAGGGTGTCACCGGCCTGAACACCGCCCCGGTCACCAACCTGGTCGCCGGTCTCTGATCGCGCCCTGGTGCCGCCGAGGTCCCGGAGCCCCTGACGGCTCCGGGGCTTTCGGCCGTCCCGCTCTCGAGAACCCGCTCCCCCGGAGACCCGCTCCCCCCGAGAGCCCGCTCCCTTCGCACCGCTGGACCCTCTGACGTGCAATTCCGCCAACAGGCCCTCGCCAAGCTCCAGTCACCGGAGGAGCTCGACATCCCCGTGCGCCTCGCCCGCCCCCAGGGCTGGCTGGTGCTGTCCGTGACCGTGCTCGCGATGGCCGCCGCCTCCGTGTGGGCGGTCACCGGCTCGGTGACCTCCACGGTCGGCGCGCCCGCCGTCCTCACCCACGGGCAGGGCAGCTACCTGCTGCAGAGCCCCGTCGCGGGTCAGGTCACCGCCGTGCTCACCGAGCAGGGCCGGCGGCTCCCGGCGGACGCCCCGGTCCTGAAGGTCCGTACCGGCGACGGCGAGACCGTGGTGCGCACGGTCGAGGCCGGCCGGATCAGCGCGCTCGCCGCGACCGTCGGCCAGATCATCACCACCGGTGCCGACGTCGCCGCCGTGGAGCGGATCGCCGGCGCCGACGACCCGCTGTACGCCACCGTCTACGTCCCCGCCCGGAACGCCGCGGCCATTCCCGCGCACGCCGCGGTCGACCTGACCGTGCAGTCGGTGCCCAGCCAGGAGTACGGGGTACTGCGCGGCGAGGTGAAGTCGGTGGACCGCACCGCCCAGTCGGCTCGGCAGATCGCCGCGTTCCTCGGGGATGCGCAGCTCGCCGAGCAGTTCGCCCAGGGGGGCAGGCCGGTGGCCGTGACCGTCGAGCTGAGAAGGTCCTCCGCCACGCGGAGCGGCTACGCGTGGTCCTCCGCGGCCGGGCCGCCGTATCCGCTCACCTCCATGACCCTGGCCACCGGCTCGATCCGGCTGGCCGACGAGCGTCCCGTCGACTGGCTGCTGCCGTGAGCGCCGCACCGGAGGCCCGGGGCAGACGCCGCGCCGCCCCGCCGAAACGCACGGTGCCCCGGGCGCGCGCGAAGACCGTGCGCACCCCGACCGTGCTGCAGATGGAGGCCGTGGAGTGCGGCGCCGCCGCCCTGGCGATGGTGCTCGGCCACTACGGCCGGCATGTCCCGCTGGAGGAGCTGCGCATCGCCTGCGGTGTCTCCCGCGACGGCTCGCGCGCCGGCAATCTGCTGAAGGCGGCCCGCTCCTACGGGCTGACCGCCAAGGGCATGCAGATGGACCTGGCCGCCCTCGCCGGGGTACCGGCGCCGGCCGTGCTGTTCTGGGAGTTCAACCACTATGTCGTCTACGACGGCATGGGCCGCCGCTTCGGCCGCCGCGGCGTCTTCGTCAACGACCCCGGCAAGGGCCGCCGGTTCGTGCCGCTGGAGGAGTTCGACGGCTCGTTCACCGGCGTGGTGCTGACCATGGAGCCCGGCGAGGACTTCACCCGGGGCGGGCGCAGGCCCGGCGTGCTCGGGGCGATGCCGGCCCGGCTGCGCGGCACCGCGGGCACCCTGCCGGCCGCGGTGCTGGCCAGTCTGCTGCTGGTGCTGGTCGGCGCGGCGGTGCCGGCACTCAGCCGCACCTATATCGACATGTTCCTGATCGGGGGACAGACCTCGCTGCTGGGCGTCCTGTTCGCGGCCATGGCGGCCTGCGTGCTGCTCACCCTCGTGCTGACCTGGCTCCAGCAGGCCAATCTGCTGCACGGGAGGCTGATCTCCTCCACCCTCTCCAGCGCACGCTTCCTGCGTCATCTGCTGCGGCTGCCGGTGACGTTCTTCGGTCAGCGCAGCCCGGCCGACCTGGTGCAGCGGCTGCAGTCCAACGACGCGGTGGCCGAGACGCTGGCCCGCGACCTGGCGGCGGCGGGCGTGGACGCGGTGGTCGTGGTGGTCTACGCGCTGCTGCTGTACACCTACGATCCCCAGCTGACGTTCGTGGGCGTCGGGGTGGCGCTGCTGAACGTGGTGGCGATGCGGGTCGTGGTCCGGCTGCGGGCGACGCGCACGGCGAAGCTGCGCGCGGACACCGCCCGGCTCACCAACACCGCGTACACCGGTCTGCAGCTGATCGAGACGATGAAGGCGACCGGCGGCGAGGACGGCTACTTCCGCAAGTGGGCCGGGCAGCACGCGACCACGCTGGAGGAGCAGCAGCGGCTCGGGGTGCCGACCGCGTGGCTGGGCGTGGTGGCGCCGACGCTGGCCACCCTCAACAGCGCGCTGATCCTGTGGATCGGGGGGCTGCGGGCGGTGGAGGGGCATGTCTCCATCGGGCTGCTGGTCGCCTTCCAGGCGCTGGTGACCCGGTTCACCGCCCCGCTGACCCGGCTGAACGGCGTGGCGGGCCGCATCCAGGACTTCGCGGCCGACGTGGCCCGGCTGAAGGACGTGGAGAACTTCCGCGCCGACCCGCTCTACGACCGCCCGGGCGGCGGCGACTCCGCCCGGCGGCTGCACGGCCACGTCGAACTGCAGAACGTCTCCTTCGGCTACAACCCGCTCGACAAGCCGCTGCTCACCGGCTTCGACCTGACCGTGGGCCCCGGGCAGCAGGTGGCGCTGGTCGGCGGCTCCGGCAGCGGCAAGTCCACGGTCTCCCGGCTGATCTCGGGCCTGTACACGCCGTGGGACGGGGTGATCCGCATCGACGGGCAGCGTCTGCAGGACATTCCGCGCGGGGCGCTGGCGGCCTCCGTCTCCTTCGTCGACCAGGAGCTGTTCCTGTTCGAGGGCACCGTCCGGGACAACGTGGCGCTGTGGGACCCGTCCGTCCCGGACGAGGCGGTTCTCGAGGCGCTGCGGGACGCCGCGCTGCACGACGTCGTCATGCGCCGCCCCGGGGGCATCCACAGCCGGGTCGAGCAGGACGGCCGGAACTTCTCCGGCGGACAGCGCCAGCGGCTGGAGATCGCGCGGGCGCTGGTGCGCCGGCCCAGCATCCTGGTGCTGGACGAGGTGACCAGCGCCCTGGACGCCCGGACCGAGCTGGTGGTCATGGACAACCTGCGCCGGCGGGGCTGTGCCTGTGTGGTGATCGCGCACCGGCTGAGCACCGTCCGGGACAGCGACGAGATCGTGGTGCTGCAGCACGGCACGGTCGTGGAGCGCGGCCGGCACGCGGAGCTGGTGGCGCGCGGCGGCGCGTATGCGGCGCTGGTCAGGGAGCGGTGAGATGACGGCTGTGCACGAGGGGGACGACCTCGTCCTGGGCGCGTTCGGCGCGCTGGGCACCCCGGTCGACTGCGCCGGGCTGAACCGGCTGGACCTGGCGGGTCCGCAGGTGCTGTGGCTGGTGGCGGCGGGCGCGGTGGACCTGTTCGCGGTGGACGCCGCCCAGCAGGGCCACTGGCACCACCTGGGCCGGCTGGAGGCGGGCTCGCTGCTGCTCGGTCCGGTCGCCGGTCCGCAGCACACACTGGTCGCCCGGCCGCTGCGGGACTGCGTGGTGCACCGCATCGGGCTGCGCGAGCTGTACCAGCCGGCGCCCACCGAGACGTGGTCGTACGACGCGTACGGCAACCCGCAGTACGTCTCGCCGACGACGAGTCCGCTGGAGTACGCGCTCGCGCTCGGCGCCGGCCGCAGCCTGTCGATCCTGTTCCAGGCGCCGATGGCGACCGAGGGGGCGGCCGCGCCCGCCGACGACGACGTGTTCTGGATGCAGGTGCCGCCGGGCAGCGTGCAGTACGGCTCGCTGTACGGCGCCGAGGCCGCCGCAGATCTGCTGATGGACCCGGCGCTGTGGCAGGGCATGGTCGACCAGCAGTACCGGCTGCTGACCACGCTGGACCGCTGGATCGAGCAGCTGGAGCGCACCCACGAGTCCCGTACGGCGGCCGGTATCCGGGCCGGGGAGGCGGTGCGCGTCCAGGCCGACCGGACGCTGCTGGCGTCGATCGGCAAGCGGTCCCGGCAGCGGGCCACGGGCGCCGACGCGGACGCCACCTACGCGGTCTGCAAGGTGGTCGCGAAGGCGGCCGGGATCACGCTGGCCGAGCCCACCCAGGGCGGCACCGGGGCCGACCGGCTCGACCCGGTGGAACAGGTGGCGCTCGCCTCGCGGGTGCGCACCCGGGCGGTGCGGCTGGACGGGCGCTGGTGGCGGGAGAACGTCGGGCCGCTGGTCGGGCACCGCGCGCTGTCGGGGGCGCCGGTGGCGCTGCTGTGGCGGCGCGGCGGCTATGTGGCGGTGCATCCGGCGACCGGCCGGGAGACGCCGGTGGAGAAGGCGAACGCCGGGGAGTTCGAGCCTCGTGCGGTGGTGTTCTACCGGCCGCTGCCGGAGCGCCGGCTCGGTCCGCTGCGGCTGCTGCGGTTCAGTCTGCGCGGCACCCGCGGCGATCTGGGTGCGCTGCTGGCCGGCGGGCTGGTGACGGTGGCCGTCGGGGCACTGGTCCCGCTCGCCACCGGCCAGGTGCTCGGCGAGTTCGTGCCGGCGGCGCGGACCGGGCTGATCGTGCAGGTCTGTCTGGCGGTGATGCTCAGCAGCGTGGTGGCGGCGGCCTTCATGCTGCTGCAGAACCTCACCATCCTGCGGCTGGAGGGCCGGATCGAGGCCACGCTGCAACCGGCGGTGTGGGACCGTCTGCTGCGGCTGCCGACGTCGTTCTTCGCCGACCGGTCCACCGGTGAGCTGGCGAGCGCGGCCATGGGCGTCAGCCAGATCCGCAGACTGCTCGCCGGGGTCGGGCCGACGGTGGCGCAGTCGGTGACGGTCGGTGCGATGAACCTCGGGCTGCTGCTGTGGTTCAGCGTGCCGATGGCCCTCGCGGCGATCGGCATGCTGGTCGTGGTCGCCGGGGTGTTCCTCGGGCTGGGGCTGTGGCAGGTGCGCTGGCAGCGGCGGCTGGTGGTGCTCACCAACAAGCTGAACAACCAGGCCTTCCAGACGCTGCGCGGCCTGCCCAAGCTGCGGGTGGCGGCGGCGGAGAACTACGCGTACGCGGCCTGGGCGGCGCAGTTCGCGCGCAGCCGGGAGCTGCAGCAGGGGGCCGGCCGCGTCAAGAACCTCAACGCGGTGCTCGGCGCGGTGTATCTGCCGCTGTGCACGCTGCTGATGTTCATGCTGCTGGCGGGTCCGGCGCGCGGATCGATGTCGGCGGCGGCGTTCCTGACCTTCAACACCTCGGTGACCATGCTGCTCACCTCGGTGACCCAGCTGACCGGCGCGTTCGTCTCGGCGGTGGCCGCGCTGCCGCTGTTCGAACAGATCAGGCCGGTGCTGGAGGCGACGCCGGAGGTGCGCACGGCGAGCACCCGGCCGGGGCCGCTGTCCGGGGCGATCGAGGCGCGGCGGCTGTCGTTCCGGTACTCCGACGACGGTCCGCTGGTGCTGGACGACGTGTCGCTCGAGGTACGGCCGGGTGAGTTCGTGGCGGTCGTCGGTCCCAGCGGCTGCGGCAAGTCGACGCTGCTTCGGCTGCTGATCGGCTTCGACCGGCCGCTGTCCGGCAGTGTCCTGTACGACGGTCAGGATCTGGCCGCCCTCGACCGGTCGGCGGTGCGCCGCCAGTGCGGGGTGGTGCTGCAGCACGCGCAGCCGTTCACGGGGTCGATCCTGGACGTCATCTGCGGCACCGAGCCGTATACGCCGGAGGAGGCGATGGCCGCCGCCGCCATGGCGGGGCTGGCCGAGGACATCGAGCGGATGCCGATGGGGCTGCACACCGTCGTCTCGGGCAGCGGAGCGGTCTCCGGCGGTCAGCGGCAGCGGCTGATGATCGCTCAGGCGCTGGTCCGGCGGCCGCGGATCCTGTTCTTCGACGAGGCGACCAGCGCCCTGGACAACGAGACGCAGCGCACGGTGATCGAGTCGACCAAGGCCCTCAACGCCACCCGTGTGGTGATCGCGCACCGTCTGTCGACGGTCCTGGACGCGGACCGGGTGGTCGTGATGGAGGACGGCAGGGTCGCGCAGCAGGGTCCGCCCGCCCAGCTGCTGGCGGACACCGGGGGCCGGCTGCACGAGCTGGTGCGGCGGCAGTTGGCGTGAGACCCGCCGGCCGCCGCCGCACCGGAGCGGTGCCGGCGGGACGCCGGCACCGAGGGGGGAAGATCCGGGGAACGGCGGGCGGCCCCACTCCGCCCGCCGCCCCCGTTGCGGGACCGCAGACTCCGCGGCGGCGCTCGCACTCCCCAGTCACGAGCCGCCGGTCACGCCGCGGGAAGGTATACGGTCCCGGTCCTCAGAACGCGAAGACGCTCGCGCTGTGGGCGTTCTTCACGCAGGGGTTGGCGAAGGTGCGTTCGTCGGCGATGCGGCGGCCCTCCCAGACGCCCTCGACGGTCACGACGACCGGGTCGTACTCCTTGGTGCACATCACGCCGTCCGTGGCCGTCAGGGCGTGCAGGTCGCCTCCGGCACCGCGCAGTTCGGCGCAGGCGAGAGCCGGGTCGGGATGCGTGCCCGAGGGGGTCGGGGCGCAGCTGAGGGTGGCGGCGCGCATCGGCGTGGCCGACGCCGCGTTCTCGCCGTGTGCCACGGTGAGCACCAGGGCCGAGGGCGCGTAGAGCGATGCGGGGGCGCTGTCCGGGGCGGCCTGGGCGGCCGGTCCGGCCGGGGCGGCGCCTGCGGCGCCGGCGAGGGGCCCGAGGGCGGTGGTGATCGCGAGGCCCAGGGTGGTCGCCCAGCGCGCGGTGTTCCGCATTGTGTGCTTCCTTCCGCTCGATTCGACGGGGGTGTGCCGGCCCGGACCGGTCGGTGCCGGGGACGGCGAGCGCGAGTCTGCCTAGTCCGGCGCCGAAACACACGTCGACCCCTCGGGTTTGAGTAACATTGCGTATTGAATCAGTGGCGTGAAGTTACGGACTGCGAACGTTTCTACGCGGTTACCAAGCGGCTTCTGATCGAGCGCGGTGGCTGGATGGCGTGTTTCCCGCGTTCCGCAATCGGCCTGAAACATTCCGCGCGCCTACTCGCGAGTATCGTCGGGACGACGCGAACTCGACGACGAGAGGCGGGACGTGCGGATGGCGAAGCACTGGGCGGACTTCCAGTACGAGATCTATCTGAACGGGACGACGGGTGCCGTGCCCCGGCTGCCCACCGATCTGACCCGCCTGGAGGAGCTCACCGAGCGGCGGCTCGGCCCGGGCCCCGTGGGATACGTGGCGGGCAGCGCCGGCGACGGCAGCACCGCCCGCGCCAACCGGGAGGCGCTGCGGCGGCGCCGGATCGTCCCGCGGATGCTGCGCGACGTGCACGAGCGGGACCTGTCCGTCGAGGTGCTGGGCCGCGCCCTGCCCGCCCCGCTGGCGCTGGCACCGGTCGGGGTGCTGTCGATCATGCATCCGGACGCCGAGCCGGCCGCCGCCCGGGCCGCCGCCGTGCAGGGTGTGCCGTACATCCTGTCCTCGGCCTCCAGCACACCGATGGAGGAGGTGGCGGAGGCGATGGGCGACGGCGAGCGCTGGTTCCAGCTCTACTGGCCGAAGGACGTCGAGGTGGCCCGCAGCTTCCTGCAGCGGGCCGGGGCCGCCGGGTACACGGCGCTGGTCGTCACGCTGGACACCCCGTTGCTGTCCTGGCGCCCGCGCGACCTGGACCAGGCCTATCTGCCGTTCCTGCGCGGGGTGGGCACCGCCAACTACTTCTCCGACCCGGCGTTCCGGGCGGGCCTGGCCAAGCCGGTGCACGAGGACCCGGACGCGGCGGTGATGCATTTCGTCGGCATGTTCGCCGACCCCGGCAAGACCTGGCCCGACCTGGCGTTCCTGCGCGAGCACTGGGACGGTCCGATCGTGCTGAAGGGCGTCCTGCACCCGGACGACGCCCGGCTGGCCGCCGACGCCGGGATGGACGGCGTGGTGGTGTCGAACCACGGCGGCCGGCAGGTGGCCGGTTCGGTCGCGGCGGCCGATGCGCTGCCCGGGGTGGCGGAGGCGGTCGGAGACCGGCTCACCGTCCTGTTCGACAGCGGGGTGCGCACCGGAGACGACGTGGTCAAGGCGCTCGCGCTCGGGGCACGGGCGGTCCTGGTGGGCCGGCCGTACGTGTACGGCCTGGGCCTGGACGGGCAGGCGGGCGTCGAGCACGTGATCCGGTGTCTGCTGGCCGAACTCGACCTCACCCTCGCCCTGTCCGGCCACGCCACCCCCGCCACGGTGGGCCCCGCCGACCTGGTGGCGGAGCCGGCATGAACGAGCAGACGGACAAGGGCGTCGCCGTCGGCGGGGGCGCGGCCGGGGACGACCGCCGCAAGCAGGTGCTCGCCGTCGTCTCCCCGCATGTCGGGGGCCGTTCGGCAGGGGCCGGGCTCGCCTCGCTGTTCCCGGGCGACGCGCAGGTCACCGTCGTGGAAACGGCCGACGAGGACCCCCGGGCGCTGCGCGAGGCCCAGGTCCTCGTCACCGCCCTCGCCCCGGTGACGGCGGGTCAGCTCGCCGCCGCGCGGCAGCTGGAACTGGTCCAGTGCGCCAGCCACGGCTTCGACTACGTCGACGTCGGCGCGGCGCGGGCACGCGGGATCCCGGTGTGCACGATCGGATCCAGCGGCGCCGAGGCGCAGAACGTGGCCGAGCAGACCTTCGCCCTGATGCTGGCGCTGGCCAAGCAGCTGGTGCCGGCCCATCTGGCGCTCGCCGAGGCCGACTGGGCGCTGCCCCGGCTGCAGGGCTCGCTGACCGAGCTGTCCGGCAAGACGCTCGGCATCGTGGGCCTGGGGCAGATCGGGCAGCAGGTCGCGCGCCGCGCCGCCGCTTTCGACATGACCGTCGTCTACGCCGGGCGGCGCCGGGTCTCCCCCGAGACCGAGGAGCGGCTCGGCGGCGCCCGGCACCTTCCGCTGGACGAACTGCTGCGCACCGCCGACTACGTCACCCTGCACACGCCGCTGACCGACGAGACCCACCGGCTGCTCGACGCCCGGCGGCTGGCGCTGCTCAGGCCGACGGCGTATGTGATCAACACCGCGCGGGGCGCGCTGATCGACCAGGACGCCCTCGCGGACGCACTGGAGCGGGGCACCCTGGCCGGGGCGGGTATCGACGTCTTCGACCCCGAACCGCCCACCCCGGCGCTGCGCCTGCTGAGGGCGCCCAACGTGGTCCTCTCCCCGCATGTCGCCGGGGTGACCCGGGAGACGGTGGTCCGGATCGCCCTGGCCGCGGTGGAGAACGTGACCGCGTTCCTGTCGGGCGAGCCGCCCCGGGACGTGGTGAACGCCTGAGCGCTCCGCTGGGAGTGCCGCGCTGTGCCGTCGCTCGTCCGCGGCGCCGTCGTGGCCGGTCGCGCAGTTCCCCGTGCCCCTTCGGGGCACTGCCGAACCGCAGCGGACCTCGCCCGACCTGCTCAGGCCGGCCGCCCGGACCCGGCGCCGCCGGCGGCCGCCGGGGCCCCGGCGGCCGGCAGGGACAGGGAGGAGCCCTCGGTCACCGTCTCGGGCCGCCAGAGCTGGGACTCCGAGCCGTCGCGCACCTTGACTACGATGTCAGCGCTCGTGTCGGGGGTGGTGGCGGCGAGGGCGAGCTGCTTCTGCCAGCGGGGCAGCAGCTCGCCGCGCACGGTCAGGTCGAAGCGGACGTCGTCGGCGCGCGCGGTGCCCTCGTCGGCGCAGGTGCCGAGGACGACGATGCCGGCGTCCGCGCGCGAGTCCAGGCACAGCCCGGGGTCCGCCACGCTCCGCAGCCGTCCGTCGTCCTCGTACGTCCACTGCTGGGTCCAGGCCGCGGAGCATCCCGCGAGCCGTGCGCCCGCCCCGGCCCGGGGCTCGCCGGGTACGTCGAGGCACAGTCCGGCGCCGACGTTGCGCAGCCGGGTCCGGCCGGGCGCGGTGGCCGGTCCGGGTTCGGGCGGGGTGGCAGTGCCGCGGCGGTCGGCGGCGCCGGTGGAGGCGGCCGGGTCGGCGCCGCCCCCGTCGTAGGACCACACGTTCACCACGAGCATCGTGACCAGCACCCCGGCCGAGGCGGCACCGACCCCTCTGAGGACCGAGCGTACGGAGCGCACGCCCCGCAGGGCGGGGACGGGGATCCGGGCCAGCGGTCCGGTGCGCCCGCCGCGGTGCCGGGCGGCACCCTGGCCGCGGGAGCCGTGGGCCGCGCGCCCGGGCCGGGAGTCGAAGTAGCGGCGGGCCCCCCAGCCGAGCACCGCTTCGGCGAGCAGCAGCCCCAACCCGCTCTCGATGTTGCTGAGTTGTTCCGCGGCGTGCCGGCAGTGCCGGCACTGCGCGAGATGTTCCTTGACATCCGGCAGCAGTTTGCCGCCCCGGCGAATGGGGACGTCGAGAAGGCGGTTGTAGAACCGGCAGTCCTGGCCCGGAGCCAGCTGCTGATGGGCATGTACACAACCGTCACGGAATTTCTCGCGAGCCTGCGCGAGGGTGGCCGACGCAGTGTCGGCGTCCATGCCCAGCAGACCGGCCGGCACGGATATCGGTTCGGCCTCGACCTCGGCGTGCCACAGCAAACAGCGGGACGGGGCGGGAAGGGCGGCGAATGCCCGCGCGGCCAGGGTGCGGTTTTCCGCGATCAGCGACTTGGCGGTCCGCATACCGCGTCCGCCCGCGGGTTTGAGCAGTTCCGGCAGAGTCCCGGAGAGCCGGTCGTCGGCCGACCACTGACGGACCGCGTCCCGCACGGCCACCAGCAGCCGGGGGCGCAGCGCGGTGGCCGACTCGCCCTGGGCGAGCCGGTCCAGGACACGGTGGAACGCGGCGGCGGTGACCATGGCGGCGACGCTGCCCGACGAGGCGAGACAGACGGACGCGTAGTCATGGACGGGCTGCCAGTGCCGGGCGGTCAGCTGTGCCACGGCGTCGGCGGCTTCGTACTCCGGACGGTCCCGCAGTCCGGCGGCGAGGGACTCGTCGGACTCCCCGGGATCACCGCCGGAGGGGCGGAGAAGGGGGCGAGGGGGGTGGGGGGTGGGCACTGAGACGGTTCCTTCCCACGCGCACGGTGCACACGAGTCTGTGTCACCCGAAAAGGAGCTCGAATTGGTGCATACCTTTTGGGTGCCGCATGGGGAGTTCGAACATCTCACCGATGATTCGGAC
The DNA here is from genome assembly GCF_036689765.1 of Streptomyces poriticola. Taxonomy (NCBI): domain Bacteria; kingdom Bacillati; phylum Actinomycetota; class Actinomycetes; order Kitasatosporales; family Streptomycetaceae; genus Streptomyces; species Streptomyces poriticola. Next base: position 279,801 of record NZ_JBAGKH010000004.1, read on the forward strand.
CCGAGTTCTTCAAGGCGCGTGCGACACCCGGTCATTACCCCCCGCGCGGGTGCCTCACTCTCGCACAAACCCTCATGGTCAACAAGGCGCTCGGGCAACTTGCGCCACCGGAGCAGACCTTTGAAAGAAAGTCAGATTCGGCAAATGCCGGCACTCCCCGGAAAAGGGCCGCGCGCGGGACGGCGGATCTCCGGCGCCGGCGGCCCGGCCGGCACGACAGGCCACGGGACCGCCGGCCGCGCTCCCCCGCCCGGGGCGGGGTCAGATCTGCCAGGAGCGCAGCCGGTCGGCCGCGCCGTAGACGTCGGCCTTGCCGGACATCAGATCGCGGGCGAGGTCGACGAGCGCCCCGTAGGGGGGATCGATGCCGGCCCCGCTGACGAACATGTACGCCACCGCCGTGGCGCAGGCGAAGCGGGCGTTGGCCGACGGCAGCGGCTTGAGCATCGCGAGGGTGTGCAGCAGCGCGGCGGCCCGCCAGGCGGGGTCGGAGTCCACACCGAGGCGGGGCGGGTCGACGCGGTGCCGGGCGACGGCGGCGACCAGGGCGGAGAAATCGTTGACCGTCGGCTGGTCCGGCAGCACCTCCTCGTGGCGCTGGAGCAGCCAGGGCACATCGATGTGGATGACCGGTGCCATGGGTCAGGCGACCCGCCCCTCGCCGCCGGCGGGTGGTTCGTCGTCGGGAAAGGCGGCGGCGAACTCGGCCGCGTGGTTCCGGAAGAACCGGCGGAACTCCTCCGCGCCCTCCTGCAGCGCCCGGTGCCGGGCGATGTCGGCGGCGGCGGCCTCCCGTACGAGGGCCTTCATCGACGTACCCCGCTCCTTGGCGATCTGCCGCAGGTCCTCGAGCTCACGGTCGCTGAACTCCACGTTCAGAGCTGGCATGGCCCCACGGTACAGCGCGGGTACTGACCCGTAAATAGCAGCAGGTCAGACCTGTGTTCGAGCGGTACCACCGAGCGCGTGCACCCAGGGTCGGCAGAGCGCGGCGGGGCTGTGGCGCACAGCTTCCGGTCCCGCGCAACTGCTCCCCGGGCGGCGGGGTTCGGCTCCGCACCCGCGGCGGAACGCACTAGGCTGGGACCCAAGTGACACACCTGTTCACGGTGAGTGTGCGCGATGGAGTGGCGACGATGAGCCCGGTCAACCGATTCGACGATGCCGCCACGGCGCGGGTCGTCATCGACGCCACCGGCACGCTGCTGGCGTGGAACGAGGGAGCGCGCCGGCTGCTCGGCCACACCTCGGCGGACGTCGTGGGCCGGCCCGCCGCCGAACTGCTCGCCGACGGCGACCGCGCCGCCCCGCCCGTCCCGCGCGCCGACCGCTGGAGCGGCACCCTCGCGCTGCGCCACCGCGACGGCCGCACCGTATCCGTGTGGGTGCTGGCCCACCGCAGGCCCGGGCCGGACGACGGGCCGGGCACCTGGCTGGTGGTCGGGTCCGCGGACCACGACGGCCCCGGGACGGCGGACGACCCGCTGGTCCGGGCGGCCCTGACGCAGTCCCCCTGCGCCACGATGATCTTCGACCGGGAGCTGCGGCTGCACGGGGTCAACGACGCCATGGCCCGGCTGCTGGAGATGCCCGCCGACCGGCTGCGCGGGCTGCGCCCCACCGACATCGGCAGCCGGCCGCAGCACACCGAGCTCGAGGACCATCTGAGGCGCGTGCTCGACACCGGTCACGGCCATGACATGCACACCTACATGAAGGCGGCCGGCGAGAGCCGCGGCGCGCACGCCTGGCTGGCCCGGCTCGCCCCGCTCACCGACGCCGGCGGGCAGGTGCGCGGCGTGTGCGTGACGGCACACGACTTCACCGAACAGCATCTGGCCCGCGAGCGGCTGCAACTGGTCAGCGAGGCCAGCGTGCGGATCGGGAGCACCCTCGACGTCACCCGTACCGCCGAGGAGCTGGCCGACGTGTGCGTGCCCGCGCTCGCCGACTTCGTCAGCGTCGACCTGCTGGACACCCGCGAGTACGGCGCCGAGCCGGCGGGGCCGCCGACCGCGCCGGTGAGCCTGCGGCGGGCGGCACACGCGTCGGTCACCCCGGGCTGCCCGGAAGCGGTCGCGGTGCCGGGGCAGGTGGACCTCTACCCGGCCGGGTCCCCGCAGGCCGAGTCGCTGACGACGGGCGGCGCGGTGGTGGCCGCGGTGCCCGCCGATGCCGCCGAGCAGTGGCGGACCTCGGACGAGGTGCGCCACCGCCCGGCCGTGGACGACGCCGTCCACTCCACGATGTCCGTCCCGCTGCAGGCCCGCGGCACCACTCTCGGCGTCGCGGTCTTCACCCGGTTCCGGCGGCCGGAGCCGTTCACCGACGACGACGTGCTGCTGGCCGAGGAGGTCACGGCACGCGCCGCCGTCTGCATCGACAACGCCCGCCGCTACTCGCGCGAGCGGGAGACGACGCTGGCCCTGCAGCGCAGTCTGCTGCCGCGGACCCTGCCGCCCAACGCCGCGGTCACCACCGCCTGCCGCTATCTCCCGGCGGCCGACTCCGGGGTCGGCGGGGACTGGTTCGACGTGATCCCGCTGTCCGGGATGCGGGTCGCCATGGTCGTCGGCGACGTCGTCGGAGAGGGCATCCCGGCGTCGGCCACCATGGGCCGGCTGCGCACCGCCGTCCGCACCCTCGCCGACCTGGACCTGGCCCCCGACGAACTCCTCACCCATCTGGACGATCTGGTCGTCCGGCTGTCGGAGGAGTCCGGCGGCGACACCACCGGCGAGACCGGCGCCACCTGCGTGTACGCGGTGTACGACCCCATCTCCCGGCGCTGCACCCTGGCCCGGGCCGGGCATCCGGCGCCCGTACTGGTGGAGCCGGGCGGGCCGCCCCGTCCGGTCGACCTGCCCTCCGGGCCGCCGCTGGGCGTGGACGGGCTGCCCTTCGAGTCCGCCGAACTGGCGCTGCCCGAGGGCAGTGTGCTGGCGTTCTACACCGACGGGCTGGTCGAGATCCCGGGCCGGGACGCCGAGACCGGCCGCGCGCTGCTCTGCCGGGCGCTGGCCGCCCCGTCCGGTTCGCTGGACGAGACCTGCGACCGGGTACTGCACGCACTGCTGCCGCCGGGCGGCACCGCCGACGACGTGGCGCTGCTGCTGGCCGCCTCCCGGGGCCTGCCCGCCGACCAGGTCGCGACCTGGGACATCCCCGCCGACCCCGCGCTGGTCGCCCCGGTCCGCAAGCAGGTCGTCGACCAGCTGGCCGACTGGGCCCTGGTGGAGGCCTCCTTCACCGCCGAGCTGGTGGTGAGCGAACTGGTCACCAACGCCATCCGGTACGGCACGGCGCCGATCCGGCTGCGGCTGATCCACGACGCGGCCACGCTGATCTGCGAGGTCTCCGACACCAGCCACACCGCCCCGCATCTGCGCCGGGCCAAGACCTGGGACGAGGGCGGGCGCGGGCTGCTGCTGGTGGCCCAGCTCACCCAGCGCTGGGGCAGCCGGCACACGGCCGACGGCAAGACCATCTGGGCCGAGCTGACCCTGCTCGACGAGGAGTGACCCCGGTTTCCCCACCCGCACGGCGGGACACCCGACCGCCCGGGGCGTACGGTGCGAGCGAGGTGTCCGGCCGTGCGCGACGACCCCGTCGGGAGTGGAGGAGCCATGGCGAAGACGTCCCCACCCGTCCGGTCCCGGCCGGTGCGGTCCCGCGGAATGCGCGGGCCCGCCCTGGTGGCCGGCGCGGTCGCGCTGCTCGGCGGACTCACCGCCTGCGGCGACGGCGCCGCGACGAACGCTCCGCGGCCCACCGCGGCCGACCGCGCGACGGCGACGGACGGCCCGGCTCCGACCGGCCGCGGCACGGGTTCGCCGACCCCGAGTCCCCCGCAGGCCGCCGCCGAGAGTCCCACGGCCGGTGACACCGCCGCGTCGGCGTCCTCGTCCGCCCGCACCGACGGCCGCTGCCACAGCTCCGAACTGCGCGCCCGGGTGGGCCGGGTGGACCCGGGGGCCGGGCAGCGGAACTTCCCGGTGGTGCTGACCAACGTCTCCGACCGCACCTGCACCCTGTACGGCTATCCGGGCACCGCCTTCGTCGACGCCTCCGGGCGGCAGCTCGGCCCGGATCCGCGGCGCGCTCCCTCGGCGCCGGAGACGGTCACGCTGACGCCGGGTGCCAGCGCCTGGTCCGGGCTGTCGTTCGCCAGTCCGGAGATCAGCGGGGCCCGCGCCGCCACACCGGACGCGCTGCTCGTCACCCCACCGGACGAACGGAACTCCCTCGAGGTGCACTGGACGGCCGGTGAGGTGCCCGTGGGCGGCAACGAGTCCACGGTCTCCGTCACCGCCCTGGCGCCCGGAACCGGTCCCTGAGCCCCCGCCGGGCCCGGTCCGGGCTCAGTGACCGGCGACCGGGTGCGGCTCGTAGGGCCGCTCCAGTTCCTCGACCTCCTTGTCGCTCAGCTCCAGTTCGACGGCGGCCACCGCGTCGTCGAGGTGCTGCGGCCGGGCGGCGCCGACGATCGGCGCGGTCACCGTGTCCTGGTGCAGCAGCCAGGCCAGGGCGACCCGGGCGCGGGGCACCCCGCGCTCGCCGGCGATACGGGTGACGGCCTCCACGACGGCGCGGTCGCCCTCCTGGTAGAGGGTGCTGCCGAAACCGTCGGTGGCGCTGCGCTCGGTGGCGGTCCCCCAGTCCCGGGTGAGCCGGCCGCGGGCGAGCGGGCTCCACGGCAGCACGCCGACGCCCTGGTCGGCGCAGAGCGGCAGCATCTCGCGCTCCTCCTCACGGTAGAGGAGGTTGTAGTGGTTCTGCATGGACACGAACCGGGTCCAGCCGTGCCGCTCGGCGGTGTACTGGGCCTTGGCGAACTGCCAGGCGTACATCGAACTCGCCCCGATGTAGCGGACCTTGCCGGCCTTGACCAGATCGTGCAGGGCCTCCATCGTCTCCTCGACGGGGGTGTGCGGGTCCCAGCGGTGGATCTGGTACAGGTCGACGTAGTCGGTGCCGAGCCGGCGCAGGCTGTGGTCGATCTCCGACATGATCGCCTTGCGGGACAGTCCGCCGCCGTTGGGCCCGGGCCGCATCCGGCCGTGCACCTTCGTGGCGAGCACGATCTCGTCCCGGCGGGCGTGGTCGGCGAGCACCCGGCCGACGATCTCCTCGCTGGTGCCGTCGGAGTAGACGTTGGCCGTGTCGAAGAAGGTGATGCCCGCCTCCAGCGCCTGCCGGATCAGCGGGCGCGAGGCCTCCTCGTCGAGGGTCCACTCGTGCACGCCCCGGTCGGGCAGGCCGTAGGTCATGCATCCCAGGGAGATCCGCGACACGTCCAGGCCGGTCGAACCGAGCTTCACGTACTGCATCGTTGCTGCTCCTGCCTTCTGGATCACTGGCAGGGGGAGCGTAAGCGCTGGAGTGCGCTTCAGGTCCAGTGCGGATCAGGTCAGGTGCGGTCCCGTGGCGGTCCGGCGCGGACCGGGGAGCGTGTCAGGTGGCCGTCCCGGACACGGTGATGGCCTGGACCGGGCAGGCCCGGGCCGCCTCCTGGACGAGGGGGCTGCCACCGCTGTCCTCCCGTCCGGGCAGCAGGGCGCTGAATCCGTCGTCGTCCTGGGTGAACACGTCCGGGGCGGTCAGGGCGCACTGGCCCGCGCCGACGCAGAGGTCGTGGTCGATGTCGATGTGCATGCCCCGAGCCTCCTACCGGGCCGTGGGGAGTTCCAGCACCTGCTCGGTCGTGTCGCAGCGTCCGGGGGGTGCATGAACCGCGCGCCTGTGGGCACGTGTGGGTCAGGCCCCGCCGTGTTCCCCCGTCGCGGCGGGGCCGTCCGCTCCCTCGTGCGCGGGCCGGTCGGTCACGTCGAGGAAGATCTGCCGCGCTTCCGGAACCGCCCGTGCGAGGGACCGCTTGATGCGTACGGCGGCCTCCTCCACGCGTTCGCTGTCCAGGCCGGGCATCAGGTCGACGCGGGCGGCCACCAGGACGGAGTCCAGGCCGGTCTTCATGGTGAACAGCGCCTCGACGCTGTCGATCTCCGGCTGGGCCCGGAGCAGGGCACGGATCCGGGCGTCGGCCTCGGGGTCGGCCGCCTCGCCGATCAGCTGGTCACGGGCCTCGCGGCCGAGCCGGTAGGCCACGTACACGAGCAGCGCGCCGATCGCGAGCGAGGCGGCTGCCTCGTACGCGACCCGGCCGGTGAGCATGTGCAGCAGCATGCCCGCCATGGCCAGCAGGACGCCGAGCACCGCCGTGCCGTCCTCGGCGACGACGGTGCGCAGTGCCGGGTCGCGCAGGCCGCCGCCGTCCCTCCCGCCCTGGCGGCGCCCCTGGTGCAGGGCGCGCAGCAGCGACAGTCCCTCGGCGAGCAGGGCGACGCCGAGCACGATCAGGCCGGCCACATAGCCGCCGAGGTCCTCCCGCGCGCCCCCGCGCAGGGCGTTCACGCCCTGGAAGAAGGAGAAGCATCCGCCCATCACGAAGATGCCTACGGCGGCCAGCAGCGACCAGAAGAACCGCTCCTTGCCGTAGCCGAAGGGGTGGCGCCGGTCCGCGGGGCGGCGGCTGCGGCGCAGCGCCGCCAGCAGGAAGATCTCGTTCATGCTGTCGGCCACGGAGTGTGCGGCCTCGGACAGCAGGGCCGGGGAGGCGGCGAGCACGCCGCCGGCCGCTTTGGCGGCCGCGATCACCAGATTGGCCGACAGCGCCACCAGCACGGTGACCCGGGTCCGGCGGTCCGCGCTGCGGCCCTGGGGCCGTCGCGTCGTCGTGGGGTCGGTCCGGGCGTCCGGGTGTGTGCTGCTCATCCATCGCCGACTGCCCGCCCCGGCCGCGCTCACACCCGCCTTGCGGGTGGCGCCCGGTGGCTCACCAGTGCCGACGGCGGAAAACGGGGAACGCGTCCAGACGGGGAGGACGCCCGGGCTGACGGACGGGGAACGGAGAGCGGACGTACGGCGGACAGGAGGCGCGATGAGCGGCGGCGAGGACGCGGAAGGCGGCAACGCCGCGTACGGCAGGAGGAGCTTCCGGCGTTCGAAGAGCCACTTCACGGACCGGATCACCGCCGACGGCCGGGACGGCTGGCCGGTGGCGGCCGGCCGCTACCGGCTGGTGGTGAGCCGCGCCTGCCCGTGGGCGAGCCGGGCGCTGGTCTCCCGGCGGCTGCTCGGGCTGGAGGCCGCGCTGTCCCTCGCGGTCGCCGACCCGATCCAGGACGACCGCAGCTGGCGCTTCACCCTCGACCCGGGCGGCCGGGACCCGGTGCTCGGCATCCGGCTGCTGCGCGAGGCCTACGACGCGCGGGAGACCGGATACCCCGGCGGGGTGAGCGTACCTGCGATCGTGGACGTGCCCAGCGGGCGGCTGGTCACCAACGACTACCAGCAGATCACCCTGGATCTGGCGACCGAGTGGGCGGGCCTGCACCGTCCGGGCGCGCCCGAGCTGTATCCGCGGGCGCTGCGCGACGAGATCGACGAGGTGATGACCGGTGTCTACGAGGACGTCAACAACGGCGTGTACCGGGCGGGCTTCGCCGTCGGCCAGGAGGAGTACGAGGCCGCGTGCGCGGGGGTGTTCCGGCGGCTGGAGCTTCTGGTGCCACGGCTGGAGCGGCAGCGCTATCTGGTCGGCGGCTCGATCACGGAGGCGGACATCCGGCTGTTCACCACACTGGTGCGGTTCGATGCCGTCTACCACGGCCACTTCAAGTGCAATCGCTGGAAGCTGACGGAGAACCCGGTGCTGTGGGCCTACGCCCGCGATCTGTTCCAGACGCCAGGCTTCGGCGACACCGTCGACTTCGACCACATCAAGCGGCACTACTACCGGGTGCACACCGGCATCAACCCGACCCGGATCGTACCGGTGGGCCCGGACCTGTCCGGCTGGCTGACCCCGCACGGGCGGGAGCGGCTGGGCGGCCGTCCGTTCGGCGCCGGCACGCCTCCCGGTCCGGTCCGCGCCGACGAGCAGGTCCCGCGACCGGGAACGTGAACCACCACCGCAGCCGACGATCCACCTCTGGCAAGGAGACCCCCGTGGGCAAGAAGACGACGAAGAGGAAGCTCCCCCTGGCCTACCAGCCGATCGGTTTCGTGCTGGGCTGGGCGGGCGGCACACTGGCCGGGATCGCCTTCCGCAAGACGTGGAAACTGATCCGGCACGAGGACGACGCGCCCGACGCGCTGGACCCGGACCGTGGCTGGGGCGAGATCCTGCTGGCCGCGGCGGTACAGGGCGCCATCTTCGCGGCGGTCCGCAGCGCCGTGGACCGCGGCGGCGCCAAGGCGATCGAGCGCTCCACCGGGGTGTGGCCGGTCCAGGACAAGGGCGGACGGAACTGAACCCGGGACGCCGTTCCCGGCCGCCCCGCCGGGACACGGGGTGCCCACCGGAGCGCCGAGCGCCCACCGACACCAGGCCCGAGCGGGCGCGGGGGCAGGTCGGCGGCCCCCTGCCCGACGCGGCGCCCGGCTGTCACGGACCCGGGGCAGGGCCCTGCCCTGCCGGCCCTGCCCGCCCGGACTCCGCGATCCCGCCGACGCCCGGACCGGCCAGGTCACGGTGCCGACCGGGCACGGGTTCGGTCGGCGGATCCCGCTCGTATCGGGGCCCTGCGGGGCACCGGTACGAGCGGATCGCCCCCAGACCCCGGAGCCGACCGAGCGGCGCGGGCCGACCAACCGCCCCCCTGGGGGGCGAGAACCGACCGACGCCACGTGCGCCCACCCCCGGAAGGCGACGCACCCACCGGCAGACGCAACACCCACAGACCCCGGAGCCCGACCGAGCAACGCCGGCCGACCAACCGATCCGCGGGACACGCAAGCCGGCCAAGGCGGGCACGTCCCCCTGGCACGCGAAGTGCCCGTCGGCAGACCAGATGCCCGCAGGCGCCGAGGCCGACCAGGCGCAGGAACCGACCAGCGCACCCCGTCGGCGCACCGGATGTCGGCGCAGGGCAGGGCCGACCCGGCGGTGCGGGACGGGCGGGTAGGCGCTGCGCCGCATGTCCGCCACCACGTGCCGCGCGGTGGCCGCGGTGTCCGGGTGGGTGTCGGGGGACAGCCGGGCGTACGGCGCCCGCCACACCGCGGCCTGGGCGAAGTGGGTGCGCAGATCGCCGTACTTCCGTACCGGCGAGGGCACCGGCGCCGAGGTGCCCCGTCCGGTTCCGGCCGCCCCTTCCCCGTGAGCCCCTGCACCGCCGCACGGACCGCACGGCCGGCCGACGGACCGACCGGCTGACAGACCTGCTCTGGTCGACGGACGGGCCGCCGGACTCCAGCAGGTCCCGGGCGCGGGCGACGCGCTGGATCAGCCACCGGCCGGGGCTGAGGCCGACCTCGTCGCCGGAGCGCCGGGCGAGGGTGCGCAGGCTCATCCCGGCGTGCTCGGCGAAGCCAGGGCGCCGCCGTGGTCGGTGCGGACCAGGTGGAGGCAGACGTCGACCCGGAGGCGGCTCCCGCGGAGGTCAGGATCCGGCCGTCGGCGACGAAGGGGACGTCCGGGTCGGGGGAGACGTGCGGGTGCATCCGCCGGAACAGGCCGGTGAGGTTCCAGTGGGTGGTCGCCCTGCGCCCCTCCGGCGGTCCGGCCGCCGCCGGCACGAAGGCGCCGGTGCAGATGGAGACGATCCGGGCGTCGGGGCGGATCCGGGCGAGGGCGCCGACGACCTCCGGGGAGTTCCGCCGTGATGCGGGACGCCTCGATCGCGGCGATCACCACGGTGCCGGCGGTGGCCAGGATCCCGGGGCCGTGCGCGGGGGTGCCGGTGAAGCGGGCGCCCGTGCGGACCGGGCGCCCGTCGGCGGTGCGGGTGAGCACCTCGTACCGGCCGTCGGCGGCGCCGAGGATCCGGCTGGGGATGCCCAACTCGAAGGCGTGGACGCCGTCCAGGGCGAGGACGACGACCCGTTCCGGCCGCCCGGCCGTCAGGATCCCGGATGCGGACCTTCCCGCTGGGCGGGGCCGCCGAGGCGCACGCCCTGGGCGAGCGGGGCCGGACGACGGGCAAGCTGGTCCTGGTCGTGGACCGAGGCCCCGGCCGGTCCGGGCGTGCCACCGACGCCGTCCGGAGGCGCCGGGATCGTTGAGAATTCGAAGACATATGTCATTCGAACATGCTCAAATGCCTTCCGACGGGGGTAACTTGCAGGGGCGGACCCGGAGCAGGCTGGAGGTGGTGCCGTCGTGCGGCAGCGATCAGCACCGTTCACCCGGCACCTGCGCGTCCACCGCGACCGGGGGCACACGGTGCTGGAGTTCCGCGGCGAGATCGACATCGCCGCGGAGGCCGAGATCGCGCCGCATCTGGACCGCGAGACGGGCCGACCGGGCGCCCGGGTCGTGATCGACCTCAGCCGGGTGGAGTTCTTCGACTGCTCAGGGCTGCGGCTGCTGTTCCGGGCCCGGTCCCGGATGCTCGCCCACGACGGCGAGCTGCACCTGGTGTGCGCTCATGCGCTGACGCTGCGGATGCTGCGCATCACCGGTCTGGCGCCGCTGCTGCCGCCGCGGCCGACCCTGGACGCCGTCCTGGGCCGGCCCGGGGCCGCCTCCGGCCCGCTGTGACGCGGGGCCGTCACAGGCCCGGCAGCGCGGCGGGCTGGATGTCGTCGAACAGGGCGCTGACGGACTCCCCGTTGTGGATGCGGCGCACGGCCTCGGCGAGGGCGGGGGCGATGGACAGCACGCGCAGCTTGTCGGTGTGCTCGCCGACGGGGACCGGCACGGTGTTGGTACAGACGATCTCCAGCACGTCCGGCTGTTCGGCGAGGCGCTTGAGCGCTCCGGCCGCGAACAGCCCGTGGGTGCAGGCGATACGGATGGAGCGCGGGTTCGACTCCCGCAGCCGGTCGAGGAGTTCCAGCACGGTGCTGCCCTTGGCGATCTCGTCGTCCAGCACGATCAGGTCGCGCCCGGCCACGTCGCCGATGACGGAGCTGATGCTGACCCGGTCGTCGGCGTAGCGCTGCTTGGCGCCGGCGGCGACCGCCGCGCCGATCCTGCGGGCGAAGGCGGCGGCCTCCTTGGCGTTGCCGAGGTCCGGTGAGACGACCGTGGTGCGGGACAGGTCGTACTGCCGGAAGTGCGCGGCGAGTTCACGCAGCGCATGCAGATGGTCCACGGGGACCGAGAAGAAGCCGTGCACCTGCGGCGCGTGCAGCGTCATGGCGAGCACCCGGCTCGCGCCCGACGCCACCAGCAGGTCCGCGACGAGCCGTCCGCCCAGGGAGATGCGGGGCGCGTCCTTCTTGTCGGACCGGGCGTAGGAGTAGTGCGGCATGACGACGGTGATCCGTCCGGCCGAGGCACCGCGGGCGGCGTCGCACATCAGCAGCAGTTCGACCAGATGCTCCTGCACGGGGCGGACCAGCGGCTGGACCAGGAAGACGTCCCGCTCCCGGCAGTTGGCCTCCAGCTGGACCTCCAGGCAGTCGTTGGCGAACCTGCTGACCCGGGTGGGGCTGAGGGGGACACCGAGCTGGGCACAGACCTCCTCCGCGAGCTCGGGGTGGGCGCTACCGCTGAACACGGCGATGTCTCGCACGGACCGCTCCTCGGGTGATCACGTCCGGCCGGGCCGCCCATGCTACTGGCCGCGCACGGCCCGCTCCGCGGCGGGGCTTCCCGCCCCCTGGTCCGCCCGCCGTCCTCCGGCCGCGCTCCCCCACCGCTCCGACCGCCCGGTCCGGCGGCGGAGTTGGGGGCATGCGAGGCAGAGGAAGGAGGGCCGTCGCCATGACGACTCGTATCAGTCGCCTGCCGGGGCGGATGCCCGGGTGGGCCAGGGCGGTGACCGCGCTCGTGCTGGTACTCGCCGTGCTCTTCGCGGGCCTTCGGCAGAGCGTGGTCCAGGGCCTGAAGGACCTGTTCGGCACCGACACCCACGACCGCTCCGGTCCGGCCTTGCTGCGGTCCGGGCAGGACATCAGCCGCTGCGAGGCGGCCTGCGGCAGCTTCCAGGTCGTCGTGGACCCGGAGAAGGGCGCCAGGTTCCTGCCCGACGCGATCCGCGGCACCCGGACGCTGTACGTCTGCGCCGGCACCGTCGACGCCCATGTCGACCTCGGCAGGGTCGCTGAGGGCGACGTCACCGTGGACGAGGACCGCACCTCGGCCACGCTGCGGCTGCCGCACGCCGCGCTCGGCGCGCCCGCCCTCGCCCCGGAGCGCTCCTATGCAGTCTCCGAGCGGCGCGGGCTGCCGGACCGGATCGGCGACCTGTTCTCCGGCAACCCGGGCGGCGAGCAGGCCGTGCAGAAGCTCGCCGCCCGGCGCATCCGGGAGGCGGCCGAGGAGAGCGAACCGACCGCGCGCCGAGCGCAACACCACCGGCAGCTGCGGGGGCTGCTGCACCCCCTCGGCTTCACCGAGGTACGGGTGACCTACGGCGGGTGACGCGCCGGCCCGGCCCCGGACGGCCGCCCGCCACCACCCACCCGTCACCACCCGCCACGACTGCCCCACGCCGACGACCGGAGGACCGACATGGCCCGTACCGCCGCCCCACGGCCGCGTTCCCTGCTGCATTCCCGCGGCACCGGCGACCAGCACACCGACCGGTCCGAACGGCGCCCGCCGCCCTGGCCGCTGAGGCTGCCGGCGACGGCGCGCGCCTTCGTGTTCACGGTGGCGTTCGCGGTGGTGCCGGCCCACCCGCCCCCGCGCCCCTCTCCGGCCTCGGGAGGCGCTGACCCACACCGATCTGCACCCCCGGCCGCTCACTCAGGGCCTGCCTGGACCAGCCGGAGCTGCGCGAGACGGCCAAGCAGACCGGCGGGAACATCCTGCTCGGCGTCCCGTTCGGCGTGCTGCTCCCGGTGGTCGCCCCGCGCACCCGCGGACCGCTGCGGGTCCTGCTGCTCACCGCCGCCGTCATGCTCCTGGTGGAGGTCGGCCGGGGCGCGACGGTGACGGGGCGGGCCTTCGACATCGACGACGTCATCCTCAACACCGGCGGGGCGGTGACGGGTTATCTGATCGCGGGCCGGCGGATGAGCCGTGCGGTGCACGCGCGCCCGGGGGACCGAGGGCGGCAGCGGAAAGCGGACGGCCGGCTGCGCCGACGCGCCCCTCGGGCCCGGCGGACGCTAGTGCAGCGTCCAGGTGAACTTGTCCCCGCCCACCCAGCGGACCACGTCCGGATCGTCCAGGTCGTGGACGGTGATACCGAACGCGGCGGCGGCCTCCAGGACGTCGGTGACGGCCTTCGCCTCACCGACGACCTGGCCGTCGATCTCCACGATCCGGAACGGCGGAGTGCCCGGCTGAACCCCGAGCACCAGGATCCGCGGTCGGGCGATGTGCGGGCTCGCGATTTCGGTCATGCAATAGAGGGTAGAGCGGGACGGCCGTTCATGACTCCCTCGGCGGCGGCGCCCCGCCCACCTGCGCCGACGGCCGGGCAGGTGGCTCTGGAGGTGGTGATGGATCCCGTCGAGGCGCTGGAGCGGATCGCCTTCCTGCTGGAGCGCTCCCTGGCGCCCGCCTACCGTGTCCGCGCCTTCCGCACGGCGGCCCGCGTGCTGTCCGGGCTGTCCGCGGACGAGGTGCGGCAGCGGGCGGACAGCGGGTCCCTGGAGTCGCTCAGGGGCGTCGGCCCGAAGACGGCCCGGGTGGTGCGCGAGGCGCTGGCCGGCGAGGTACCCGGTTATCTGCGGGACCTGGAGGACGAGACGGCCGGCCCGGTCGCCCCGGGCGGCCCGCACGCCGCGGCCGGGCAGGAGCTGCGGGAGCGGCTGCTCGGGGACTGCCATCTCCACTCGGACTGGTCGGACGGCGGCAGCCCGATCGAGGAGATGGGCCGGGCCGCGGCGGCGCTGGGCCACGAGTGGGCGGCGCTCACCGACCACTCGCCGCGGCTGACGGTGGCCCGCGGCCTGTCCGCCGCCCGGCTGCGCGAGCAGTTGGACGTGGTGGCCGCGCTCAACGCCGGCTGGTCGCCCTTCCGGATGCTGACCGGCATCGAGTGCGACATCCTCGAGGACGGCTCGCTGGACCAGGAGCCGGAGCTGCTGGCACGGGTGGATGTCGTGGTGGTGTCGGTCCACTCCAAGCTGCGGATGGACGCCCGGTCGATGACCCGCCGCATGGTCGCCGCGGTACGGAACCCGCACGCCGACATCCTGGGGCACTGCACCGGGCGGCTGCTCTCCGGCCGGGGGCGCCCGGAGTCGGAGTTCGACGCCGACGAGGTGTTCGCGGCCTGTGCGGAGTCCGGAACGGCGGTGGAGATCAACAGCAGGCCCGAGCGGCTCGACCCGCCGCGGCGGCTCCTGCGCCGGGCGGTGGCGGCGGACGTGCTGTTCTCGATCGACACCGACGCGCACGCGCCCGGCCAGCTGGACTGGCAGATCCACGGGTGCCTGCGGGCGGCGGAGTGCCGGGTGCCCGCCGGGCGGGTGGTCACCACCTGGCCGCTGGACGACCTGCTGGCCTGGACCCGTGACGGCCGTACGCCGTCCGCGGCGGAGGTCCGCTGAGCCGCCGCGGCCGGCGGTATGCCGGATACCGCGAGTGACGCACATAACCGCAAATCCAGACAGACCATGGAACACCCGTCGATGGTTCCCCGTTGAACAGAGCGTGGGTACGGACGGGACAGTGTCCCCGGGCCCCACCTTTCGCGTACAGGGACGATCGTTCGGCTGAAGCCCTGTGCTGCCTTCCGCCGAGAGGCGACCGCCGTCCGTGTCCGCCACAAGCCGCCCCGGCCGCGATCCCCCCGTCCGGCCGGGGCTTCTCGCTGCCCGCGGACCGCCCGCGCGCCGCCGCGGCGAGCGCTCGACCCGCGGGTCAGCCGGACGACTCGTCGGGGACGGGGTCCTCGGGGTGCACGGCGCCGGAGTGCGGGGCCCCGCGCCGTCCCGTACCGGCCTCGTCCGTGTCGGGGACGTCGTCGGGGGGCCCGGGCGGCGCCTCCCGGGTGTCCTCGCCGGGTGCTGCCTGCTGGTCCGGCGGATCCCGGGGGACGGGCCCGCCGCTCTCTCCCGGGGCTTCGGCTCGGTGGTCGGTCACGGCGCTCTCCCTCCTGTCCTCCGCCTCGCTCGCGGACGACGTCGTGCGAGCCACCCCGGGTACCTCCGCGGCGCACGGTGAAACCCCGGGTGATCCACCGCGGGAACGGCCCGTCGAAATCCGCTGGCCCGCTCGGGCGTGACGTCTCTACGCTGAGAAACCTAGAGGTCCTAGTTTTCACTCGGGGCCGCCTCGTTCCCGACCCGATCCGACCTGGAGCCCGCATGCGTGCCCTCGCCGAACCCGACATCCGCGCCTCGTTCATCAACTGCTCCAAGGGCGAGGCCAAGCGGCTGGCCGTGCCGCGGGACCTCGGTGAGCTGCCGTGGGACGACCTGGACTTCCTCGGCTGGCGGGATCCGGGCGCACCGGACCGCAGCTACCTCGTCGCCGAACAGGACGGACGCCTGACCGGGGTGGCGCTGCGCTTCCAGGCTGCCCGGAGCGGGTTCCTCCAGCGCAGCATGTGCGCACTGTGTCTGACGTCCCACCCGCGCGGCGGGGTCTCGCTGATGACGGCGCGCAAGGCCGGACCGGCCGGCCGCGAGGGCAACTCGGTCGGCCTGTACATCTGCACCGACCTCGCCTGCTCCCTCTATCTGCGCGGCAGGAAGGTGCCGGATTCCGGCCCGCGCTACGAGGAGAGCCTCACCCTGGACGAGCAGACCGCCCGCACCCTGGGCAATCTGTCCGCGTTCCTGGCCAAGGTGACCCAGGGTTAGCTCACCGGTGGGCGGCGCAGGCGGGCCGCCCGGTCCAGGGACTCGGCGACCGCCCGGGAGGGGGACGGCGCGGTCACCGCCGCCGGCCGCTCCGCCGCCGACGGACCACGCCCCTGCGCCCTCCCCCTCCCGGGCGGTCGGGGATCGGTCACGGGGGTGCTCCGCAGGCGCGTGCCCGCCCCGGGTGTACGTCGGGCGGCCCCGGCGCGTGGAACCGGTCCGTACGCCCTTCGTCCGGATACCGTCCTGTCCGACGGGTTCCTGTCCAGAAACGTTCGCCGCAGCCGGGGAAGGGGAACAGCCCGAGGATGCTGCAAGTACGGGAGCGCACGGCGTCCGCCGCGCGGTCGGTGAGGCGGGCGCACCGGGACCCGGTGGTCGTCCAGGCGCTGCGGTCCGCTGCGGCGGCGACGATCTCCTACGTCATCGCGCTGCGGCTGAGCCCGGAGGCGGCGCCGCTGACCGCACCGCTCACCGCGCTGCTGGTCGTCCAGGTCACCCTGTACTCCACCCTCACCACCGGCATCCGCCGGGTGAACTCCGTGGTGGCCGGCGTGCTGATCGCGATCGGTTTCAGCCAGCTGGTGGGCCTGACCTGGTGGAGCCTCGCCCTCGTGATCGTGGCGTCGCTGGGCGTCGGGCATCTGGTGCGGGTCGACGAGTTCGTGCCCGAGGTGGCGATCAGCGCCATGCTGGTGCTGGGCGTCACCTCGCACGGGGACACGGCGTGGGCCCGGGTGGTGGAGACGCTGACCGGGGCGATCGTCGGACTGGCCTTCAACCTGTTCCTCGCGCCCCCGGTCTGGGTGGAGCAGGCGAGCGAGTCGATCGAGGGGCTGTCCCGGCGGCTGCGGCAGCTGATGCTGCGGGTGGGCGAGGAGGCGGCCGGACGCACCCCGCACCATGAGGCGGCGGAGCGGCTGCACGAGGCCCGCCGCCTGGACCACGACATCGTGGAGGTGGACGCGGCGCTGCGGCAGGCCGAGGACAGCCTCAAGTTCAACCCCCGGGTCCGCGAGGGTCTGCTGCACCGGGTGGTGCTGCGCACCGGCCTGGACACCCTGGAGATCTGCACCGTGGTCCTGCGGGTCCTGGCGCGCACACTGGCCGACATGGCCAAGGAGCGGGAGCCGGAGCCGCTGTTCTCGCCGGAGATCGGCACCGCGGTGGAGCAGCTGCTGTCCGAGATCGGGGACGCCGTCGTCAGCTTCGCGGTGCTGGTGACGACCAGCACCAGCGAGGACGCCGAGTCCGCCGAGGCGCGGTTCGCCGCGGAACACCGGCAGGCCGCCCTCACCCGGGACCGGCTCGCCCAACTGCTGCTGGAGGAGGTGCGGCACGACGCCCGGCAGTGGCAGCTCCAGGGGGCGGTACTGGCGGAGGTCAACCGCATCATCGACGAGATGGACACCGAGCACCGCTCACGCCGGCTGCTGGAGGAACTGGACCGGCACACCCGCGAACAGCGCGAGCGCATGCCGCGGCTGACCCGTGCGCGGGACCGCCTGCGCCGCGTCGGCCGGCTGCGCCGGAACCGGAGGGCGGCCTGACGGCGTTCTCCCTGTGGGACGCGCTGCCGCCGCCCGGAGGGGCGGGCGGGAGGCTCCGGGCACATCGAGCGCGAAGGAGGGGGGCACGGATGACCGGCAGGACCGTGCGGATCGACGGGGACACACTGCTGCTGCCGGGCGGTGTGGCGGTGCGCTTCATGCGCACCCTGCGGCTGCCGGAGACCGGCACGCACCGGCTGCCGCCGGGACTGGGCACGTTCCCGGTACGCAGGATCTCGGACTTCCCGGACAGCGTGCCCGAGGAGTGGCGGGCGCGCGGCGGGGTGCTGCTGCCGGTGTACCTGCGTGAGGCGATGTGGCTGAGCTTCGCCGGATCGACGGAGCCGGCCGCCCTCCAGGTGGGGGTCGGAAAGGTGTGTGCGGTCTCGGGACAGCCCTGGAGCGACCGGCTCCGCCGCGACCCGCAGAACTACGTGGTGCTCCCCCGCCAGCCCTGGCTGGACGGCGTCAACTCCGGTACGGGCACGGTCCGGCAGTTCGTGGCGGTGCCGCTCGGCCTGGGCGCCACCGTCGAGGGCCAGGTCACCGGCGAGGAGACCTGGGGCGGCATCCAGTTGCGGTCGTTCCCGCTCGACGACGAGGTGCTGGCGCGGTGGCGGGAGGACCAGCGCCGGCTGGGACGGCCTCCGCGCGGTGCGGCAGGCGCGGCGGGGCCGTACGGGAGTCCGATGCCGGCTCCGGGAGCCGCACCCGCCGCTCCCGCCGCCGCCCCCGCGGCCCGGTCGCGGGCCGCCGCGGCCATGGGGCTGGGCGCC
The DNA here is from genome assembly GCF_036689765.1 of Streptomyces poriticola. Taxonomy (NCBI): domain Bacteria; kingdom Bacillati; phylum Actinomycetota; class Actinomycetes; order Kitasatosporales; family Streptomycetaceae; genus Streptomyces; species Streptomyces poriticola. Next base: position 297,841 of record NZ_JBAGKH010000004.1, read on the forward strand.
GGCGGGACGATGCGCCAGGAGGTGTACCGCGACCCCCGGCCGTCGGCCGACTGGGCCGAGCGGCCCGCCGGCCGGGTGTTCGTGCATCTGGTGACGCCGCCCGAGTGGCGCCGTATCACCGGCGAGGCCCCTCCGCCGTCCCCGGTGGACCGGGCGGCGTACACCCGGGCCGGACTGCCCTGGTACGACTACTACGACGAGGACGCCCACGACCTCGCGCCGGCGGATCCGCTGACGGGTGTACGGCCGGTGGGCGACTGGCTCGGCGACGACCACGCACCGTGGCAGGAACCGGGCCCCGGCCAGGTGCATCCGCTGGGGGACGCGCCGGGCAAGCCGGTGCAGGACGGCGGCTGGTAGCGGGGAGGGGCGGCGGCCGGACCCGGGGCCCGGCGCCGGCCTGGGACAGCAGGATGTGCATGCGCTCGGTGAGCTGCGCGACGTCGTCGGCGGGCCGGTGGAACGGCAGGCGCACATCGCCGTGGGCTCGGGCGCGTTCGATGCGCAGCGTCAGCCCGTGCCGGTCGACGGCGAGCGGCCGGACCCGGACGGCACCGTGCAGGCTGTCGGGCTCGACGAGCCGGGTGAGCCGCTCCACCGCGTCGCCGTGGCAGTCGGCGAGGTGGGTCAGCAGCCGGGCCTCGGCGGTGGCCAGCGGGTCGGGCGCGGCGGCGGCGAACTCGTCGAGGTCGACCACCACGGCGCCGGACGACTGCCGCAGCACCACGCGCGTGGGCTCGAAGACGAGGTGACCGTCGCCGACGGCCAGCCGGCCGGCGAGCCAGAGCCGGGCGCGGATGCGGTCCCGTACCGGGACGGGCGCGACGTCGGCGAACTCCAGCACGGCGGAGGGCTCGCCGCGGGGCGCGCAGATCGCGGCGGCGAGCAGGGCGCTGTCCTCGGGCACCTGCAGCCGTACCCGGCCGTCGTCGGCCACGGTGTGCCCGCCGACGAACTCCTCCCGACCGCCCTCCGCGGTCACCGAGCAGGACCATGCGGCGGCGAGCACCGAGCGGGCGCGCTCCGCCGCCGCAGGCGCGGCCGTCCAGGTCTGGCTCTCACCCATCCCAACCTCCTATTAGGTAAGCCTTGCCTAACTTACCGAAGATCGGGGTGTGAGCCAACCACGGCACGTGATCCTTACGGGACCTTTCGGAGTGTGCGGGACCCTCGGCGGGTGCGAACGGGCCAGCGGGTGGAGACCCGGTCAACGGGTGCGGATCCGGTCAGCGGGTGCGGACCGGTCCGTCAGGGTGCGACAGCGCCCAGCAGGGTCCGTGCGCACAGGTCACGCACCTGCTCCCGGGACAGCTCGGACCCGCCCCGCAGCCACTCCAGACAGACCGCGGTGGTGAAGGCCAGCCAGCCGCGCACCGCGGGCCGCACCTCCGGCCGCCCCCGCAGGAGCGGCCCGAACTCCTGGTCGGCCGCCAGCGCGGAGAGGATCTGCCGCTCCTGCGCGGCGAGCGCCCGGCGGTAGACCCGCCGCACCGCCTGGTCCCCCGCCGCCTCGGCGCGATGGAAGGCGCGGTAACCGTGAGCATGCGCGGCGACATGCTCCAGATAGGCGTCCAGCCCCGCGGCGAGCTGTTCGCGCACCGGCGCACCGGGCACGGCCGCGGTCATCCGCAGCATCCGCTCGCTCTCGCGCTCGACGACGGCCGCGAAGAAGTCCCGCTTGGTCGGGAAGTAGTGGTACAGCAGCCCGCGGGAGACGCCGGCGATCTCGGCGACCTGCTCGATCCACACGTCGTCGTACGGACTCTCCGAGAACAGCCGCGCCCCGACCGCCAGCAGTTGTTCCCGGCGCTCCTCGGTGCTGAGCCGGCGCCGTGTGCGCCCGCCCTGGTTCGCGGCCATGCCGGCACTCTACTTGACGCCGATTCAGCAACGGGACCAGACTGGAGCGCGCTATTGAACTCGTGTACAACAGGCGGCCGCCGCGAGGGGAGGACGGACCGCACCGCCCGCGCGCACCGGGCCGCCGGGTCAACGGGTCGCCGGATCAAGGGAGATCGCGTCATGGCGGAGACCACCGGGACGACCGGAGCACCGACGGGAGCGCTGACCGGAACACCGGCCGTGGGCGGGCCGTCCAAGGGGTTCCGCAGCGCCGAGCAGGGCTGGCCCGAACTGCACCGCATACCGCACCCACCACACCGGCTCCCGCTGCTCGGTGATGTGCTCGGGGCGAGCCGGCGCACACCGCTGCAGGATTCCGTGCGGTACGCACGGCAGCTGGGGCCGATATTCCGGCGGCGGGCCTTCGGCAAGGAGTTCGTGTTCGTGTGGGGCGCGGAGCTCGGCGCCGACCTGGCCGACGAGGCGCGGTTCGCCAAACACGTGGGCCTCGGGGTGGCGAATCTGCGGCCGGTCGCCGGGGACGGGCTGTTCACGGCGTACAACCACGAGCCGAACTGGCAACTGGCGCACGACGTCCTGGCGCCGGGCTTCAGCCGGGACGCCATGGCGGGCTACCACCGGATGATGCTGGACGTCGCGGACCGGCTCACCGCACGCTGGGACCGCGCGGTGGCGTCGGGGAGCACGGTGGACGTGCCCGGGGACATGACCAGGCTGACGCTGGAGACCATCGCGCGCACCGGGTTCGGCCATGACTTCGGCTCCTTCGAACGGTCCCGGCCACACCCCTTCGTGACCGCCATGGTCGGCACGCTCGGCTACGCCCAGCGGCTCAACACGGTGCCCGCACCCCTGGCGCCCTGGCTGCTGCGCCGCGCGGGCCGCCGCAACACCGCCGACATCGCCCTGATCAACCGCACGGTCGACGACCTGGTGCGAGCTCGCCGCACCGGCCGTGACGCCGGCGGCCGCGGCAGGGCCGGGGACGGGTCCAGCGGCACGGGCAGGGATCTGCTGGACCTGATGCTGGAGACCGCGCATCCCGAGACCGGTGAGCGCCTGTCACCGGAGAACGTCCGCCGCCAGGTCGTCACCTTCCTGGTGGCCGGTCACGAGACCACCTCGGGCGCACTCTCCTTCGCGCTGTACTACCTGGCCCGGCACCCGGACGTCGCGGCGCGCGCCCGCGCCGAGGTGGACCGGGTGTGGGGCGGTACGGCGGCCCCGGGATACGAGCAGGTGGCCAAGCTGCGGCAGATCCGCCGGGTGCTGGACGAGTCGCTGCGGCTGTGGCCGACGGCGCCCGCCTTCGCCCGGGAGGCCCGGGCCGACACGGTGCTGGGCGGTGCCCATCCGATGCGGCGCGGCGCCTGGGCGCTGGTGCTGACCCCGATGCTGCACCGCGACCCCGAGGTGTGGGGTCCGGACGCCGAACGGTTCGACCCGGACCGGTTCGAGGCAGGCGCCGTGCGATCCCGGCCGCCGCACACCTTCAAGCCGTTCGGCACCGGGGCGCGGGCGTGCATCGGGCGGCAGTTCGCGCTGCACGAGGCGGCGCTGGTGCTGGGCCTGCTGCTGCGCCGCTACGAGCTGCGGCCCGAGGAGGGCTACCGGTTGCGGGTCACCGAGCGGCTGACGCTGATGCCGGAGGGACTCCGGCTGCATCTGGACCGGCGGCGCACCGCCGAGCGCACCGCGGCGGTCCCGGAAACCGAGGTCCCGGAACCCGAGGTCCCGGAAACCGAGGCGCCGGCGGCCGGCGCCGACGCCGGGTCAGCCGCCCGCTGTCCAGTGCACCGGACGGGTGAGTGACCCCGGCCCCGGCAGCCGGGTCCCGGCGCTGCCCCGCGCCGCGTTGAGCTGGGGCTGGGTCAGGAAGAACGCACCGGTCAGATCCGCGTCGGCCAGGTCGGCGTCCCGCAGGTCCGCGCCGATCAGGTCGGCACCGCGAAGATCGGCGCCGGTGAGGTCGGCGGCGATGAGACAGGCCCCGCGCAGGTCGGCACCGCGCAGGTCGGCACCGCGCAGGTCGGCACCGGTGAGGCGGGCACCGATCAGGTCGGCGTTGCGGCGGTTCTTCCGGCGTCCGCGGCGGCCGGCCCGGACCAGCTCGCTGGTGCGCAGCAGCAGCACGTTGACCTGCTGCCGGTGTGCGGCCACGTCCAGTGCGGCCAGTTCGTCCGCGGTCCCCGCGGTGAGCGCTTCGGTCCGCTGCAGCATCCGGCGCAGGTCGGCGTGGACGGGCCGGGCGGCGGGCAGGGCCAGTGCCCCGGTCAGGTACCACAGCAGCTCGTGCAGCTGCCGGACCACCGGGAACACCTCGAACATGCGGCGGGCGTGCTCCCGGGGACCGGTGCGCCAGTCCCGTCCGCCGAAGGTGATCTGGGAGACCCGCTGCCCGGCACCGAAACAGTCGTAGACGGTGCAGCCGGCGTAGCCGCTCTGCCGCAGCCGCGCATGGATGCCGCAGCGGTGCTCCTCCGTCAGGTTCCGGCACGGCGTCCCGGCGTCCTTGTCGACGGCGAAGTCCGCCGAGGCGGCGAACGGCAGAGCGACGCAGCACAGGCCGAAGCATCGCCCGCAGTCACCGCGCAGCGGCCCTCGGTCCGCGGCCGGTGCTCCGCCCTCCGGGTCCGCGCCGCCCGCCGGGTCCGCCGTGGGTTCTCGCATGCCGTTCAGCATACGGAACGTCACGGACGTGACCGACGGTGGCCGGGGTCCTCAGACCTGCAGGCCGGACAGGTCCAGCCGGGCCAGCCGCTCCTGGTCGGCAAGGATGTAGAGACCGGTGATCCGGCCGTCCTCGACGGTCAGACCGGTGACCGACAGCGGTCGCCCCTCGGAGAGGACGACGAGACCGACCGTGCCGTTGACCAGGACCATCCGCGCACGGACGTTGACCCTCCGGAACAGCATCGCCTGCGCGGCCACCTCCCGCGCCCCGCGCACCAGCTTCGTGACCGCGTCCCCGGCACCCGTCGCGCCCGCGTCGGCGCGCAGCACGATGTCGGGATGGAGGACGGCGACGAGGCTCTCGAAGTCCCCGGTGCGGCTGGCGGCCAGGAAGGCCTCCACGGCCGAGCGCTGCCGGCCCGGGTCGGGATCGGCCGCCGGGGTCGCGCTGCGCACCCGGCGGCGGGCACGGCTGGCCAGTTGCCGGGTGGCGGCCGGAGTGCGCTCCACGACCGGCGCGATGGCGTCGAACGGCACGGCGAACATGTCGTGCAGCACAAAGGCCAGCCGCTCGGCCGGGTCCAGCGTCTCCAGGACGACCAGCATGGCCAGACCGACCTCGTCGGTGTGCAGCGCCTCCTGCTCCGGGTCGGTGCGCGGCACCGCCCGGAGCACGGGGTCGGGGACGAAGACGTCGGCGTCGCCCTGCCCGGACATCGGCTGCTCACGGCGGGCCGCGCGGGAGCGCAGCATGTCGAGACAGATGCGCCCGGTGACGGTGGTCAGCCAGCCGCCGAGGTTGTCGATGCCGTCCGCGCCGGTGCGGTCCAGTCTCAGCCAGGCCTCCTGGACGGCGTCCTCGGCCTCGGGCACCGAGCCCAGCATGCGGTAGGCCACCGCCCGCAGCGGGCCCCGGTGCTCCTCGAATCGGTCGGCCAGAGTCTGCGCGAGATCCACCGCCTACCGCCCGAACAGCTCGAAGGCGACCGCGGGCCGGCCCCCGAACCGCTTCCCCGTGGTCTCGGCGTACCCGGTCAGGAAGCCTCTGACGTAGGTCTCCGGGTCCTCGTCCGTCAGCGCCTCGATATAGGTGCGGTGTTCGAGCAGGGAGCTCACGGCGCGCTCCAGGCCGTCGGTGGCGTCCACGGCGTGGGTCGGCGTGGCGGAACCGGCGACGGCGACCCAGCGGACGCCGTCCCACGGCTCCAGACCCTGCTCGGTCAGCTCCGGGAAGATCCAGCGGTTGCCCGCGTCACCCGCCGCGTCGAGTGTGGCACGGCCGACGGCCGCGTGGTCGGGGGTGTTCCAGGCGACGCCGCCCCAGGTGTCCCGGTGGTTGAGGGTGATGACCAGCTCGGGGCGGTGCCGGCGGATCGCGGCGGCGATGTCGCGGCGCAGCGCCGTGCCGTACTCGATCACGCCGTCCCGGTGGTCGAGGAACTCCACCTCGGTCACGCCGACCACGGCGGCGCCGGCCCGCTGTTCGCGCTCGCGCAGCGGGCCGCACTCGGCGGGCGGCAGGGTGTCGATGCCCGCCTCGCCCCGGGTGGCGAGGACGTAGGCGACCTCGCGGCCCGCGTCGGTCCAGGCCGCGATCGCCGCCGAGCAGCCGTACTCCAGGTCGTCGGGGTGGGCCACGACGGCGAGGGCGCGCTGCCAGTCGCCGGGCATGGGCTGCAGTTGGGTGATCGTCGGCTCGGTCATGCTCCGCACACTAGCCCGAGCCACTGACAACACCGCGCAGATTCACGCCTCGTCGCGGGCGAGTGCCAGCAGCCGGTCCAGGACCCGGGGGCCGCCCGCGCGGACGCCGTCGTGCTCGAACTCGTCGGTGACCCAGGTGCGCAGACCGCGGACGGCACGCGCGGTGGTCAGCGCGTGGCCGGTGTCGACGTACATGTCGTCGTGGTAGACGGCCGCGGCGGCCGGCACCTCGTTGGCGGCGAGGCGGGCGGGGTCGTACAGGGGCCGCCAGTCGGTGCGGGCGGCGAGCAGCTCGGCGGTCTCGCGCAGCGGGCGCAGCGCCGGGTCGCAGTCGAACATCCAGGGGTGCACCGACTCGCCGGTGAACAGCAGCGGTTCGTCACCGGCGAGCGCCTTGGCGGCGTCGAACTGCGGGAACTCGGCGCGGACCCGCTCCGCCGACCAGGCGGTGGGCCGGGCGTCCTGGGCGTAGATCGCCTCGTGGACGAGCGCGTACAGCGGGTGGCCGGCGTAGGACAGCAGGCTCTGCGCCTGCTCCTGGAAGGCGTCGGATAGCTCGGGGCCGTGCGGGGTCCGGACGAAGGCGTCCTCCAGGAGGTAGTGCAGCCGGTGGCTGCCGTCGCCGCTGCCGAGCAGGATGCCCAGGGACTGGAAGGCCTCCACGGTGAGCCGGTAGCCGCCGGGCAGCACCACGTCGTGGGTGAGCAGGTGGTCGGCGATGCGGCGGGCGCGTTCGACGTCCTGCGGGTAGCGGTCGTAGTGCGCGGCCACCTTGCGGGCGATGCGCGGGTAGGCAGCCCGGTAGACGTCGTCGGCGTGGGCGTCCAGGGCGGGCAGCCCGCCGGTGACCAGGGCGGTGTCGAGGCCCTCGGGGGCCAGGGAGAGGTAGGTGACCGTGCAGAAGCCGCCGAAGCTCTGCCCGAGGACGGTCCAGCGTGCGCCGCCGGTGACCCGGGGGCGGATCGCCTCGCAGTCGCGGACGATGGCGTCGGCGCGGAAGTGCACGAGGTGGTCGGCCTGATCGGCCGGGCCGCCGCGGAGCGGGAGGGTCTGCCGGGTGGCGGGGGTGGAGGCGCCGGTACCGCGCTGGTCCAGCAGCAGGACGCGGTACTCCTTCAGCGCGCGGCCGAGCCAGGACGGCTTGCCGACGAAACGGTTCGCCCCGAAGCCGGGGCCGCCCTGGAGGTAGACCAGCCACGGCAGATCCTGGCGCGCCTTGCCGCTCGCGACGACCTCGCGCCCGTACAGCTCGATCGTCTCCCCGCCGGGGGTGTCGTGGTCGAGGGGCACGGTGAAGCGTCGGTCGGTGAGGACGACGCCGGGCTGGCGGTAGCTGACGCTCAACGAGGGCTCCCGGGACGGGCGGATACGGGCGGCCGGTCCGGGCCACGGCCGGCGACCGCGGATCCTGCGGACCCGGACCCAGTTCAGCACATGGACGTCCGGCCGCGGAGCCGGGGATGACGGCACCCCGACGGGCCTGCGGGGCACGGCCGCGGCGCGCGCGGAGCACGGGCGGGCCGGCGATGCGCCGGGACGGGCCGAACGGGTCCGTACCCACGGGCCGGACGGCTCGCGGCTACCCTGCACTCGTCCGGTGATCGACCCGAAGGAGCCGGGATGCGTGTCGCCCTGTTCGTCACCTGCGTCAACGACACGCTCTTCCCCGGCACCGGCCGTGCCGTGGTGCGGCTGCTGGACCGGCTGGGCGTCGAGGTCGACTTCCCCCTCGCCCAGACCTGCTGCGGTCAGGCGCACTACAACACCGGATACCGGCACGCCGCCGAGCCGCTGGCCCGGCGCTTCGGCGAGGTCTTCCGGGGCTACGAGGCGATCGTGACGCCGTCGGGTTCGTGCGGGGCGATGGTGCGGGAGCTGTATCCGCGCATGGGTGAGCGGGCGCGGGCGGAGGGCCGCGGCGGGACCCTGGCGGCGGCGCTCGCGCCGGTGGTGCCGAGGACGTACGAGCTGACGGAGTTCCTGGTGGACGTGCTGGGGGTGACGGACGTCGGCGCGTACTACCCGCACGCGGTGACGTACCACCCGACCTGTCACGGCCTGCGCGGCCTGGGCCTGGGCGAGCGGCCGATGCGGCTGCTGCGCGCCGTGCGGGGGCTGGAACTGGTGGAGCTGCCGGGTGCGGAGGAGTGCTGCGGTTTCGGCGGCACGTTCGCGGTGAAGAACCCCGACGTGTCGGCGGCGATGGGCGCGGACAAGGTGCGCAACGCGGAGTCGACCGGCGCGTCGGTGCTGTGCGCGGCCGACAGCTCGTGCCTGATGCACCTCGGCGGCACCATGGCGCGGCTGCGCACCCGGATGCGCCCGGTGCACCTCGCGGAGATCCTGGCGAGCACGGAGGAGGAACCGGCGGCATGAGCGGGACGTTCCTGGGGATGCCGGCCTTTCCCGAGGCGGCGCGGGCCGCCGTGCGGGACCGGACGCTGCGCGGAAATCTGCGGCACGCCACGCACACCATCCGCGCCAAGCGGGCGAAGGCGGTCGCGGAGGTGTCCGACTGGGCGGAGCTGCGCGAGGCGGGCCGGCGGATCAAGGACCACACCCTGCGTCACCTCGACCGCTATCTGCTGCAGGTGGAGGAGTCGGTGACCGCGGCGGGCGGCACCGTCCACTGGGCGGCCGACGCGGACGAGGCGTGCGCGATCGTCACCCGGCTGGTCCGGGACACCGGCGAGTCGGAGGTCGTCAAGGTCAAGTCGATGGCGACGCAGGAGATCGGGCTGAACGAGGCGCTGGAGGCGGCGGGCATCCGGGCCTACGAGACCGATCTGGCCGAGCTGATCGTGCAGTTGGGCCGGGACCGGCCCTCGCACATCCTGGTACCGGCGATCCACCGCAACCGCGGGGAGATCCGCGACGTCTTCCGCACCGAGATGGGCGCCTGGGGCCGCCCGGCCCCGGAGGGTCTGTCCGACACACCGGCCGAACTGGCCGAGGCGGCCCGGCGGCACCTGCGGGAGAAGTTCCTGCGCGCGAAGGTCGGCGTCTCCGGTGCCAACTTCGTGGTCGCCGAGACCGGGACGCTGGTGGTCGTGGAGTCCGAGGGCAACGGCCGGATGTGCCTGACCCTGCCCGAGACGCTGATCTCGGTGGTCGGCATCGAGAAGACCGTGCCGACCTGGCGGGACCTGGAGGTGTTCCTCCAGACGCTGCCCCGCTCCTCCACCGCCGAGCGGATGAACCCGTACACGTCCACCTGGACCGGCACCACCGACGGCGACGGCCCCCGCGCCTTCCACCTCGTCCTGCTGGACAACGGCCGCACCGACACCCTCGCCGACGAGGTGGGCCGCCAGGCGCTGCGCTGCATCCGCTGCTCGGCGTGTCTGAACGTCTGCCCGGTCTACGAGCGGGCGGGCGGGCACGCCTACGGGTCGGTGTACCCGGGCCCGATCGGCGCCATCCTCAGCCCGCAGCTGCGCGGCACCGGCAGCGAGATCGACGCCTCCCTGCCGTACGCCTCCAGCCTGTGCGGCGCCTGTTACGAGGTGTGCCCGGTCGCCATCGACATCCCCGAGGTGCTGGTGCATCTGCGGGAGCGGGTGGTCCAGGGCGGCCCGGCCACCCGGAGCGGCAACCGGGTCGTCCTGCGGCCCGCCCGGGGACACGCCGCGGAGCGGGCGGCGATGCGGGCGGCGCAGTGGGCGCTCAGCCGCCCGAGGGCCCTGCGGGCAGGGCAGCGGCTGGCCTCGCGCACCCGCCGTTTCCGTCCCCGGACGCTGCCGGGCCCCGGCCGGGCCTGGACCGGCAGCAGGGAGCTGCCCGAGCCGCCCGCGGAGCCGTTCCGGGACTGGTGGCAGCGCACCCGCGGCGGGAAGGGCGGGCACGGGTGAGCAGCAGGGAACGGGTCCTCGGCCGGGTACGGCGCGCGCTGGCCGACGTGCCGCGGGGCGACACGCCGTACGAGCGGGCGGTGCCGCGGGACTATCTGCGCGAGCACGGCGGGCGGAGCGCGGAGGAGACGGTGGAGCTGCTCGCGGAGAACCTGGCGGAGTACCGGGCGCTGGTGCACCGCTGCACGGCGGACGCCCTGTCCTCGCTGCTCGCCGGACTGCTCGCGGCACGCGGCGCGCGGACGGTGGTGGTACCGCCCGGCGTCGGCCCGGGGTGGCTCGCGGCGGCCGTTGTCGAGCGGATCCCGGACCGCGCCGAGGACACGCCGTACGACCTGGACCGGGTCGACAGTGTGGTCACGGGGTGCGCGGTGGCGGTGGCGGAGACGGGCACCGTCGTCCTGGACGGCTCCCCGGACCAGGGCCGCCGCCGCATCTCGCTCGTCCCGGACCACCACATCTGCGTCGTCCGCGTCCCGGACCAGGTCGTCTCCTCCGTCCCGCAGGCCCTGGACCGGCTCGACCCGGCCCGCCCGCTGACCTGGATCTCCGGCCCGTCGGCCACCAGCGACATCGAACTGGACCGGGTCGAGGGGGTGCACGGCCCCCGGACCCTGGAGGTGGTCCTGGTGACGGGGTGAGCGCCGGGGGGACCCCGGTTACACCCCGGATACGGGTTCTGCGGCCGGTGAGGACCGGCCGCGGAGGCGCTGCGGCCGGTGAGGGCCGGCCGGACCCGCGGCACCGCCTGGAACGCGGTGCCCGTCCTGGACGGGGTGACGCTCTGCCTCGGGCAGGGCGCGTTCACCGCGCTGACGGGGCCGTCCGGTTCGGGCAGGACCACACTGCTGCACTGTCCGGCAGGCCTGGACCGGCCGGACAGCGGCTTCGTGTGGTGGACGGCACGGAGCCGACCGGCGGGGCGGCGAGGCGGAGCCGACGAGGTTCCGGCGCGACCGGGTGGAGTTCGTCCGCGTCATGCCGGTCAACTCGCTGCGCGCGGCGACGACGTACCGCTCGCGCGGTTTCGGCCGGCAGCGGCCGGCGGGCGCGGCCCCGGGCCAGGTGCTGGCCGGGGCGGCGCCGAGGGCGGGCTGCTGACCGCGGTCGGGGTGCCGGCCGGGACGGTGGCCGCGCGAGCGGGAGCGTGCCGTTCACGGTGGTGCGCGGGGACGCGGTGCTGCCTGAGCAGTTGCCCGGGACCCGGCTCGCGGTGGGGTCGCGGCGGCGGTGACGCGGAGCGCCGCCCTGGCGACGGCACGGCGGGTGCTGCGGGTCCCGGCGGTCGGGGCGGGGCGGACACAGCGGACGCGTGACAAGTAGGTGAACAAGCGCTTGGATAGGGGCCGCAGTGCACGATGCAGGCCACGCAGGCAACGCCCCGAGTTGGAGGCCCCGGTGTTCACTTCCGTCGACGACGTCTCCGCCCGACTGGCCGGGGCCGGCTATCTGGCCGCCCCCGCGGTCGCCACCGCCGTCTTCCTCGCCGACCGCCTCGGCAAGCCCCTCCTGGTGGAGGGACCGGCCGGGGTCGGGAAGACCGAACTCGCCAAGGCCGTCGCACAGGTCACGGACGCCCGGCTGGTACGGCTGCAGTGCTACGAGGGGATCGACGAGTCCCGGGCGCTGTACGAGTGGAACCACGCCAAGCAGCTGCTGCGGATCAGCGCGGGCCGCGACGAGAGCTGGGACGAGACCCGCACGGACATCTTCGGCGAGGAGTTCCTGCTGGCCCGGCCGCTGCTGACGGCGATCCGCGGCGACGACCCCAAGGTGCTGCTGATCGACGAGGCCGACAAGGCGGACCTGGAGGTCGAGGGGCTGCTGCTGGAGGTGCTGGGCGACTTCCAGGTCACCGTCCCGGAGCTGGGCACGGTCACCGCGGCCCGGCGCCCGTTCGTGGTGCTCACCTCCAACGCCACCCGGGAGCTGTCCGAGGCGCTGCGCAGGCGCTGCCTGTTCCTGCACATCGGCTTCCCGGAGGAGGAGCTGGAGCGGCGGATCGTCCGGCTGCGGGTGCCGGGGCTGGACGCGGCGCTGGCGGCGTCGGTGGTCCGGGTGGTCGGCGCGCTGCGCGCGATGGACCTGCGCAAGGCCCCGTCGGTCGCCGAGACCGTCGACTGGGCCCGCACCCTGCTGGCCCTGGGCGCGACCGCGCTGGACGAGGACGTCGTCCGGGACAGCCTGGGCGTGGTGCTCAAGCACCAGGACGATCTGCTCAGGGCGGCGGCCAAGCTCGACCTGGACGCCCTGTGACCGCCGCCGTCGCCGAGCGGCTGACGTCGCTGGTCGCGGCGTTGCGGGCGCACGGCATCCGGGTCGGCACCGGGGAGAGCGTGGACGCGGCGCGGGCGGCCGAGGCGCTGGGCCTGGCCGACCGCGAGCGCCTGCGGGAGGGGCTCGCCGCGACACTGCTGCACGGCGCCGGCCAGCGGCAGGTGTTCGACGCGGTCTTCGACCTGTACTTCCCGCGGGGCGTGGGCGCGCCCGGGGCCCGGCCCGCGGACCGGGAGGAGCTGCGCGACCGGCTGGCCGCGGCGCTCGCCGACGACGACCGGGCGCTGCTGCAGCGGCTGGCCGCAGAGGCCGTGGACGGCTTCGGCGGGTACGGCTCCTCACCCGGGTCGGACGGCTGGTCGGCGTACCAGGCGCTGGACCGGGTCCGGCCGCAGACCCTGCTGGCCCGGGTCCGCGACGACGTGCGGGGGCGGGCCGGCGGCGAGGGGTTCGCCGACCGGCTGCTCGAGGACGAGATCCGCCGCCGGATCGAGGACTTCCGGCGGATGGTGGGGGCCGAGGCGCGCCGCCGCGTCGCCGAGCGGCGGGGCCGGGACGAGATCGCCCGGCGGGCGGTGGCGCCGACCCCGGACCGCGTCGACTTCCTGCTGGCCGGCCGGGATCAGCTGGCCGAGCTCCGCCGGACGGTGCAGCCGCTCGCCCGCAAGCTCGCCACCCGGCTCGCGGCCCGCCGGCGCCGCGCCTCACGCGGCAGCATCGACCTGCGGCGTACGCTGCGCGGGTCGCTGTCCACGGGCGGGGTGCCGATGCGGCCGGTGCTGCGCCGCCGCCGTCCCGGCCGCCCCGAACTGGTGCTGCTGTGCGACGTTTCGGGCTCGGTGGCGGGGTTCTCCGACTTCACGATGCTGCTGGTGCAGGCACTGCACGAGCAGTTCGCCCGGGTGCGGGTGTTCGCGTTCGTCAACCGGATCGACGAGGTGACCGGGCTGCTGGAGCGCGGTGTCGCCGACCCGGAGCGGCTCGGCGGCCGTATCCGGGCCGAGGCGGAGCTCACCGGCTGGCACGGCAGCAGCGACTACGGGGCGGCGCTGGGCGAGTTCGCGGAGCGGTACGGCGACGCGGTGGGCCCGCGTACGACGGTGTTCGTGCTCGGGGACGCCCGGACGAACCTGGCCGACCCCCACCTCGCGGCCGTGCGCGGGATCGCGCGGCGGGCCCGGCGCGTGTACTGGCTCAACCCCGAGCCGCGCTCCCGGTGGGGGACGGGCGACTCCGCGGCACCCGAGTACGCCGGGCTGGTCGCGATGCACGAGTGCCGCACCGCCCGCCAGCTCGGCGCGCTGGTCGGCCGGCTGCTGCCGGTGTGACGGCGGTCAGGCCGTCCGGCGGGCCGTGAACAGCAGGTACTCCCACTCCATGACCAGTCTGCCCGGCTCGGTCCCCCGGTCGTGCCGGGCGGCGAGATCGGCCATGTCGCGGTCGAGAGCGGCGACCCGGTCCGCGTCCCCGGCGTTGGCCCGGTAGACACTGATCATCGGGCCGTAGCGCTCCTTGAAGTAGTCCCGGAACTCCTCCGGGGTCGCGAACCGGTCGACCCGTACCGTCCCGCGTTCGGTCCTCACGTCGGTGACCATGTCCCCGAACAGCTCCCGCAGGTGCTCCGGGTCTCCCCACAGCGGGGGCGGCCGAGCACCGGGCGGGGGCGGCGGGGCGTACGGCTTCAGGGCCGCCAGCATGCGTCCGACGAAGCCCTCCGGCGTCCAGTTGACCAGGCCGATGGTGCCGCCGGGCCGGCAGACCCGGAGCAGCTCGCCGGCGGTCCGCCGGTGGTGCGGCGCGAACATCACCCCGACGACGGACAGCACGGTGTCGAAGGCGGCGTCGTCGAAGGGCAGCGCCTCGGCGTCGGCCTCCTGCCACCGCAGCCGCACGCCCCGTCGCCGCGCCAGCCGCATCCCGGCCTCCAGCAGTTCGGGGGTCAGGTCGGTGGCCAGCACGTCCGCGCCGGTCAGCGCGGCCGGGATCGACGCGTTGCCGGCGCCCGCCGCCACGTCGAGCACCCGGTCCCCCGGGCCCACCCCGCACGCCTCCACCAGGCTCTCCCCGAGCCCGGCGATGATGTCCGCGGCCAGTGCGGGGTAGTCGCCCTGGGCCCACATCGCCCGGTGCCGTGCCTTGAGGGCACGGTCGGCCGCCACCGTGTCGGCCGTATCCGTCATGACTGCACTCCTCGGTGCCGAGCCGCTGGCCGGCCTAGTCCGCCTTGGCGTACTGCTGTGCCATGGCGCCGGCGAAGTCGTAGGCCACGACCTGGTCGTCGCCCACCACCCAGGCGTCGTGCCCGGGCGGGCAGACGAAGACGTCGCCGGGGCCCACCTCGTGCTCCCCGCCGTCGTCCATCCGGATGCACATGCGGCCCTGGACGATGTAGCCGTTGTGGTGGATCTGACAGCTGTCGGTGCCCGCGATCGGGGCCACGGACTCCGACCAGCGCCAGCCCGGTTCGAAGGTGGCCACGGCGAAGTCGAGCCCCGTGAGGTGCACGGCCTCCAGGTGGCCGCGGGGGAAGTCGCGGCGCTCGTCCGGCTTGTCGAGCGTCTTGGCCTCGAACATGTCGCTTCTCCTCTCCGGCCGCGTCCGTCGTGCGGCCGGGGCCGGGCAGTGTCTGCGCGCCGTCCCCACACCGGGCACGGTGCCGCCCGGCCCACCCCTCCATCGTCCGCCCGGCGGCCGGGCGCTGCCATTCGGGTGACGCCGGGTGCCGGGGCGTCAGCCGTCCGTGGCGCAGAGCCGGGCGAAGCGCCCGGAGTCGATGTTGCCGCCGGAGAGGATCACGCCGACCCGGCGCGGCAGGCGTCCGGAGCGGCCGGTGAGCAGGGCTGCCAGTGCGCAGGCGCCGCTGGGCTCCAGGACGATCTTCAGGCGTTCGAAGGCGAACCGCATGGCCTCCCGGATCTCGTCGTCGGAGACCAGCACGATCCCGTCGAGCAGCCGCCGGTTGACGGAGAAGGTCAGCTCTCCGGGCGTGGGCAGGGCCTGGCCGTCGGCGACGGTGTGCGGGACGGGGACGGCGACGCGGCGGCCGGCCTCCAGGGAGCGCTTGGTGTCGTCCCCGGCCTCGGGTTCGACGCCGATGACCCGGATGCCGGGGTGCAGTCCCTTGGCGGCCGTGGCGCTGCCGGCGATCAGTCCGCCGCCGCCGACCGGGGCGAGCAGCGCGTCCAGCTCGCCGGTCTGCTGGAGGAGTTCGAGGGCGGCGGTGCCCTGCCCGGCGATGATGTGCGGATGGTCGTAGGGCGGGACGACGGTCAGGCCCCGCTCGGCGGCCAGGGCCTCGGCGACGGCCCGGCGGTCCTCGGTGTAGCGGTCGTAGGTGACGATCTCGGCGCCGTATCCGGCCGTGGCGGCGTGCTTGGCGGCCGGTGCGTCCTCCGGCATGACGATCACGGCGGTGGTGCCGAGCTCGCGGGCGGCCAGGGCGACGGCCTGGGCGTGGTTGCCGGAGGAGTAGGCGGCGATGCCTCGTGCCCGTCGTGCCGGGTCGAGGCGGGAGACCGCGTGGTAGGCGCCGCGGAACTTGAAGGCGCCCGCCCGCTGGAAGTTCTCGCACTTGAGGTGGACCTCGGCGCCAGCCAGGGCGTCGAGGGTGCGGGAGCGCAGCACGGGGGTGCGGTGCGCGACGCCCTCGATCCGGGCGGCGGCCTCGCACACGCTGTCGAGGGTGATGTGTGCGGTGGTGGTCGTCACGTGGTCCTCCGGTGGTGTCGTGCCGCCCGACCGCGGGTTCCTGCGCCCGCTCTCCGGGGTGCCCGAGCCTACGCGCGCGGGACCGCGGGCGGACGGGGTGCGCTCGCCACGGGCGTCCCTGCGGGGGCGTAGGCCGTCCGGCGGACCTCTGGTGCGATCATCCCGCAAGTCCTGCCGGGCACGGGTGTTTTGCCGGCTTAGCATGCAGCGTCCGCCGCCCTGTACGAGAGGACAGCTGATGGCGCCCACGGGACGTCCCGGCGCACCGGCAGGCCACGCCCACTCCCCGCACGACACCGTGCTGAGCGCCGCCGCCCGGCTGCTGCGGCGCCGGCGTTTCCTCACCGTGACCGCTGCCGCCGCCGCACTCGCCTTCTCCACCAACGTGCCGGCCCGCGGCGCCGCCGCCGCTCCGGAACGGGACGCGGCCCGGATCACCGAGGACCCGTTCTCCCTGGGCGTCGCCTCCGGCGACCCGCTGCCCGGCTCGGTGCTGCTGTGGACGCGGCTGGCGCCCGTGCCCTTCGCGGCGGACGGCGGGCTCGGCGTGGAGCGGGTGACGGTGGAGTGGGAGGTGGCCCTGGACGAGTACTTCGCGCAGGTGGTGCGGCAGGGCACCGCCGTGGCGCATCCGGAGTACGCGCACAGCGTGCACGTCGACGTCCAGGGGCTGACGCCCGGCACGGTGTACCACTACCGGTTCCGGGCCGGTGCCTGGATCAGCCCGGCCGGCCGGACCCGTACCGCGCCGGAGCCGGGCGCCGGGACATCCTCGCTGACCCTGGCCGCCGTCGCCTGCCAGGCCTACCAGGACGGCTACTACACGGTGCACGGCCACCTCGCCCGGGAGGACGTCGACGTGGTGTTCCACCTCGGCGACTACCTGTACGAGTACGCGGTGAACCCGGTCGGCGGCGAGCGCCGCTACACGGACGTCACCCTGCCCGACGTGTTCGACCGCGAGACGATGACGCTCGCGGACTACCGGCTGCGCTACGCGCTGTACAAGAGCGACCCGGACCTGATGGCGGCGCATGCGGCGCACCCGTTCGTCGTCGCCTGGGACGACCACGAGACGGAGAACAACTACGCCGGCGCCGTCCCCGAGAACGAGGTGCCGCCGGAGCAGTTCCTGCTCCGGCGCGCCGCCGCCTACCGGGCCTACTGGGAGCACCAGCCGCTGCGTGCGGCCCAGCTGCCGCAGGGCCCGGACGCCCAGCTGTACCGGCGGCTGCACTGGGGCACGCTCGCCCAGTTCGACGTCCTCGACACCCGGCAGTACCGCTCGGACCAGGCCTACGGCGACCGTCCGCACGTACCCGGACCGGAGTCGGACGATCCGGCGCGCACGCTCACCGGTGACGCGCAGGAGCGCTGGCTGATCGACGGCTGGCGGGACTCGGCCGCGCTGTGGAACGTGATGCCGCAGCAGGTCTGCTTCTCCCAGCGCAGATTCGATCTGGGGGCCGAAGCCCGGGTGTCCATGGACGCCTGGGACGGCTACCGGGCCGCTCGCGGCCGGGTGGTCGCCGGGGCGAAGGCGGCCGGGGTGGACAACTGGCTGGTGCTGACCGGCGATGTGCACGTGGCGTACGCCTTCGACATCAAGGACGACTTCGACGACCCCGGCTCGCGGACCATCGGCACCGAGCTGACCTGCACCTCCGTCGCCAGCGGCAAGAACGGCACGGAACGGCCGGAGAACTGGGACACCTATATGGCGGCCAACCCCCATCTGAGGTTCTACGACGGCAGACGCGGCTTCACCCGGGTCGAGCTCGGGCGCCGGTCGGCACGGGTCGACTTCAGGACCGTCTCCGCCGTCACCTCCCGGGGCGCTCCCCTCACGACGGCCGCGTCGTTCGTCACCGAGGCGGGTGCCCCCGGGCTGCAGCCGGTCTGACCGGGCGGCCTCGCGGAGGCTCCCCCGTACTGCAGTTGCCGTCCCCGGCCGTCCCCAAAGCGCGAAAGCGGCGCGTATCCGGCATCGCCGCGGCGTGTCGCGGCAAGGCCTGTGACCTCGCGGCGGCACAGCCGCACTCCCCAACCCGATGAAGCCGCACTCCCCGAACACGAAGGAGACAGCCGCATGGTCGGCAGACATGCCGCAGACAGGCGCCGGGCCGCTCTGGCCGCGGTCGGCGCCCTCGTGGTGACCGCCATCCCCTCGGCCGCGTCGGCCGCACCGCCGCCCGCGCCGGGGGCGCTGCCCTCGGCGGCGCAGACGCTCGGCGCCGACCGGCCCCCGGCCGGTCTGCTGCGCGCGCTGGGCCGCGACCTGGGCCTGACGCCGCACCAGGCGGCGGTCCGGCTGGTCAACGAGGCGGAGGCGGGCACCCGTGCGGGCCGGCTGCGCAACTCCCTGGGCACGGACTTCGCCGGCGCCTGGGTGAGCGGCGCCACCTCCGCCCGGCTGACCGTCGCCACCATCGACGCCGCGGACGTGCCGGCGATCCGGGCCCAGGGCGCGACGGCGGCGGTCGTGCCGAGGGCGCTGACCGAACTGCGGGCCGTGAAGCAGCGGCTGGACGCCGCCGCCCTGCGGGCCGGGACCGCCGACACACCGGTGTGGTACGTCGACGTGCCGGCCAACCGGGTCGTGGTACAGGCGGCCGGCAGGGCGGCCGGCGAGGCGTTCCTGGACTCCGCCGGCGTGGCCGGCATGGGCGTCGGTGTGCACGTCTCGGCGGAACGCCCGCGGCTGCTGGGGGAGCTCGTGGGCGGCGACGCCTACTACATCGACGAACAGGCCCGCTGTTCCATCGGCTTCTCGGTCGTCCAGGGCGAGCGGCAGGGCTTCGCCTCGGCCGGGCACTGCGGCAGCCCCGGCGCCACCACCACCGGCTCGGACCGGACGGCACAGGGCACCTTCCAGGCCGCCACGTTCCCCGGCAGGGACATGTCGTGGGTGGCGGTCAACGCCGACTGGACCACCACCGCGGACGTGCGGGCGCAGGCGGGCCGGCGGGTGCAGGTCGCCGGGTCGGTGCAGGCGCTGGTGGGATCGGCGGTGTGCCGGTCCGGGTCCACCAGCGGCTGGCACTGCGGCACGCTCGAGCAGCACGACACCAGTGTCCGCTACGCCGAGGGCACCGTCGACGGGCTGACCCGGACCACGGTGTGCGCCGAACCCGGCGACTCCGGCGGCCCGTTCATGGCGGGTGCGCAGGCGCAGGGCGTCACCTCCGGCGGCTCGGGCGACTGCACCGTCGGCGGCACCACCTTCTACCAGCCCGTCAATCCGCTGCTCGACGACTTCGGCCTCACCCTGACGACCACCTCGTCGCAGGCCGCACCGCCGGCTCCGCAGGACGGAGCCGGCGTGGACACCTGGACGGCAGGCCGGGTCTACGAGGCCGGGGCCACCGTCGCCCACGGCGGGGCGCGGTACCAGTGCCTGCAGAACCACCAGGCGCAGGGCACCTGGTCGCCGGACGGCACTCCGGCGCTGTGGCAGCGGCTGTGATCCCGGGCCGCTGACCGGGCGCCACCGGGGTGAGGGCCGGGCACCGGCACGGCCCTCACCCCTCACGTGAGGCCACTGGTCGTTCAGCGATCCGCTCTTGTCGCATCGGCAAGAGCGCCCCATGGTCGAGGCGCGTCACATGCCCTTCACGCTCGGCCACTCCCTCGCCCTCGGCATGGAGATCACGGGTACCCACGCGCCGTGGGGCATCTGGTCGCATTTTTCATGATCATAGCCGGTTCGGGTGCCGCAGCCGCCGCTTCTGGCGCGCCTCCCCCTGCGGCATCCGAGAGCTCCTCGGCAGGCCCCGTGCACCGCTCGCCCGCAGGTGAGCGGTGCACGTCACAGCCCAGAAGAGAACAAGGTCACAACGGCAGCCTCTGCTGCTCGTCTGTCGATCTGTCCTAGCATCCGAGCATGACGGTCCTGCCTGACGACGGGCTCTCCCTGGCGGCCGAGTTCCCTGACGCGACACATGAGCAGTGGCAGCACCTGGTGGCGGGTGTGCTGCGCAAGTCGGGCAAGGAAGTCTCGGGCGCCGAGGCGGAGGACGCCCTGTCCACCCCGCTGGAGGACGGGCTGAGCGCCCGCCCCCTCTACACCGCGCGCGACACCGCACCCGACCCCGGACTGCCGGGCTTCGCGCCCTATCTGCGCGGTGGCCGGGCGCAGGGCAACACGGTCGGCGGCTGGGACGTGCGCCAGCGGCACACGGTGGCCGACCCGGGCGCGGTCGTGACCGACCTGGAGAACGGCGTCACGTCGCTGTGGCTGACCGTGGGCACCTCCACCGGCATCCCGGTCGACGCGCTGGACCGCACCCTCGACGGCGTCTACCTCGACCTGGCGCCCGTCGCGCTGGACGCGGGCGACGAGACCGAGCCCGCCGCCCGGGAGCTGCTGCGCCTGTACGCGGAGCGCGGCGTCGCCGGCGAGGCGGCCCGCGGCACCCTGGGCGCCGACCCGCTGGGCCACGAGGCCCGCACCGGGCGGACGTACGCCATGGCGCCGGTGGCCGAGCTGGCCCGGCTGTGCACCGCGGACCACCCGGGGCTGCGGGCGTTCACCGTGGACGCGCTGCCGTACCACGAGGCCGGCGGCTCGGCCGCGCAGGAGCTGGGCTGCTCCCTGGCGACCGGCGTCGCCTATCTGCGCGCGTTGACCGGTGCGGGGCTGAGCGTCGAGCAGGCCTGCGCCCAGCTGGAGTTCCGGTACGCCGCCACCGCCGACCAGTTCCTGACCATCGCCAAGCTGCGCGCGGCGCGCCGGCTGTGGGCGCGGGTGGCCGAGGTGTCCGGGGCCCGCCGGACGGGCGCGCAGCGGCAGCACGCGGTGACCTCGCCGGTGATGATGACGCGCCGCGACCCGTGGGTGAACATGCTGCGCACCACGGTCGCCACGCTGGCCGCCGGGGTGGGCGGCGCCGACGCCGTCACCGTGCTGCCGTTCGACCACGCGCTGGGCCTGCCGGACGCCTTCGCCCGCCGTGTCGCCCGCAACACCTCCACCATCCTCATCGAGGAGTCCCATCTGGCCCGGGTGATCGACCCGGCGGGCGGTTCCTGGTACGTGGAGCGGCTCACCGACGAGCTGGCGCACGCGGCGTGGGAGTTCTTCCAGGAGCTCGAGCGGGCGGGCGGCCAGGCCGCGGCCCTGCGCTCCGGCACGGTCGGTGAGCGGCTCGCCGCGACCTGGGCGGCCCGGAGCGCGAAGCTCGCCAAGCGGCGCGAACCGGTCACCGGAGTCAGCGAGTTCCCGCATCTGGACGAGAAGCCGGTGGTGCGGGAGCCCGCGCCCGAGATGCCGTCGGGAGGCCTGCCCCGGGTCCGGCGGGACGAGGCGTTCGAGGAGCTGCGGGCCCGCTCCGACGCCCATCTCGCGGCGACCGGCGCCCGGCCGCGGATCTTCCTGGCGGCGCTCGGCCCGGCCGCCGCGCACACCGCCCGCCTCACCTTCGCGTCGAACCTGTTCCAGGCGGGCGGCATCGAACCCGTCACCGAGGGTGCCTTCGAGGAGAGCGGGGCGCGCGAGGCCTGCCTGTGCTCCAGCGACGCGCTCTACGAGGAGCAGGCCGAGACGGTGGCCGGGCGGCTGCGGGCCGCCGGCGCCGGACAGGTGTTCCTCGCCGGCCGCCCGGGGCGGTACTCCGGGGTCGACGCGTACGTCTTCGCGGGCTGCGACGCCGTCGCGGTGCTCTCCGCCGCCCTCGACCGCATGGGAGTGTCCTGATGTCCATCCCCGACTTCTCCGGGATCGAGCTCGGCGCGCCGACGGCCGAGGGCGGGCCCGACGAGTGGCGCAGCGCCGTCAAGCGGGCCGCCGACGGCGACGACCTGCTCTGGGAGACCCCGGAGGGCATCACCGTCAAGCCGCTGTACACCGGGCAGGACCTGGAGGGCCTGGACTTCCTGGGCACCTACCCGGGCGTCGCCCCGTATCTGCGCGGCCCGTACCCGACGATGTACGTCAACCAGCCGTGGACCATCCGCCAGTACGCGGGCTTCTCCACCGCCGAGGAGTCCAACGCCTTCTACCGGCGGAACCTGGCGGCCGGCCAGAAGGGCCTGTCGGTCGCCTTCGACCTGCCCACCCACCGCGGCTACGACAGCGACCACCCGCGGGTGACCGGTGACGTCGGCATGGCGGGCGTGGCGATCGACTCGATCTACGACATGCGGCAGCTGTTCGACGGCATCCCGCTGGACCGGATGACCGTGTCGATGACGATGAACGGCGCGGTGCTGCCGGTGCTGGCGCTGTACATCGTGGCGGCGGAGGAGCAGGGCGTGCCGCCGGAGAAGCTTGCGGGGACCATCCAGAACGACATCCTCAAGGAGTTCATGGTCCGCAACACCTACATCTATCCGCCGAAGCCGTCGATGCGGATCATCTCCGACATCTTCGCCTTCACCTCCCGGCGGATGCCCCGCTACAACTCCATCTCCATCTCCGGCTACCACATCCAGGAGGCCGGCGCGACGGCGGACCTGGAGCTGGCGTACACCCTCGCGGACGGGGTGGAGTACATCCGGGCGGGCCGGGAGGCCGGCCTGGACGTGGACGCGTTCGCGCCGCGGCTGTCGTTCTTCTGGGCGATCGGCATGAACTTCTTCATGGAGGTCGCCAAGCTGCGCGCGGCCCGGCTGCTGTGGGCGAAGCTGGTGAAGCAGTTCGACCCCAAGAACTCCAAGTCGCTGTCGCTGCGCACCCATTCGCAGACCTCCGGCTGGTCGCTGACCGCGCAGGACGTGTTCAACAACGTCACGCGCACCTGTGTGGAGGCGATGGCGGCCACCCAGGGCCACACCCAGTCGCTGCACACCAACGCCCTGGACGAGGCGCTCGCCCTGCCGACGGACTTCTCGGCGCGGATCGCCCGCAACACCCAGCTGCTGATCCAGCAGGAGTCCGGCACGACCCGGGCGATCGACCCGTGGGGCGGCAGCGCCTACGTCGAACGGCTGACGTACGACCTGGCGCGGCGTGCCTGGCAGCACATCCAGGAGGTGGAGCAGGCGGGCGGCATGGCGCAGGCCATCGACGCCGGCATCCCCAAGCTGCGCGTGGAGGAGGCGGCGGCCCGCACCCAGGCCCGCATCGACTCCGGGCGGCAGCCGGTGATCGGCGTCAACAAGTACCGGGTCGACTCCGACGAGCAGATCGAGGTGCTCAAGGTCGACAACTCCTCGGTGCGCGCCCAGCAGGTCGACAAGCTGCGGCGGCTGCGCGAGGAGCGGGACGAGAGCGCCTGCCGGGACGCCCTGGAGGCGCTCACCCGGGCCGCCGCGGGCGAGGGCAACCTGCTGGAGCTCGCGGTGCACGCGGCCCGGGCGAAGGCGACGGTCGGGGAGATCTCGGACGCCCTGGAGAAGGTGTACGGCCGGCACGCGAGCCAGATCCGTACGATCTCCGGTGTGTACCGCAACGAAGCAGGCCAGTCGCCGTCCGTGGACCGCACCCGCGCCCTGGTGGACGACTTCGCGGAGGCCGAGGGCCGCCGCCCGCGCATCCTGGTCGCCAAGATGGGCCAGGACGGCCACGACCGGGGCCAGAAGGTGATCGCCACGGCCTTCGCCGACCTCGGCTTCGACGTCGACGTCGGCCCGCTGTTCCAGACCCCGGCCGAGGTGGCCCGCCAGGCGGTCGAGGCGGACGTGCACATCGTCGGGGTGTCGTCGCTGGCCGCCGGTCACCTCACCCTCGTACCGGCGCTGCGCGAGCAGCTGGCGGAGGAGGGCCGGGAGGACATCATGATCGTGGTCGGCGGGGTGATCCCGCCGCAGGACGTGCCGACGCTGCTGGAGATGGGCGCGGCGGCGGTGTTCCCGCCGGGCACGGTGATCCCGGACGCGGCGTACGACCTGGTGACCCGGCTGGCGGCCGGTCTCGGGCACGACGGTCTGTGAGGCCGTGACCGGCATGGCGATCGATCTGGACACGTATGTCAAGGGTGTGCTCGACGGCAAGCGGGCCGTGATCGCCCGTGCGATCACCCTCGTGGAGTCCACCCGGCCCCAGCACCGGGCGCTGGCCCAGCAGTTGCTGACCGAGCTGCTGCCGCACAGCGGACGGGCCCGGCGGATCGGGGTCAGCGGCGTGCCGGGGGTGGGCAAGTCGACGTTCATCGACGCCTTCGGCACCATGCTGACCGGCCTCGGCCACCGGGTCGCCGTGCTTGCCGTCGACCCGTCCTCCAGTCGGACCGGCGGCTCGATCCTCGGTGACAAGACGCGGATGGAGCGCCTCGCCGTCGACCCGGCGGCGTTCGTGCGCCCCTCCCCCACCGCGGGCACGCTCGGCGGTGTCGCCAAGGCGACCCGCGAGTCGGTCGTCGTGATGGAGGCCGCCGGGTACGACGTGATCCTCGTCGAGACCGTCGGTGTGGGCCAGTCCGAGACGGCGGTCGCCGACATGGTCGACTCCTTCCTGCTGCTCACCCTGGCCCGCACCGGCGACCAGCTGCAGGGCATCAAGAAGGGCGTCCTGGAGCTGGCCGACGTGATCGCCGTCAACAAGGCGGACGGCCCGCACGAGCGCGACGCCCGCGCCGCCGCCCGGGAACTGGCGGGCGCCCTGCGGCTGATGCACGGCAAGGACGCGTTCTGGACACCTCCGGTGCTCAGTTGCAGCGCACGCGAGTCGGCAGGCCTCGACACCGTCTGGGAGCGCCTGGAACAGCACCGTGCGCTGCTGGACTCCACCGGCCGGCTCACCGCGCGCCGCCGCGACCAGCAGGTCGGCTGGACCTGGACCATGGTCCGCGACGATCTGCTGGACCGGCTGCACGCGGACCCCGCGGTCCGCGCCCTCGCGCCCGCCCTGGAGCGGCAGGTGCGGGACGGCGAGCTGACCGCCACGCTGGCGGCCGAGCGGATCCTGACGGCGTTCGGGGACGGCGGGGCCGAGCCGCGGGACTGAGGAGCCGGCGAGTGCCCGCGCACCGGTCGCACCACCGGACGTGCGGGGCTGCGCCCGGTGACCTCGTGGGGCAGATCGTCCGTGCGGGGTCCGCGGTGCGCAGCGCCTAAGGCAGGACGACGCCGTCCGCCGTGCTCTCCCCGTCCCCGAACCGGCGCCGGTAGCGCAGATGGATCAGCAGGGCGTACAGCACGGCGAAGGCCGTCCAGGCCAGATACAGACCGGGGAGGCCGAGGCCGAGGTGGATGCCGAGGAGCCAGCCGAGCGGGATGAGCAGCGTGTAGTCCGCTGTGACCGACGCGGTCATCACGGACCGGGAGTCACCGGCCGCCCGCAGCAGTGCGCCCCGGGACATCGCGAGCACCATCGGCGCCATGCTCAGCAGCGCCAGGGGGGTGGCCGCCCAGGCCGGTTCGGCCACGGCCGCGTCCTCGGTGACCAGCGAGATCAGCGGACCACCGAGGACGAGCGCCGCGGCCGACGGCACGGCGAGCATGAGCAGCAGCAGTCTCGTGCCCGCCCGGTGCCAGGCGTCGGCACGGCGGCGGTCGCCCCGGCCGAGGTCCTGCCCTGCGAGGACCATCACCGCGGAGGCTCCGGAGGCCAGGACGGTGAAGACCACGAGAAGCAGGTTGTCCACGATGCGGTAGGCGGCGAGGTCGTGGGTGCCCATCCGAGCGGCGAAGCCCGCGAGCAGGGCCTCGTTGACGTAGCCGATGCCCATGGTGCTCATCTCCGGCCAGCCGATGCGCCACAGGCCGCGCGTGATCTCCCGCGTGCTGCCGGCGTCCGGGGCACCGGTGGTGCGCAGCACGCGCGTCCGGCAGTACAGCAGCAGCCAGCCCGTCCCGGCGGCGGTCGCGGCCAGGGTGGCGACGGCGGCGCCGGTGATGCCGAGACCGGCCCCGAAGACGAGCAGCAGGCCGAGGGGCAGGTTCACCGCGTTGACCAGCAGCGCGATGTACATCGAGACCCGGGTCGCGCCGATGCCGGCACAGGCTCCCAGGAGGGTGAAGGACACGGCGGCGACGGGCACGGCCCAGGCGAGCACGCGCAGATAGGTGGTGCCGGGCCCGATCAGGTCCTCCGGCGCCCCGAGCACCGTCAGCACGGGTGCGGCCACCGCGTACAGCAGCGCTCCGATGGCGACGCCCGCGGCGAGCGCGGTGATCAGGCCGACCCGGACCACGCGGGCGACCTCGTCGGGGCGTCCCGCGCCGTGGCGCTGGGCGACCTGGACCTGGACGGCGGTCGCCCAGCCGCGTACGACGATGAGCGCCACCAGGTACACCGGGGCGGCCAGCGCGAACGCGCTGAGGGCGTCGGTGGACAGGCGGGCCAGCATGACCGTGTCCACGATGTTCAGGACGATCTGGGTGAGACCGGCGACGAGCAGGGGGTAGGCCAGCCGCCACACGCCCCGCGCGGACGGCCGGGGCTGGTCCTTGCCGGTGGGCTCGTGCACCGACGGGTCGGTCGTGGAACGGTCGTTCACAGTGCGGCCTGGGCGGCTTCCAGGAGTTCGATGTCACGGTCGAGCAGGATCAGGGTGTCCACGCGGGAGTCCTTCCAGGCGATGACCCGGTCGATGATCGCCGGAAGGGGCCCGACGAGTGCGGCCCCGTCGAGCAGCGCGTCGGGGACGGCCGCGACCGCATCGCTCTTGCGCCCCTCGGCGAGCAGCGTCCGCATGTCGTGGGCGGGCCCCTCGTACCCCATCTGGCAGGCGACGTCGAAGTACGTGTTGCGCACGCCGGGGCCGACCGCGCCGATGAGGTGGGCGAACAACGGCCGCAGTGCGTCGCGGCCCTCCTCGACCGTGTCGGCGCGGGCCACGTAGAGGATCGGGCAGATCCGCACCTCGTCGGGTGCCCGGCCGGCCCGCGCGAGCCCTTCGTCCAGGGGACGGGTCAGGGCCGCCTCGTGCTCGGGTGCGTACAGGCCCGAGAGCCAGCCGTCGGCGATCTCGCCGGTCAGGGCCACGCTGCGGGGTCCGATCGCGCCGAGGTAGAGCGGTATGCCGGGGCGCAGGGGTGTCATCTCCGACCTCACCGGGCGGGCCTGGCCGCTGGATCCCGGTCCGCGGTAAGGGAGTTGGTAGATCTCGCCGTCGTACGCGACGCGTTCGGTGCGGGCGACCGCCTTGCGCACGATGCCGACGTACTCGCGGGTCCGCCGCAGCGGTCTGTCGTAGGGCCGGCCGTGCCAGCCCTCGACGATCCACGGGACGGACAGGCCGAGTCCGAGCCGGAAGCGGCCACCGGACAGCATGTCGAGGGTCATCGCGGTCATGGCGGTGGCGGCCGGGGTGCGCGCGGGGATCTGCATGACGGCGGTGCCGAGTTCGATCCGCTCGGTCCTGGCGGCCAGATAGCCGAGGACGCTGACGGCGTCGGGGCCGTACTCCTCGACGCTCCACACCGAGTCGACACCGATCTCCTCGGCGCGCTCGACGATCGGCAGTACCTGTTCGATGGGTTCTCCGCCGTAGCCCAGGGCCAGCCCGAGGCGCATACCGCGGCTCCTTCCGTACGTCGTGATGGGGGTCGTCGGTGGTGTGGAGCGGTCAGGAGAACGGCAGGGGGGCGCGCACCAGCCCGTCCTCCGTCAGCGGACCCGGCAGCCAGCCGCGGGCGACCGGTTCCTCGTACAGCCGACGCCCGCCGAGGAACGGGAAGGCGGCCGGGGCGTTGCAGGTGAGCCCGGGCACGAGCACGCGGGCGACGTGGAGGCCGGCCGCCCGCACGTCCGGCGTCGTCAGGTCGACGGCGACGGCCCGCAGGCCGTGGGCGGTGAGCTGCCGCACAAGTCCCTCGGTTCCCCCGGTGGAGGCGGGCGTGCGGGGGCGCGACGTGCCGGGAGCGCGCAGCCGGTCGAGCCGGGGTCCCTGCGTGCGCGGGTCGAGGTGGAACTGCATGTGCAGGCGGACGTCGTTGATGTCGCGCAGGTCGGACCGGAAGTCGTCCCGGTAGGCCCGGTCGCGCCGGTGGGGCCGGTACGGGCGCCGGCTGTGGCGGCCGGCGCGGACGCCGCTCCAGAAGTCGCCGTCGTGGTCGAGGAGTTCCAGGCCTGTCTCGTGCATGCCTACGGCCTCGGTGAGGGCCTTGGCCGCCGAGGCCTCGGCGGTGGCACGGCAGGCGCTGCCGAAGGCGACCAGGTGCCGGGCCGGGTCCTCGATGAACGCGCCGGCGACGGTGATGTCGAAGGTCGAGGGGATGCGCAGGAAGGTCACCCGGAGGCCGGCGGCCCGGGCCTCCTCGGCCGCCGCGGCGACGGGGCCGCCGGGTTCCGGGACGAGGGCCGTGGCCGGTGCACCGCTCAGCCACCACACGGTGACGGCGTCCCGCTCCAGCACCTCCTCCAGGGCGGCGCGTTGTGCCTGCTCGGGGCCGGGTCCGGCGGCTGTGCCCGCGAGGAGGGGGTAGTTGGTGGCCGGCTCGGCGGAGTGCGGGCCGCGGAAGTAGTTGACGTACGCCAACGACGCGGGGACGAGGACTTCCCCTCCGTCGGTGAGGTCCCTGCCCGGCACCCAGGCGATCTCCAGGTCGGGTGTCATCGCCGCGAAGGGGAAGGCGCGACGGGCGTACTGGGAGGGCGAGTAGAGGGCGAACTCGCGCGGGTCGACCGCGGGCCTGCCCGCGCGGCCCAGCCGCCTGTGCGAGGTGATCGGCAGCGTGGGCGGTACGGCGTTGCCGCAGTAGCGTTCGACGGCCTCGCCCAGGGCGGCGGCGCGCGCCTTGTCGTGGTCGCCGAGCGCGGCGCCGCCGGTGACGGTGTCGACGGCGCAGGGGGCGTACTCGGAGCGGGCCGACAGATGGGCGCTGTAGGAGACGCAGCTCGGCACGGTCTCGATGCGGGGGCGGTCGCGGGTGACCCGTTCGACCAGACCTGGCAGCACGGCGTGTCGCGGTCCTCTCCGTCCGGCGGTACGGCGGGGGCGGGGAGTGACGGTGCGTCACTCCCCGCCGTCGGTCTCAGCTGTCGGTGCTCAGCTGTCGGTCTGCTCGTCCTCGACGTCCTCACGCCACTCGAACGGGGCGTCGATCGCCGGGGTGTGGGACTTCAGGCCGTTCTGGGGCTCCTCGGGCTCGGCCCAGCCGTGGTGCGCCATGTGCGTCCTCCTCGGATCGGCACAGGATCTGCGCTCACTTGCACATCCTATGCAGTTGCGAGCTGATTGCATGATGAGATTAGGGCACGCACGATTGAATTCGCAATAGCGCTTTCCGGTCAGGCGCCGCGGAATTCATCCGGCCAGCGAGCAGTCCTCGCACTTCACTCCCGAAGGCACCCGGTAATACAGGCAACAACTGCGTCTGCGGAAACCGAGATCGCCCCCCACGACCTTTCCGGTACCGGCGAGCCGGCCGGTGCCGAGCATCCCGTCGACGAGGCCGGCGAGGGGATCGCGGAGATCCGGTCTGGCCGCCAGGATGGTGCGCGCCGCCTCCACGAGCGCGGAGGCCGCGTTCCCGGCGAGCAGCCCGGGTGCCACCTTGACCCGCAGCCCGGCGGCCAGCACGTCCAGCTGCCGGACCACGACGACCTCGTGCAGCAGGTTCGTGAGGTGCGGGATCCCGGGCGCGTACCAGCCGGTGGGGGCGGCGGGCAGACGCAGTGCGGGGCCGTCGTCGGCGCGGTGCAGCCGCTCCAGGTCGGGGACGATGCCGTGGACGACCGTGCAGGCCAGCACCGGTGACCACAGGCGCGCGGCATGCCCGAGCTGCACGATGGAGGCGCCGATGCGGAGCTCACGGGTGCCGTGCCGGTCGGCCGTCACCGCGATGAGGTCGGCGACTCCGCGCTCGTAGGCGTCCTCGACCGGGTGCCACCCGTCGTCCGGGCCGCCGAGCCCGATCGAGAAGAAGGAACCGAAGGCCGCGCTGTCCTCCAGGGCGGCGGCGACCGCGGCGGCCGGGGCTTGCCGCAGAGCATTCATGTCGACTTCCACATCTCTCGTCGTGGTGAATCGGTCTCGGAAGGTACGAATTCGAAGAGATCACCGCACACCGAGGTGCACGGAATTCCATCCGCACAGACGGAACCGGCCTCCCAACAATTTCGCCGAGCGGGCGACGACCGAACCCGCCACGACGAACTCGTCACCGCACAAAGAGGGTCCGCGGGCTCACCCCTTTCGAGGAGACGGAAGCGGATACGGCCTCCGGCCGGGGAGGCTGCCGATTCGGGGGACGGCGCCGATTCAGTCGCGGCGGGCCGGCTGTCGCGCCGCCCGGGCGGGCCGGGGCGGCGGGAAGACGTGGAGCTCGAGGACGTCCGGCAGCGCCGCGACGCCCGGACCGCCCGCCCGCACCCAGGCGGCGATGTCCTCGGTCGCCGCGGGATCGTTGACGAGACCGAACCAGACCGGCCGGCCACCGGCGGCACGCCCCTCGGACGAGGGCTGCACGACGATCACGTTCGCCTGCTCGCACACGTCGAGACATTCGGCGATCCGGACCGGGGCGTCCTCGGCGAGAGACGCTGCCTGCTCGGCATGGTCCACGCCCGTCACCTTCGCACTGCCGCAGCAGCAGTCACGGCACACCACGATCCGGCACGGCACCGGACCGGCCCGCGATACCTCCGTCGGCATCCCGACGAGCCCCCTCCCTGGGGAGATCCGCCCCAGTCACATCGAGGAGGCGACCGCGTGAGTCTCCTGGCTCTCGGGTCACCGCTCGCCCCGGCCTTCCCACCCGCATCCGGGCGGTGGTCTGTTCGGGATCCGCTCGCCGATCACAGTGGCGGGACCGCGCCGGATTCACACCGGCTTCCTCGTTCCGCCGTCGCCTTTGTCGCAGGACATGGTGCCACGCCTGACCGCGCCCCGTCACCAGCGCGATACGCCCCGGGCGACGGGACCACCCGGGACTGCACCGGCCAGACCGCGTCCGCGCCCCCCACGTGCGCCGGCGCCGGGTAGCCGGAAGTCCGCCGTGCCGGCGGCTGGTTCGCGGGCGGTGCGGGAGGACCGAGCCGGTCACCCGGCGGGTCCGGCGGGGTGCGGGATGCCCGTGCGGTGCAGGGGGCGTGCGGCGGGTGCCGCACGCCCTTTCGCCGTCTGCTCATAGGAACGTAATATCGCCAGGTCATCGCCGCGACGGGAGAACAGGAAGCCGGTGCGATTCCGGCACGGTCCCGCCACTGTGACCGGGGAGTACACCCCTTCGACATGCCACTGCGCACCGCGCGGGAAGGCGGGGGGAGCGTCGATCCGGGAGTCAGGACACTGGCCTGTCGCGGGCCCGTTTTGAGGAGCGCGGACTCCCCAGGAGGCTCTACGTGAAGTTCGGCATGTCCCGCCGTCCCGTGTTCTCCCCGGCCCGCAGGCACCCCGCCCTGCGCGCCACCGCCGCGGCCGTCGCCCTGTCGGCCGCCCTGCTCACCGCCGGCTGCGGTTCGTCCGGCGACGGCGCCGACGTTCCGAAGGCGGCGGCGTCCACGGCCGAGGGCTTCCCGGTCACCGTCGACAACTGCGGCGTCAGGACGACCTACGACAAGGCTCCGGCGCGCGTGGTCACCATCCACCAGCACCCGGCGGAACTGATGCTCTCCCTCGGCCTGAAGGACCGCATGGTGGGCACCGCGTTCCCCGACTCGGCCGTGCTGCCCGAGCTCAAGGAGGACTACGAGGCGATCCCCGAACTGTCCGAGAAGGAACCCTCCTTCGAGAACGTCCTGGAGGCCGAGCCCGAC
Organism: Streptomyces poriticola; assembly: GCF_036689765.1. Classification (NCBI taxonomy): domain Bacteria; kingdom Bacillati; phylum Actinomycetota; class Actinomycetes; order Kitasatosporales; family Streptomycetaceae; genus Streptomyces; species Streptomyces poriticola. The sequence continues at coordinate 329,500 of NZ_JBAGKH010000004.1, forward strand.
CTGGTCTACGGCGGCTACTCCAGCGCGTTCGCCGAGAACGAGGGCCGCTCCCGCAAGGCGTTCGCCGACGCCGGCATCGACACCCACCTCAACCGCGAGTACTGCGGCGAGAAGGAGGTGACGATGGAGGACACGTACGCCGAGATCCGCACCATCGGCAAGATCTTCGGCGTGTCCGACCGTGCCGAGAAGCTGGTATCCGATCTCGAGGGCCGGGTGACCGAGGCCGCCGAGGCGGTGGAGGCCGAGCCCGAGGTGCCCGTCTTCGTGTACGACAGCGGCGACAAGGCCCCGTTCACCGCGGGCGGCAAGAGCCTGGGCACCGAACTGATCGCGCTGGCCGGCGGGCGGAACGTGTTCGCCGACCTCGACGACGTCTTCGGCGACGCCTCCTGGGAGCAGGTCGTCGAGCGCAGGCCCGAGGTCATCGCCGTCTACGACTACGCCGGTTCCGGCAGCGTCGAGCAGAAGAAGGAGTTCCTGCTGTCCCAGCCCGCCCTCGCCGACGTGCCCGCCGTGAAGAACGAACGGTTCGTCGTCCTGCCGCTGACCGCGACCCTGGTCGGCATCCGGTCGGCGTACGCCGTCGAGGACCTGGCCCGCGGGCTGCACCCCGCGAGCTTCCGGTGACGGCCACCCACACCCCCGCCGGTCCGGCCGCCCCCGCCGAGGAGGCGGCCGGCCGGCGGACCGGCCGCGGCCCGCTCGCCGGGACCCTGCTCGTCCTCACCGTGCTGCTGCTGGTCTCCGCCACGGCCGGGCTGGGCATCGGCTCGGTGCCGGTACCCCCCGGCCAGGTGTGGGGCATCGTGACGCATGCGCTGGGCGCCGGCTGGGTGGAACCCGACTGGTCCGGGGCGCGGGAGACCATCGTGCTGGACGTACGGGCACCGCGCGTGCTGCTCGGTGCGGTGACCGGCGCCGGGCTCGCGGTGGTCGGCACCGCGCTGCAGGCCCTGGTCCGCAACCCGCTCGCCGAACCGTATCTGCTGGGCGTCTCCTCCGGCGCCTCCCTCGGCGCGGTGGCGGTCATCGTCTTCGGGGTGAGCCTGCTGGGGCCGCTGTCGCTGCCGGCCGCCGCGTTCGCCGGCGCCCTCGGCGCCCTGCTGATCGTCTACGCCACCGCCCGCACCGGCGGCCGGATCACCCCCACCCGGCTGGTGCTGGCGGGTGTCGCCATCGCCGCGGTGCTCACCGCGGTGATGAACCTGCTGCTGCTGACCACCGACCGGGGCAACGAGGCCCGCGCGGTGCTCGCCTGGACGCTCGGCGGGCTCGGCGGCGTCAACTGGGGCACGCTGTGGCTGCCGAGTCTGACCATGCTCCTGGGCATCGGTGTGCTGCTGGTGCAGGCCCGCAATCTGAACCTGCTGCTGGCCGGCGAGGAGGCCGCCGCGACCATGGGCCTGGACGTGGCCCGGTTCCGGGCCCGGATGTTCGTACTGGTCTCCCTCGTCACGGGGGTGCTGGTCGCGGCGGCGGGGCCGATCGGCTTCGTCGGCCTGATGCTGCCGCACATCGTCCGGCTGTTCGTGGGCGGCGACCACCGCCGGGTGCTGCCGACGGCCGCGCTGGGCGGGGCCGTGTTCCTGATCTGGGCCGACGTCGCCGCGCGCAGCGTCGCCGCGCCGCTGGAGATACCCGTCGGCGTGCTCACGGCGCTGTGCGGCGGGCCGTTCTTCCTGTGGCTGATGCGCCGGGACGCCCGGCGGAACACCGACCGAGGAGTGGCATGACCGCCTCCGACCTGTCCGTCGACGGCGTCACGCTCACCGCAGGGGCGCGGCGCCTGGTGCACGACGTGTCGCTGACCGCGCGTCCGGGCGAGGTCATCGGCCTGGTCGGTCCCAACGGCAGCGGCAAGTCCAGTCTGCTGCGCGCCGTGTACCGGGTGCTGCGGCCCGCGGCCGGCCGGGTCCGGGTCGACGGCGCCGACGCCTGGTCCGTGCCGGTACGGCAACTGGCCCGCACCGTCGCGGCGGTGGTGCAGGACTCCGGCACCGAGGTCGACCTCGCCGTCAGCGAGGTCGTCGCGATGGGCCGCACCCCGCACAAACGGCTGCTGTCCGGCGACACCCCCGAGGACACCGAGCTGATCGAGTCGGCGCTGACCGCGGTCGACGCCACCGGTCTCGCCGACCGCCCCTTCGACCGGCTCTCCGGCGGCGAACGCCAGCGCGTGCTGATCGCCCGGGCGCTGGCCCAGCAGCCGTCCCTGCTGGTGCTGGACGAGCCCACCAACCACCTGGACATCCGCCACCAGCTGGAGATCCTCGGCGTGCTGCGCGGACTGCCGGCCACGGTCCTGGTGGCCCTGCACGACCTCAATCTGGCCGCGTACTACTGCGACCGTCTCTACGTCCTGCGCGACGGCGAGGTCACTGCCTCGGGCACCCCGGCCGATGTGCTCACGCCGCGGATGCTGGCCGAGGTGTACGGCGTGGCGAGCGAGGTGGCCGTCCATCCGCGCACCGGCACGCCCCAGGTGACGTTCCTGCCCGGGGAACCGGTCCCGGCCGTCCCGGCGGGGGTCGACCACCCGGTCTCGTGAGCGACGACCGGGTGGCGGGCGGCGGGTCTGCCGGGCGTTCGCGTCCGCCGTCGTGGCCGGAGAGCACCACGGCCGGCGGACCGGCCGGCCCGGCCCCGGCCGACCGCCGGAGCGGCCACAGCGCCGTGCGCGGACCCGCGTCGTACCGGACGTCGGGTGCCGTACGGCGGGAGACGGGCGGCCGGCCCGGCGGCGGCCCGACAGCGGCAGCCCGAGCAGCACCGTGCCCCGGACCCACAGCGGACCCTGACCCACCGGTGCTGTGTGCTACCAAAGCGGGTGTCGCAAGTTCGAATCCTGCCGGGGACCCAACGCATTCCCGCTCTGACCTGGAGTTTCTCCCTCAGGGCGGGCTCCTATTCGGCCTTGGACTCCTCGTCCGGGTCCGCTTGCGCTAGCAGTGCGTAGCGGATGGAAAGTTGGTCCCCGAGATTCCTCCCGACGGATCAGCATCATCCAGCACGGAATCCGGGCCGGGATTCTCCACGCCGTCAGGCTCGACCTCCGCTTCGAGGGCGGTGATTTCGGCGGTGGCGCGGGTGCGCGGGACGAGCCGGGCTGCGGCCTCAGCGATCACCAGATCCAACCCGGTCAGAGCCGCAGGGATTGCGTTCCACCCATACCCGGGGACCGTGCGAGGCTTTCCCGGATCACGCTGTCGCTGGTGCGCATGGCCGCCGTCAAATCGCTTCGCAGCCCGTCCGAGAGGAGACCTGACGCGAGGGCGCAGGCACGCACCAGCGCGCGACAGTCCTGCACTTGCCGCTCCGAGGCGATCTCGGTGAACAGAGGATGAGCCAAGTTCTCGCGGGCCGCGTAGCCGTCTTCGGCGTCCGTCGTCCTGCGGTGGAGGTCCTTGACGATGCGGTGCGCGGTGAGCGCCCCGGCGGAGCCGATCGCGTCGAGGACTGTAAGTCCGAGCCGGGTGTCGAAGACGGTCATCCCAGGTTCGGTCTTCCGTCCGAGGTAGGCCGTCACCAGGTCCGCAATGTGGCCGTCGATCGGCTGCCCGGCGTCGCGGCGGCATAGAACGGTCAGGCATGCCGTGACGGCTTGCTCCCACGGATCGCCGTGCATCGTGTCGGCAAGGAGGACAGCTGCCCACGCCGTGTCACCCGCAGCGAGGGCGGCGAGCACGGCGACCTGTCGACCGTCGAGCATCCGCTTTCCGATGCCATGGTGGACTTCGATGTGCGCCAGCGCCTCGGCCCATCGCCCCTCGGTGGTGAGGGTGCGCGTGCCGTCTGCGAGGAGGACGCGCCACAGCCATGCGCGAACCTCCTGGCGGTCTTCACCGGTCGCGGTGAGGTCCGCAGGTACGTTGACACCGTCGAACCGGGCGGCTGTGCCCGCCTCGATGGCCTTGTACAGGTCGAGCAGTCGCTGACGGCCCTCATCGGCGTGGCCGGCGCGGATCTGGAGGCGGGCGAGGTTGACGACCGGTTCCAGTCCTCGGATCGCGCTCATGCCGCGCAGCGGGCAGGCGCGGAGGTAGGCGGCGGCGTGCTGGTGGCACATTTCGCGGGCGAGGTCGGGGAGGTCGAGGTCGGAGGCGATGAGCGCGGCCTGGTTGTAGACGGCCGATGCGAGCCCCTGGTCGGTCTCTTCCCCCGCAGTGTCGGCCAGATCGACGAGTGCCCCTACGCGTGCAAGCAGGGGCAGGCAGGCGGGGCGGAATCGGGCGACGAGCGGGAAGCGCTGGGCTATGGGGCCGTGCGGGTCCATGGATCCCCCGGGGTCGAGAGTGAGGACTGCTGAAGCGACGGTGCCCGCCAGCCGTGTGCCGACGGGCACCGTCCGCTACGCGTGGGGCGTCATCGCCAGTCGACGACGATGCGGTTCAGCGGGGTGTCGAGGGCGAAGAGACCAGGGCGCTGCTCGATCTCGGGGGCGTCGAGCGGCTCCATCTCGAACGTGGCCTCACGGCCTCGGTACTCCCTGTCCCAGGTGCGGATGGTGTCGGCGACCTTCGCGGCCAGTTCGTCGCTGCCGAGGCCGTGGCCGATGACGCCGAACTCCCAGAGCTTGTCGCCCTCGGGGGTCTGCTCGTTCGATAGGCGTCGAGCGAGGTAGGTGACGGCGCCCTTGTCGACGGCCGCGGTGGAGGAGGGGTAGGGGTCCTCGGTGAGCAGGGTGCCCTTGGCACTGCGGGGGAACAGCATTCGGATCAGACCGGAGGGGAGGGAGCAGGTGACGAACAGTTCCATCCACTCCGGCGATTCCATAGCGCGGACCGTCATGCCGGTCCACTCCTCGGTGCGCGGCTGGTCAAGTACGCCTGCGAGGGCGTCGGCTTCGATGTTGAGCCCGGCGGGGGCCTGGAGTCGTACGGCGCCGTCCGTACTGAGTGGGATCACTCGGCGGTCGTCGTCGGCGATGCCTCGCCGAAGCGGCATGAAGGTGTTCATCTCGCTGCCGAGGGACACCCACCGGCCGTCACGCTGCTCGTAGGCGATGGAGCGGGACACCGTGCCCTTGAGGCGCTGGGGGACGAGGAGCCGGCCGCCGGGGGCAAGCTGCTGCAGCCAGGCGTGCGGTACGCCGTGGGCGCCGACGGTGGCGATGATTCGGTCGTACGGTGCTCCTTCGGCGTAGCCCAGAGCCCCGTCGCGGGTCACAGCCCGGACGTTGGTGATTCCCGCGCTGGCGACGTGGGCGCGGGCGCCTTCCACGAGGTCGTCGTCAACGTCGAGGGTGGTCACGTGCCCGCCCTCGCCGACCAGATAGGCGAGGAGACCGGCGTTGTAGCCGGTGCCGGCGCCGAGTTCGAGGATGCGCTCGCTGGGTTGGGCGTCGAGCTGGTCCAGCATGAGGGCGACGACGCCCGGCTGGGAGGCGCAGGAGATGGACGTGCCGTCGGTGTCGTACTTGATGTGCACCGGTGCGTTGGCGTAGGCGTCTTCGAGCGTCGCCTCAGGCACGAACACGTGGCGGGGCACTGTCCGCAACGCGGTCTCGACGGCGGGCGTGCGGGCGTGTCCGTCCGCGCGGAGCTGGTCGACCAGGGCATTGCGGAGGCGCTCTGCGTCCGCCGTGGGGGTGGTGATCGTGTCGGTGTTCACCGCGCTGACGCTATCGATGTCGGCCGTTGCCTCGATGGGCGACTCGGTGCGGTCACTCGTTCCCATGACTACCTCTCGTGCGATGTGGGACAGGGCGCTCTGGTCGTCCCGGAGGAGACCGGCGCGGTTGGCGTGGAAGATCACGTGGTGGGCGATGACGGCTCGCAGGCCGCGGGTGAGGGTGCCGCGGGCTGCGAGGTCGGCGAGCGTGGCGCCGGTCCGTTCGAAGGCGTTCACCCATTCCTCGTGAGCGTGGAGTGGGCCACGCTGGAGGCAGAGGCTGTGGGCGTCGGCGGTCATGAGATTGCGCATGGCCGGGGCCAGTTCGGCGGCTCGTTCGGGTGGTTGTGAGGCGGTGGCCGGTCGAAGGGCCGCGACCTTCGCCCATACGTCGCCCTGTTCGAACCAGTCGAGTCCAGCGCCGCGCATCATGGCGCTCGCCAGCAGGACGGCGGTCTCGCGGCGTCCCAAGTGCATCGGGCTCGGCTGGTAGGTGAGCAGGTGGCGGGAGTCGCTGTGGAACAGTTCGTGGGCTGCGTCCATGGCCTCGGGTCCGCCGAATGCGTCGACCTCGGGCTCGTAGATGCTGGGCAGGCACGATACGGCCACACCGTTGCCGATGAAATCGCTCAGGAGCGACTCGATGGCTGGTGAGGGCTTGTCGGCGAAGTAACGAAGCGGCCAGGGCTGCTTGTTCATGAACCAACAGCCGGTGAGCTGCCCGTCGGCCTCGGCCTCGATCAGGGCGGGGCCGAGGCGTTCGGCGATGGTGCGCCGGGCAATCTCGCGGTCCACGAAGGTGATGTTGTGCTGCTGCCAGCGGTCGGGAGGCATAGAGGTCCTTCGGTCGGTGGATCAAGTAATGAGGAGGCAGGCATCCCAGGAGGACCGGGGTGGTGCGGCGGTGCTGGGCGCCAGGAGGGCCAGGGCTATGCCGGCGGCGCCGTCGAGGAGGCCGGGGCCGCCTTCCTCGTTCTGCATGAGCGCCGTGGCCATGAGTTCGGGGTCGGTGCCCGGTGGGATGACCGCAGCCAGGAGGGCCGGGATCGCGGCTCGGAGTTTCCCCGCGGTCGAGGGGTGGGCGTCGTCGGCCGTACGCGCGGCGGTGTGGGCGAGGCCGGCGAACCCGTGGCAGAGGCCGTTGTCCGTGGTGGCCTTCAGCTGGTCGGGGTCGGTGAGGGCGGCCACGAGGGCGTTCTCCGCGTCGATCTGGCGGCGGGTGTCGTCGAGAGCGAGTGCCGCGAGTTGCTGGGCGCGGGCGAGGCCAGCGGTGCCGTAGCACCAGGAGGGCCGCCTGGGGGCTGACGAGCCGAGGTGTCCGTTGCGCAGCTCGCCGTGGGTGACCCAGTACGGCCAGACCGGTCCGCCGTCGGCCTTCTGCTTCCAGCGGTCCAGCCAGGCCAGGATGGTGCGCAGTGCTGCTTGGTGCCCGTCGGTGGCGGTGCTGTACCGAGCGGCGAGGGCGAGGAGCGCGAGCACGCCGCTGATGCCGTGGGCCATACCGGTGTTGGCGTGTCCACCAGGGAATCGGTCGTCCGGGTTGCCCGAGGGGCCGGTCTCCGTCCACCAGCCCGGCAGGGTCTCACCGTGGTGAGTGATCGGTTCGGTGAGGCGCACGCAGTAGTCGAGAACGGCTCGGGTCGTGGTGCTGTCGGGGTTTCGACGCAGTAGGTAGGCGCCGTATCCGGTGAGGCCCCGGATGGCGTCGAACTCGGCGAGCTGCGGTAGGCGTCCGGCGTCGATGCGGCGGTGTGCGGCGTCGAGACGGCGTCCGACGTCGACTTCGATCTGTCCGTCCATCGCGTCGAGGGCGCGTTTGTAGGAGTCGGGAAGGTGGTCGGCGGCACAGGTCAGAGCGTGGGCGAAGGCGGGCACTCCGTAGAACGGGTGGCTGTCCGGGCCGCTGGTGAGCGGCTGCCGGGAGGCGGCGGCGAGCCAGTCGTGGGCGCGGTGCCAGGGGCCGAGGCCGTTCGCGGCCAGCTCGATGTGCAGGAGCGCGATTCCGGGAGGGCCGTAAGCAAGATGCTGCCGGTCCGAGTACAGCAGCCTGGAGCCGAGGGGCACGGTGCCGGGGTCGGCGAGCCGGACGGCGATGGCGTCGACCAGATCGAGCGCGGGGTGAGCGGTCACGAGGCCCTCCCCCTGGTGCGAGCGGTCCAGGCCAGGGCAGCGGCACGCGCCAGGTAGAGGCACACCTCTTCCTCCGGGAAGTTCACGGCGACGTGGCGCACGAAGTGGACGTGCAGCAGGGAGGTCAGGACGTCGTCGGCGGAGATGCCCTGGGTGTCCGGGCCGGGCAGGTGCGCCCGGTACGCGCTGAGTGCCGCTTCCCGGTCGGCCCACCCGGACACGATGGCGTCTCCACCCGGGACGCTATGCAGGGCCGACCAGTCGTCGCTCGGGTCGGCGAGCCGTACGGCCTCGGTGAACTGCGGGCGTGGAACGGGTACAGGGGGGGTCGGCGGGATGTGGTCGATCAGCCACTGCATTCCGGCCTCTATGGTGCCGAGGAACGCGGAGGTGATGGCGACCGTGTGGGCCGCTACAAGCGTGCGCAGTCCGGGGCGCTGTGGCTGCGTGAGCTGGGCCAGGATGGCGCGCGAGTCCGCCCGGAACACCTCCTCGGCCGCCTCCCATGCGGTGCCGGATCCCCAACGGCCCATTTCCCGGTAGGAGGTGGGATAGCGCAGATCGGCCAGCAGGCCGATGCTTCGTAGCTCGTCGGCCCAAGCGCTCACCGTTCGGGCCGTGCCAGCGAAGGCTTCCGGTCCGGGGAGGGCGATGCGTACGCGGAGGTGTTGGTCCGGGTCGCGGAAGCGGATGAACCACCACGGCGGGTTGCCGAGTTGTTCGAGGAGGCCGGGCAAGTAGCGGGAGAGCAGGATGTCCTGGCGGCGGGGGTCGCCGTACAAAGCGGCCAGAAGAACCGAGGAAGAGGCGGGCGTCTGCATTTGGGCCGCAGACAGGACGCGGGCCCGGCTGGGGGCGGGCAGCAGCGGCCACGTCGGCGGTCGGGTCGCCTTGAGCGGAACTACCACTTCGTGGGCTCGCCCGCCGCACCAGCCGTACGCCTCCGGTTCCGGGGCCTCGACCAGCACGGCCAGGCGCGTGCGGTCGAGGTGCTGGCGCAGGAGCATCCGGTGGCCGGCCTCGTCGAGGTCGAGGAAGAGATGTCGGTCGTCCTCAACGAGATGAACGCGGCGCGGCAGCCTCCGCCGGGCACGCCAGTCGGCGAGCGCAGCATCCCACTCCTCCCGAGGGCGGATGTGGCCGGGCAGTTCGGATGTTTCCAGCCGCCAGCGTGCCGGGGCCAGCACGGTCCGGCCGTACCGCAGACGTGGAAGGAATGGCATCGCCGCTGCGGCGCCCCAGTCGAAGACGGTGACCTGCGCGCACTGGGCACGGGACAACTCAGTGAGGAACCGCACCAGCGGCGGGGTGTGGGTGTGGAGGTTCAGTGCGTGCATCCCGATGGCCTCGACGCGATGTCCGCGCTCGGGGACGGCGAGGTACATGCGGCGGCCGTCGCACCCCACAGCTAAGTCCTCCGGGGTGAGGACGGTGTCCTGCGGGGCGCGGTGCTCCTGAAGGCTGATCACGGTGGGGAGGACCTGTGGGGAGCGGGCGACATGGGCACTCGCGGGGAGCAGGGGCGGGAAAGAGAGCTGCGCGGGCATGGTGTTGCCGTCTGCGGCTGGGAGGTCGGCAAGCTCGGCGGCCAGGGCCTTCTGCTCGGCGGGGGCCAGCACGCTGAGGAACCGGCCCGTGGTGACGCCGGCGCCTCGGGACACGCTCATGACCTCCAGCCGGAACCGCCCACGCTGCAACTCCTCCAGGCCGGCTGCATGCACCCGCACCCCGATCTCCAAGTGCGGCGGCAGCCGAGGCTCGTCGGGACCCACGTCCAGGGCCTCAATCTGTTCGTCCGTGAGGATCGCTTCGTCACGGCCGTCGAGCGCCGCGGCCTGAGCCAGCCGAACGAGGGCATCGTCCCGAGCGGAGACGCGGGGCCTGCGTGCGCCGGCCGGAGCGCCTGGGTAGTCGTCGGGATAGCCGGTGCCGCTGTCCGCCACGACCTCCGCGAGCGGCACCATCGTGCCGATGCCGTACCGCTCGTAGAACCGCTGGTGGTACTCGTTCCAGGCAGCGGTCCCGTACGGGCGGCTGCTCAAGCGGGTCAGGATGAGAGCGGCCCGTTCGATCTCGCGTGCGACCGCTTCGGGCAGAACGATCTGCGCGTCCAGGCGGAGGTCGAGCGCGACGGGGTGGTGGCGCAGGCCGGGGACGAGGTCTCGCATCCGCGCCGTGACGCTGTCCCGGCCGCTGTATGTGGCGCACTCTGCCAGGCACGCCCGGACCGCGTGGAGTTCGCGTACGGTCTCCGCGACCGGGGCGAGGCTTCGGACGTCGATCGCGTCGAGTTGGCCCAGCAAATACCCGAGGGCGTCGGTCTCGGTGCTTGGTGCGTGCAGGCTCGTGATCAGTACCCGTCGCCGGATCAGCTCCGTCAGCAGTTGACGCGCCTTCTCGGGACCGGCCTCGGGGAACTCCGCCTGGAGCTTGTCCACGAGGGTGCCGAACCGGATCGGCAGTCGGGTCGCGGCAAGGACCGCGCGCACTGGGCCGGTCAGGGCCAGAGACGCCTCGACCGCGCGAGTCCGGTCGTCCTGGACGTCGGGCTGGAACGGCACGATGAGCCGGTCTCCCCGGTACGTCACGGTGTTGTTGATGACGACGGGCAGCCGTTCGAGGAGGTCCGGGCATGACTCCAACCGTGCGACCACGGCAGCTAGCCACTCTGCCCCCGCGCGGCCGACGGCCACGTGTTCCTCGCCCCAGTCGGCCCGCGTCTGCGGGCCGAACTCCGCGGTGGCCACGCCGGCGAACAGGCCGAAGGGTGTCGCCCGGTGCTGGGCCCGCAGCAGGTAGCGGGCCACGGACAGCGCCGCGCGCTGCACATCCCGGTGGGCGGGGTGCTCGGACGTGCACAGGGCGCCTACCTGCGCGGTCAGGACCGGGCTGGAGTGCTGGAGTGCCTCGGCGACGTCCTTGTCCGCCCAGACCGCGCGTAGCCACGCCACGCGGGCAGACAAACCACTGGGCGAGCGGTCATCGAGGTCAGGGCATGGAGGAAACGGCAGCGAAGGCCGGGCCACGGCACGCACGAGAGCAGTGGAACCGGTGCGGAACGCTGCGGGCGGAGCAACCACCAAGTACCTCCGTGGGTGAGGGGGCGGGCGGCTGGTGCCGCCGCGTGGAGACGCGGCGGCACCAGACCGGGATGGCTTGGGGCCGGATCAGGCGACGTTGGTGGTGCAGGCGCCGCAGGTGGACCCGCAGTTGTCGTCGGTCAGGTTGACCAGGCCCGCCGGGTCGGCGATCTCGACGAGGGAGACGTCCAGGTCGAAGCCGTCCGATGCCCCCGGGATCTGCGGGCGTACTTCGGTGCGGCTGGGAACTACGGTGCTGCGCGTCATGCTTCAACTCCTCGTAATCGTTGTGGTGTTACTGGGCTGGAGCGCCCACCAGGTGCCGCCGCGGGAGCGTTGCCGGACGGCTGCTCCCCGGACGGCTCATGGCCGCCCGGCACGAGGGGACGTGCTCCGCGTTAGGAAGTCCTCGCGGGCTGCCTGCCTCACGCCGGGAAGTCGTGTGCCGTGAGTCTGATCAAGCGGATGCCGGCCGCCGCTCCATGAAGTAGGCGAGCGCCTGGGCCTTGAGGCGGTCGAGGCACGGCTCGCACGCGTAGAAGGGTGCGTGCTGCCCGTCCCACTGCACCGGGCCGAGCCAGATCACCAGGATTCCGGTACATCCGCAGCCGAGCCAGCAATCACCGGTGATCCACGGCCACTCCATGGAAGGACGTCCCCTTTCTCAGCTGGTCGGGATAGTCGATCTGGCGGCCTGGCAGTGGGGAGCGCAGGCCCAGAGCTGGAACGGCAGGCCCCGGTGGCGTATCTCGCCCAGCCGTCGACCGCTCGCTCCCAGCGGCCGGGCGCAGAGGGCGTAGTCCATGGCCATCTGCTGGCGGGGCCGGAGTCGGGAGAGGTCCGGAAGAGGCGGGGGTGCCGTGGCCGGGCTGCTCACTTGCCGCCCTCGGTGCGGAGTTCCGCCCAGACCTCTTTGCCCCAAGGGCGTCTGACCGAACCGTGCAGGTCGTAGCCCCAGCGGTCGGCGACAGCATCGACGAGGAGCAGCCCGCGCCCCGACTCGTCGTCGTCAGCCACCTGGCTGAGTATGGGCAGACGCGCTGGTTCCCGGTCCACAACCCCGACACGCAGTCGTGTCGCGCTCGGCCGCCCGACCGTGAGGCGGATCTCGGGACACAGAGTGTGCCTGGAGGCGTTCGCGATCAGCTCCGTGACGATCAGCGCGGCACGGTCGGCGAGGGCATCGAGGTGCCACACACCGAGGACGTCTCGGACGAGTTCGCGGCCGAGCTCGGCCGTGGACGGCTCACACGGGAAGGTCTGGCTGTACGTGGGGTGGCCGACGGAGAGGGCCTCAACTGGTGTTCTCAGACTCGTCATTGGGGTGGAGCCTTCGTGTCGTCTCGGCGCCCGGCCCGCCCCCGCGGGGGAACCTCAGGGGCGGGCCGGGCCGTCAACAGCCGCCCGCACGGCGGGGCTCGGCGGGCGACCAGCACCCAGACAACTCCCTCTTCCAGCAAGCTGGTTAGGACGTTCAGGCATTCAGTCGACGGACCCGCCTAGGGCGTTTTGACCTTCCCTTTACCTGGTGGGGAGGGATCGCGCGGACTACCGTGCCCGCATGGACACCACCCGCAACACCGTTCTTGAGGCGTGGATGACCGAACACGGCTACAGCTCCAACAGCCTCGCCGAGGCCGTGAACAGGGCCATTGAACGGTTGACCGGGCGCCCTGGAGGACTCGACGGCTCGTCGGTCCGGGCATGGAAAGCGGGCCGGGTCACGTGGCCAAAGGCAGCCGCCCGCAAGGCACTTGAGGACGTCACCGGACTACCCGCCGTCGCTTTAGGGTTCGTGCCACGGGGCCGGCCTTCGTCCACCCCGGCCCCACCGCAGCAGGAGGACCCCGACATGAAGCGCCGTACCCTCGTCGGCAGCATCGCGGCAGCTGCCGCAGCAGCAGCCGCACCCGGCACCGCTTCGCCGCACCGTATCGGCATGAGCGACGTCAACCGCCTCAACAAGCGCTTCGCCGAGATCATCGCCAGCGACCACCGCCACGGCGGACAACTCGGCATCGAACAGCGGGCCGCCGCCCTCGCCGACGAGGCACTCAACCTCCAGAACGCCGGCAGCGCCACCCAGCGGGTACGCAGCAACCTCTACGCCTCCGCAGCCGCCTTCCGCTCCTCCGCGATGTGGGCCGCCATCGACGGCCGGCGCTACGACGTAGCCAAGGCGCACATGCGCGAGGCCCAGGCCCTCGCCGAGATGTCCGGCGACCAGGCGATCAAGTTCCGGATCTGGAGCCACGCGGGGACCATGTACCGCCACATGGGCCGACCGGCGGACGCGTTCGCCGCCAACGATGTCGCCCGCAATCTGCACCTCACCCGCCGTGACCCTCTGTTCGCGTCCCTCGGCCTGGCCCGCCAGGGCGCCATCCACGGCACGGCACAGGACCGCACTGGCACCCGCCGCGCGTTCGAGCAGGCGCAGGACGCCATGCTGCGCGCCGACCCCGCCGACTACCGCCCCGTGTGGATGCTCGCCTTCTACGACCAAGCCGAACTGGACTCCCTGGCCCTCTCCGCGCACTTGGCACTCGGCGACTACTCGACCGCCGAGTACCACGCCCACCGCTGCCTGTCCGCCCTCCGCCCCCACATGATCCGCTCCCGCGCAATCACCACCACCCGGCTCGCACACGCTCAGCTCGCCCAGGGCGCCCCCGACGCCGCCACAGCCACCGCGATGAAGGTCCCCGCCGAAGCCGCCACCCGGCACGCCCGGGTCACATGCATGCTGCAGGAGTTCGGTGCCGCACTACGCGCCACCGCGCCGAGCAGCTCCACCGCGCAGACCTGGACCGAACACACCGCCACCTGGAGGATGGCCGCATGACCACGGCACCCGCCATCGAACTACGCACCTTCACCACCCTCGACACCGCCCGCGGCGACCTCCTAGACGTGTACGCCGACGTGCGCGCCCCACTCCTCCACCTGCCGAACTACGCGGTCACCGCATTCGGCGAACGCCTGGACCGGCACGGCACCGAGCCAGGGTTCACAGCCGTCCTCGCATACGCCGACGGACATCCGGTCGGCTACGCCTACGGCAATACCATCGAGCACGGCGACCGCTACTGGCAGCGCACCAGCCCGACGCCGGCGGAGAGGTACACCGAGCGTCCGGCCGTGGCTCTGAAGGAGATCGGCGTCCGGCCGATTTGGCGGAAGAGCGGCACCGCCCGCCGCATCCACGATGCCCTTCTGGCCACACGCGATGAACCGTTCGTCACCCTCATGGTCAACCCGGCGGCCGGGGAGGGAAAGGTCCATGCGCTCTACAGGTCGTGGGGGTACGAGGACATCGGACAGAGCCAGCCGTCGCCGGCCTCGCCGATGCTCACAGTGATGATCCGCGACACCCGCTGACGGATATGGCGAATTCACCCGGCCACCACGATGGCGTGCGGCGACGGCGCGAGCCGTGCCCAGTAGCGGCGGATCCCCCAACTGCGATGCTCCACCCCATGGCCACCCCGCCGCCTAGCCAGCCCTCGTCCGTGCCGGTCCACGCGTGCTGCCCTGTGCTGCACAGAAACCATCCGCCCAGGCGAAGCCATGAGGCAACCTTCGCGAGCAGTGGACGCTGCTCCTGCAACGGGATGTGAATCAGGGCATAGAGGGAGACCACGGGCATCGAAGGACTCGGCGGGGAAGTCCACCGAGTTGGCATCGGCCCTGATGAAGTCGGCCCCCGGGCACCAGTTCCCGGGCTCGACGGATCTGCATCTCGCTGATGTCGACCCCGGTGTCGCGGTGTCCCGCCTGGGCCAGAGCACACACGACCGGGGACACCGCTGACGCATCCCAGGTCCAACACCCGGCTGCCGGCCTCCAGTCGGTGCCTCGGGTTCTCGATCCAGGTTCGGTACTTCGAGTCGTAGTCGTACGCCTCGTCATAGCGCACCGAGAGTGCATCACATCCGCGTCGAACCAGGTCTCTCGGATCTTCCGATCGTCACGGTCAAGGCCCCCAACGCTCCTGGTCCGGACCATGCGAGCCATTTCCTCATGGCTGCACCAGACCATGAGCATGGCCTCCCTCCGAACGAGCTGCTCTCATCTCGAGTCCGAACAGCGCGCTCGCCCAACAGGCGCCGGGCCGCCCTCAGCGCGTCCGGCTCCCCCCTTGGCGCGCGGATCCGTGAGCACCGAGAAGCCGCGGTTCGGCGGCAGCGGCCGCGTCAAGAGATGCGTGAGCGGACGCTGCAGGACACCCCGTCACTGACTGGACCGATGACCAGGACACGTGGCTCTGACCTGGAAGATGGGCGGCAGCTGAGAGGGAATCAGGCCAGTGTGCGGTTCACATCGCTGCCCGGCCCTTGCGACCTCTATTCTTCTACGTGCCTGTAGAGAACGTTTTCGCAGGTCACAGCAGACAAGGTCACAACGGAAACAGTAGACGAGGAGCGAACGCAACGATGGTGTTCAAACGGCTGCTCGGTGCGCTCGGGGTGGGCGGGCCCACGGTGGACACGGTCCTCGACCCGGGCGCCGCCCGGCCCGGCGGGGTCCTGTCGGGGCAGGTCCATCTCCGGGGCGGCGACGCCGACTTCGACATCGAGCAGATCACCCTGGAGCTGGTGGCGCGCGTCGAGGCGGAGCACGAGGGCGGGGAGAGCGAGGGGGTCGTCGTCTTCGACCGGGTGCACGTCGGCGGCGGCTTCCGGCTCGGCCCGGGTGAGGAGCGCAGCGTGCCGTTCGGGCTGCCGCTGCCCTGGGAGACGCCGGTCACCGAACTGCACGGGCAGCCGCTGGGCATCGGGCTCGGGGTGCGCACCGAACTGGCGGTGGCCGGCGCACGGGACAAGGGCGACCTGGACCCGCTGGCCGTGGCTCCGCTGCCCGCCCAGGAGGCGGTCCTGGAGGCCCTGGGGCAGCTCGGGTTCGGCTTCCGGTCCGCCGACCTGGAGTACGGCCGGATCGGGGGGACCGGGCAGCGGCTGCCCTTCTACCAGGAGATCGAGCTGACGCCTGCCCCGCAGTACGCGGACCGGCTCCGGCAGCTCGAGGTCACCTTCCTGGCCGCGCCGGACGGCATGGACGTGGTGCTGGAGGCCGACCGGCGCGGTGGCCTGCTCTCCTCCGGCCATGACGCGCTGACCCTCTTCACCGTCGGCCTGGACGAGGTGCGGGACTGGACCGCCGAGGTCGACGGCTGGGTGCGGCAGCTCGCCGAGCGCGGCACGGCCCACGGCCACGGCGCGCACCACCACTCGGGTCCCGGCATGGGCACCGCCGTCGCCGCGGGCGCCGCCGGACTCGCCGCGGGAGTGGTCGGCGGCATGGTCGCGGCCGAGGTCGTCGATGAGATCGGCGACTTCTTCGAGGGCGACGAGGAGGAGGGCTGACCGATCCGCGCCTCAGGGTCGACCCTGAGGCGCCCCCCATGTCCTCCCCCACGCATCCCCGACCTCTCCCGGATCTCACCCCCAGATGTGTCAGGAATCTTTGACAGGTGTCCGCGGCGACTGTCAGCCTTTTCTGACAGGTACGACGGAAAGGGGCCGCTGATGCCCGAGGTCCCGGCTGCGGCACCGACGGGCGACGAGTTGCTCAAGGTGTTCTCCGCGCTCGGCAATCCGCATCGCATGCGGATCGTCGCGGCGCTCCTGGAGAGCCGGAACTACGTCAGCGCGCTGGCCCGCGAGATCGGCATCGGCCGGCCGCTGCTGCACATGCATCTCCAGCGTCTGGAGGCGGCCGGACTGGTCGTCGGCACACTCGAGGTCGGGGAGGACGGCAAGGCGATGAAGTACTACGAAGTCGCCCCGTTCTGCTACGAGCTGACGCCCCGCGTCATCGCCCGCGCCGCCGCGACGGTCACCGGAACCGGCGACCGCGACGCGGATCGGGCCGACCGCACCGCGAAAGAGGAAGCGAAGTGAATGGGGAACTGGTGACGCTCGCCGCCGGGGAGGAAGAGCTGGGGATCCTGGTCGGCGCCGTCGGCGCGGCCGGGTTCTTCGCCCTGCTGATCGTGATCGTCTGGCAGGTCGCCGCCACCTGGCGGGCCCGCATGCTGGCGGCGCGCGAGGAGCAGTACAAGGAACTCGCCGCGCGGTACGCGCAGCTCCTGGAGGACACCGTGGAGCTGCAGCGGCGCACGGCCGAGGAGCAGCGGCAGACGCTCGACGAACTGACGCAGACCCGGCTGGCGGTGGGCTCGATGGAGAAGATGATGCGCGAGATCGAGTAGGGCCGGCGGACAGCCCCGTGCGCCGGCGTCGCGGGCCGGCGTCACCCGTGTACGGCCGGGAGCGGCAACTCCCGGCCGTACCGAGGCGGAACACGCCCGGACACACATCCACACACCCGTAACACCACGGCAGGTCGTCACACCTGGTGCGCCGTGGTGCGGGCCCCGTGCGCCCCGAGCCGGTCACCGACCGGCCGCGCGCTCCCTATGAAGGAGAGTACTCATGCGTGCGCTGCTGCAGCATGTGACCCGTGCGCCCGCCGGTCGCCGCGGCAAGTGGCTGATCCTCGCGGCCTGGCTGATCCTGGCCGTCGCGCTCGGCCCGCTGGCCGGAAAACTGGGCGAGGTCGAGGACACGAGCCCGAACGCGTTTCTTCCGCGCGGTGCCGAGTCCGCCCGTGTCAACACGGAACTGGAGAGGTTCCGCACCGACACCGTCATGCCCGCGGTGGTGATCTACACGGGCGACGGCGCCGAGCGGAAGGCCGCCGCCGACCGGGAGGCCTTCGCCCGGTACGTGCCCGCGGGCGAGCAGGTCCCGCCGCCGATCCCGTCCGAGGACGGCGAGGCCCTGATGACGGTGGTCCCGCTGGACAGCGAGGACGACATCACCGGGACGATCGAACAGCTGCGGGAGATCGCGGACGCCCATGCCCCGCCCGGCGTGGACGCCGAGATCGGCGGCCCCGCAGGGTCCCTCACCGACTCGGTGGCCGTCTTCGACGACCTCGACACCACCCTGATGCTCGCCACCGGCCTGGTCGTGGCGGTCCTGCTGCTGATCACCTACCGCAGCCCCGTGCTGTGGCTGCTGCCGCTGCTGTCCGTGGGCTTCGCCGCGATCCTCACCCAGGTCAGCACGTATCTGCTGGCCCGGCACGCGGGGCTGCCGGTCGACCCGCAGAGCGCGGGCGTGCTGATGGTGCTCGTCTTCGGCGTCGGCACCGACTACGCCCTGCTGCTCATCGCCCGCTACCGAGAGGAGCTGCACCGCCACGCCGACCGGCACACGGCGATGCGGATCGCGCTCGCCCGCTCCGGCCCGGCGATCCTCGCCTCGGCCGGCACCATCGCCCTGGGCCTGGCCTGTCTGGCCCTCGCCGACGTCAACTCCTCGCGCTCGCTGGGGCTGGTGGGGGCCGTCGGTGTCGTCTGCGGCTTCCTCGCCATGGTCACCGTGCTGCCTGCGCTGCTCGTCGTCGCCGGCCGCTGGGTGTTCTGGCCGTTCGTGCCGGAACACGGTACGCCTGCCCGCAGGGCGCACACGGTCTGGTCCCGCATCGGGATCGCCGTGGCCCGGCGCCCGCGCTGGTCGTGGATGATGTCCGTCGCCGCGACCGGGGTCCTCGCGCTGAGCGCGACCGGGATCGGCATGGGCCTGACGCAGGCCGAGATGTTCCAGGACGAACCGGAGTCCGTGGTGGCGCAGGAGCGGATCTCCGCCCACTACCCGTCGGGCGCCTCCGACCCCGCGACGATCGTCGCCCCCGGCGGCCGGGTCGCCGAGGTCCGGGACGCCGCGTCCGCCGTGGACGGCGTCGCCCGGGTGGAGCCCGGCGGCGACCGCACCCCGGACGGAACACTCGCCGCCCTGTCCGTGGTGCTGGACGACGCCCCGGACAGCAGGGCCGCCAAGGACGCGGTGGACGGCCTGCGCGAAGCCGTGAACCCGATGGACGCCCTGGTCGGCGGCACCACCGCGGAGGCGCTGGACACCCAGCGCGCGGCCGACCGCGATCTGCGGACCGTCATCCCGGTCGTCCTGCTGGTGGTCCTCGGCGTCCTGGTCCGGCTGCTGCGCGCGCTGGTCGCACCGGTTCTCCTGCTGGCCACCGTGGTGCTGTCGTACGCCGCCGCGCTGGGGGCCTCCAACCTGGTCTTCGAGCAGGTACTGGGTCATGCGGGCGTCGACTGGTCGATCCCGCTGATGGGCTTCGTGTTCCTGGTCGCCCTGGGCATCGACTACAACATCTTCCTGATGCACCGGGTGAAGGAGGAGGCGGCCCGCATCGGCCACACCCGCGGTGTACTGGAGGGCCTGACCAGTACCGGCGGTGTCATCACCTCCGCGGGCGTCGTGCTCGCCGCCACCTTCGCCGTGTTCGCGGGGCTGCCGCTGGTGACGCTGGCCCAGCTTGGCGTGCTCGTCGGCATCGGCGTCCTGCTGGACACCTTCCTCGTCCGTACGGTGCTGGTGCCCGCGCTCGCTCTGGACCTGGGCCGCCGCTTCTGGTGGCCGGGCCGGCTCTCCCGCCGCACCGACGCCGACCCGGGCGGCCTGGACGACCGGGACGGGCGGGGCGACCGCGGCGACGGCGACGCGGGCCACGGCGCGCCCGCACCCCCGGCCACGCCCGGCCGGGCACCCGAACCGGCCTGAGCCGCGGGTGTGAGGGCGCCCGGCCGGGTACCCGGGCAGCCCAGCACACGGCCACCGGGAGATGAGGACGCATGGTCTCCGCGACGGTGACAGTGGCATCCCCCTCGGGCCAGGCACGGCTCTCCGCGGATCTGGTGATCCCGGCCGGGCCCCGGGGGGCGGTACTGTTCGCGCACGGCAGCGGCAGCTCGCGGCTGAGCCCGCGCAACCGCGCGGTCGCCGCCGAGCTGCAGCGGGCCGGATTCGCCACGCTGCTGCTGGATCTGCTGACGGAGGCGGAGGCGCGCGAGGACGAGGTGACGGGTTGGCTCCGTTTCGACATCGGCATGCTGGCCGGGCGGCTGGCGGACGCCGTCGACTGGCTGACGCGGCGCCCGGACACCGCGGACCTTCCGGTGGGCCTGTTCGGGGCGAGCACGGGCGCGGCGGCCGCCCTGATCACGGCCGGCGAGCGCCCCGCGCGGGTCTCGGCGGTGGTGTCCCGGGGCGGCCGGCCGGACCTGGCCGGCGATGCGCTCACCCGGGTCCGGGCCCCGGTCCTGCTGATCGTCGGCGGTCATGACGAGACGGTGCTCGACCTGAACCGCCGGGCCGCCGAGCAGCTTCCCGGGCCGCACGAGCTCCATGTGGTGCCCGGCGCGACCCATCTCTTCCCCGAGCCCGGCGCACTGGAGCAGGTGTCCGAGGCCGCCGCCGACTGGTTCCGACGCCACACGGACCGCGGGACGCCACGCTACGGCGATCTGGGACGGGCGGAAGAGGGCCCCTACGCCTGACACCGTGCGCCGGCCGGGGCCGATCGGCGTCGGAGCGGGGCGGTCGGGCCCTGCCGGGACGATCGGCGTCCTCCCAAGACGATCGACGTCCTGGGCGACAGGGCCGGCCGAGGCGCTCGGCGGTCGCCCGGCGCCCGCCGAGGACGAACCGGGTACCGCGCCCGTGCTGCCGCCCGGGCGACGGGCCGGGCGGGCAGCGGCGGTGTTCGTCAGGCGGCCGGCGACGCGTCCTCGGCCTCGGCCTCGTCCAGCCACTGGATCAGCGAGGTGCGGGCGCGCGAGACACGCGAACGCACCGTGCCGACGGGGCAGTCGCTGACCGCCGCCGCCTCCGCGTAGGGCAGCCCCAGCAGCTGGGTGAGGACGAAGGCCTCCCGCCGGTCTGCAGGGAGCGTGTCGAGCAGCTCGGCGAGGGCGATGCCGTCGTCGAAGCCGGGCACGTCGCGCGGCTGGCTGCGTTCGGCCGCAGCCTCCCAGTCCTCCGTGTCCGACAGCCGCGGGCGGCAGGAGCTGTAGCGGATGCTGTCGATCACGGCGCGCCGGGCGATCGCGAGCAGCCAGGTGCGGGCCGAGGAGCGGCCCTCGAACCGGTGCAGGCTGCCGAGGGCCCGCAGGAAGGTGTCCTGGGCCAGATCGTCGGCGCTCTGCGGGTCCGCGCCGAGGAACGTCACGTAGTGACGGACGTCGCGGTGCAGCGCGCGGACGAAGGCCTCGCCCGCCTCGGTGTCGCCGCCACGCGCGGCGAGCGCCAGGGCGGTGATCGATTCCTCTCTCGCCCGGGTGCGTTCCGTCGACCGGGCGCGTGCCTTCGGCTGATTGCGTTCTCTTGGCTCTGTGCGTTCGGGCAGCAGGGCAGCAGTGGTCACCTGGGTCTGTCCTTCTCGGGGATCCGGGACCGGCGAGCCACCGTGCCGGCGCAGGCGGGGCCGACGGGCGGCGCTGCGAGCGCGGCACGGGAGGTGCCGGTGTGGGGTGACGGCCGGGCACGGAGGGGCCTCGGCCGGTGCCCGGGGCGGGACTCGGCGGCTCGTGGGCCGGCCGGTGCCCCGGGGAACCAGCTGTCGTCAGACGACAGCGACCCCGGTGGGCGGACCCCGAGAAGTGATGGCATGGGTGAGCAGCAGCCGGCGCAGTGCGACGCAGGAGTCGGGTCGGCCGGTCCACGGACGCGGACGGTGGGGTGCGGCGGGCTGCCGCAGCAGCGGACGCAGCGGTGCGAAGAGCCAGCCGGCCAGCGCGCGCAGGATCCGGAACGCGGCGCGCTCGCCGTACGCGAGCCACAGGCCGCACAGCAGCGCGGCGAGCAGGTGCGCGGCGAGCATGCCGGCCGGGGACATGCCGCCCATGCCGTGGTCCATGTGCGCCATGGTGCCGATGCCGTCGAGGTGGCCCACGGAGGACCCGGACGGCGCGGCGTGCGCGGCGTGCAGGGAGTGCATCGCGTGCGCGGAGTGCCCGGCGGCCGTGGCGCCGTGGTCCATGACGTGCCCGGCCCCCGCCCCGGTGCCGTGCGCGCCGCCCGCTCCCGCGGGCGGCAGGCACAGCAGATGCTCCAGCCAGCGCCGGCCGAGGGAGCCCCCGCTGCGCGCCCCGGGTCCGGTCACCGCCTGGGCGAGCGAGAACGCGGAGTGGAGTGCGGCCTGGGCGCCCACCGTGGCGGAGCCGACGAGCAGCAGGCCCCGTTCCCGTCCGGCGAGCCGCCAGGCCACACCGCCCGTGGCGGCCGCTCCGGCGGCCAACGCCCACCAGGGCACCGAGGTCCCCGACATCATGGCGTGCCCCATGGCGGCGAGCAGCACACAGACGGCCGCGAACACCGCGGCCCGTACCGTGCGAGAACACCACCCAGCAGTCATGGCTGCCTCATCCTCGCATCCGGGTCTCACGGGTCACGGGAGGGTACGGACATTGTCCCGGCGCCCGACTCAATCCAACTCACGTGATACGCATCACATTTGATGCACGGGAACCGGGAGTGCGCCCTCTCCGACTTCTGGGCAGGCTCCGGGTCGTGTCGGGGCACGATGGAGGAGGGGAACGGGTGGCGGCGGAGCAGAGCGAGGTCCGTGACGTGCGGGAGCCGACCGCGAGGCCGGCGACCGGGGGCACGACCGCACTCCTGACCTGTGCGATGGCCTTCTCGATGCTGCAACTGTTCCTGCTCGGCGCGCTGGGGCCGCGGATCGTGGACGATCTGGACGTCTCGCCGACGGTGCTGGGCCTGACCACGACCGTCGGCTTCGGCGCGGCGGCGCTGCTGTCCCCGGTCGGTGGGCGGGTGGTGGACCGGATCGGGCCGCGCCGTTGTCTGGTGGTGCTGCTCCTGCTGTCGGCGGCGGCACTGGTGGCGATCGGCTGGGCGCCGGGTACGGGGTTCCTGCTGGCGGCGGTGGCGCTGGGCGGGCTCCCGCAGGCACTGGCCAACCCGGCGACCAACAAGGCGATCCTGTCGGCCGTGCCCGCCGAGCGGCGGGGCGCGGTGACCGGCATGAAGCAGTCGGGGGTGCAGCTCGGGGCGTTCGCCGCGGGGCTGCCGCTGGCCGCGCTGGCAGCCGTCACGGGGTGGCGGGGCGCGGTGTGGACGGCGTCCGCGGCGGCCGTGGCGGCGGCCGTGTGGGCGGCGCGCGTCCTGCCCGCCGACCCGCCGCCGAAGTCCGTACCGGCCGCCTGGGTTCCGCGCGGCACCATCGCGTGGCTCGCGGCGTTCTCGCTGCTGCTGGGCTGCGGCATCGCCTCGGTGAACACCTATCTGACGCTGTACGGGGTCCGGGAGCTCGGTTTCGGACCGACGGCGGCCGGGGCCCTGGTGGCGGTGCTGGGCGTGGCCGGGATCGCGGGCCGGGTGGGCTGGTCCAAGCTGGCGGGACGGCCGGGGCTCGCCGGGTGGCTGCCGGGTGGTCTGGCCGCCGGCTCGGTGTGTGCGGCGCTGCTGCTCGCGGCGTCGGCGTACGCGGGTGCGCTGGCGTGGCCGGCCGCGGTGGCGGTGGGGGTCTTCGCGGTGGCCGCGAACGCGGTCTCGATGGTGCTGGTGATGCAGCGCGCGGCGCCGGGCCGCGCGGGCCAGGACTCGGCGCTGGTCTCGGCAGGCTTCTTCGCCGGTTTCGCGGTCGGCCCACCGCTGTTCGGGCTGCTGGCGGCGGCCGGGCGGTACGGGACCGGGTGGCTGCTGGTCGCGGCCGAGTTCGCGGGCGCGGCGGCGGTGGCGCTGGTGTGGGCGGTACGGGAGCGTCGTGCGGCGGCAGGGGCATGAGCAGTACGGACGTGAGCGGTACGGCGAGGAACGGAGCGGCGGGGGTGGCGCCGGCGTGGGCGGGCCCGGCGCTGGAGTCCCTCCTCGACCGGGTCGCGGTCACCCGGACCGAGGCCGGTGACCGGTTTCCGCTGTACGCCGATCCCGGGTCCGGCCGGTGGACGACGACCGGCCGGGGTTCGTGGACCGGCGGCTTCTGGGCCGGGCTGCTCTGGCTGCGCTACCGGCACACCCGGAACGCGGCCGACCGTGCGGCGGCACTGCGGTGCACGGAGCGGCTCGCGCCGTGGGCCGGCGCCGACACCGCCACGCGCGGGCTGATCCTCTGGTACGGCACGGCGCTGGCCGAGGGTTCGGCGGCGACCGACCTGCGCGACCGGGCGGCCCGGGCCTGCCGGGAGGCGTACGACCCCGCGCTCGGCCTGGTGCCGTGGGGTGCGGCGTTCGGCGGCCCACGGCTGCTGGCCCGCGCGGACGGCGTACCGGGCATGGTGCCTCTGCTGGCGGCGTCGGCTCCCCGGGCCGCCGAGTCCCACCTCCGCCGCCACCTGGAACTGCGGGCGCGCGTGGGCGGCTGGTGCTGGCGCCACGAGCCGCCCACGGGCTGGACCCGCTGCGACGACCCGCCCCCGGGCTGGAGCCGGGGCCGGGCCTGGCTGCTGCTGGCGCTCGCGGACGCGGCGCACCGCCTCGACGCCGCGGACCTCGCGCCCGAGGCGGAGCATCTGCGCGAGGCCCCGCGGGTCCCCCCGGCGGACGAATCCCGCCCGGAGGGCCCACGGGACACCTCCGCCGCCGCGATCACAGCCCTGGCGTTGCTCGGCCTCGGCCACCGCGACCAGGCCGAGACCCTCCTGGAGGAGTTGACCCGCACCCACCTCACCACCGACGGCCGCCTCCTGGACGGCTGTTACGACCTGGCCGCCGGCACCGCGCCCCGGCACGAGCTGATCTGGGGCGACTTCTTCCTGGCGTACGCCCTGGCGACGCTGACGGGTCTGGTCGGCCTCCACGAGGCGTAGCGAACCGGCCCCGCCCCACGGCGGTCGAGGCGACCGGCGTTCTCGTGCGCGTACTGGTCCTCCGGCCCGAGCTCCCGAACCGTCCGACGAGCCTCGTCCGCCCGCCCCGTCCCGCCCGGCAGCCGGACGAGGGCGTACCGGGCACCGCGGTCCCCGTTCGGCGCGATCGCGCAGCTCCGCTGCCGTCCCCCGTTCGCGCAGCGCGGAGTCGAGCCGACGGCGTGCGTGGACATCCGTGCGGACACGGCCGGCCGGCTCCGCGAGCCGTCCGGCACCGACGAGCAGATCCCTGTGCCACAGGTGGTCATGGTGCCTCAGGTGGTCGTCGTGCCGCTGGAGACCGGCGGAGACGCACGCGGCGCGGGCACTGACCACGGCGACGGCCGCGTCCCGCTCCCGCGCCGCTACGCGGCCTCGGCCTGCTCGAACCACCTCACCGGACGAGTACCGCCCGGTGCCGCCGCGGGCGATCTCGCGGGGTGTCCCCGCCGCGGGATCACCGCCCGTCCGAACCGTGTCCCGAACGGGTGGGGGTGGGACGGGACAGGCCGGGGCGGCTGCTACGGCATGCGCAGGGCGCGGCGCGCGACCGAGGCGATGTGGAGCTCGTCGGGGCCGTCGAGGATCCGGGCGGCCCGGCCGGTGCGGAACAGCGCGGGCAGTGGGGTGTCGGGGCCGAGCCCCTCCGCGCCGTGCACCTGGATGGCGGCGTCGGCGACCTGCTGCAGGGTGCGGGCGGCGGCCACCTTGGCCAGGCCCACCTCCACCCGGGCGTCCAGGCCCGCGTCCAGCCGGGCCACGGCCTCGTACACCAGCGGGCGGGTGGTGCGCAGGGCGAGCAGTGACTCGAAGACGTGGCGCTGGATCAGCTGGAGGTCGCCGAGCGGGCCGCGGGAGCCGGTGCGGGTGGCCGCCCGCTCCCGCATCAGGTCGAACGCGCGCCGGGCCTGACCCAGCCAGCGCAGACAGCGCAGGGTGCGGCCGAGCTGCAGCCGTTCGCCCGCGACGGCCAGTGCCTCGCCGCGCTCGCCGACGAGGTGGGCGGCGTCGACGGCTACGTCGTCGAGCGCTATCTCCCACTGTCCGCCCGCGCCGAGCACCGGCAGCTCGCGGACCACCCGGAAGCCCGGCGTCCGGGCGGGCACCAGCAGCAGCGACAGCCCCTCGCGGTCCGGTGCCTCGCCGTCGGTGCGGGCGAGCACCGTGACCAGGTCGGCGTCCGCCGCCGCGCTGGTGAACCACTTGCGCCCGCTCACCCGCCAGCCCCCGCCGTCCCGCGGTACCGCGCGGGTGGCGGTCAGGAAGGGGTCGGTACCGGGCACTCCGGGTTCGGTCATCGCGTAGCAGGCACGCAGGTCGCCGGCGGCCAGGCGGGCGGGGTAGCGGTCGCGGACGGCGGGGGTGCCGTGCCGCCACAGCATCAGCGCGTCCAGCAGCGGCGCCGAGCCGAGGGCGGCCGGCCCGTGGTCACTGGCGCCCTCGGCCTCGGCCACATGGGCGTACGACGCCAGCGGAAGGTCCTGGCCGCCCAGTTCGGCGGGGAGCGGCAGCGCCCACAGCCCCTCGGCCCTGGCCTCCCGCTGCAGGGAGCGCAGCAGCGTCGCGGCCTCGGGCCCGCCGGCGTCCAGCACCGGCTCGCCCGGCATCACCCTCTCCCGCACGAACGCCGCGACGCGGTCTCTCAACTCCGTGACGGCGGGCGGGCACACGGGGGCGCCGGTGATCTCCGTCAACTCTTTTCCCCACTTCTCCCGGCGGTGGCGGGAACCCGGGCCGTCGGCCGTCCGACTCCCTCTTCCGTGGAACTGGTCGGGGGCGACCGCCCCCGGGTTCCCGCGCGTGAGGAAAGGAGAGGCATGGCAACTCCAGCCGCACCGGCCGTCGCGCGGACGGCCGGTCCCCTCGACGGACTCCGGGTGGAGCACACCGGACCGCCGGGGCCGGGAGAGGGACTGGTCGCGGAGCATCTGAGACTGCTCGGTGCCGCACCGGGCCGCGGGACGGGCGGCCGGACGACCGTCACCGGTGGCGGCCCCGGCAGCGTCACGGTCCGTACCGGGTGGGGCCCGGACGCCTCCGACGAGGCCACCGCGCAGGCGGTCACCGGCATCATGGCGGTGCACGGCCGGCGCGACGGCGCCCCGCGCGGCCTCGCCGTGGACCACGCCGCCACCGCCACCGGCGTCCTTGCCGTGCAGGGCCTGCTGGCGGCGCTGCTGGCGCGGGCCCGCGGGAACGGGCGCGCCGCCGATGTCGACGTGGACGCGGAACGGGCCGGTCTGCTGACGGTCTCCCAGTACCTGGCCGCCGTCGGCGCCGAGGAGGGCGAGGCGGCCGAACTCGCCCCGGGCGGGCCGCCGTTCACCTCGTCGGACGGGACCCTGTTCGAGCTGGAGACGCTCGACCCCGGGATGTGGGCGGCGTTCTGGCGGGCGCTGGACGCCCCTGAGGAATCGATTCGCCGGGGGTGGCGCCCCTTCCAGTTCCGCTACGCCACCGCCTGCGCCCCCTTCCCGCAGGCCCTGCACACGGCGGCGCGGGCGTGTTCCTGGGAGCAGGTCCGCCGGGCCGCCCACTCCTCGGGTGCGGACGTGTGCCCCCTGGTCTCGCTGGCCGGCCGGGCCGCCGAGCACGACGGCGCCGCCCCCTGGGCGCTGACCCCGCACGACGCCTCGTACACCCCCGCGCGGACGGCGGGCGAGCTGCCGCTGGCCGGGTTCACCGTGCTGGAGGCCGGCCGCCGGATCCAGGCGCCGCTCGCCGCCCGTCTCCTCGGGCTGCTCGGCGCCGAGGTGATCCGGATCGAGCCGCCGGGCGGCGATCCGCTGCGCGGGATGCCGCCCGCCTGCTCGGGGGTGTCGGCCCGCTGGCTGGCGCTGAACCGGGACAAGAAGGCCGTCGAGGTGGACATCAAGTCCCCGGGCGACCGGGAGCGGTTGCGGGAGCTGGCCGCCGACGCCGACGTGTTCCTGCACAACTGGGCGCCGGGCAAGGCGGCGCAGCTCGGCCTGGACCACGAGCAGCTGGCCGCGGCCAACCCCGCACTGGTGTACGCGTACACCAGCGGCTGGGCGGACCGGCTGCCGGACGCCCCCATGGGCACCGACTTCATGGTGCAGGCCCGCACCGGGGTGGGCGAGGCGGCGCGGCCCGCCGACGAGCCGCCGGCGCCGTCCCTGATGACCCTCCTGGACGTGCTCGGCGGGCTGCTCGGCACCGAGGCGGTCCTCGCCGGACTGCTGCTGCGCGAGCGCACCGGCCACGGCGTACGCGTCGACTCCTCGCTGCTCGGCGCCGCCGACGTGCTCACCGCGCCCGCCCGCTCCCGGGCCGCGCAGGGCCTCAGCCCTCGGCACCCGGCCGGATTCCGGCGACCGCTGCGCACCGCCGACGGCTGGATCGCCCTCGCCGACCACTGCTCGCTCGCGTACGACGTCCGCGACCGGACCACCGCGGAGGCCCTGCGCGGGCTGCGCGACCGCGGCCTGACCGCCGTCCCCGTCGTCACCGACCTCGCCGACCTGCTGTCGACCGGCCCGATCGGCCGCGACGCGCACGGCGCCCCCGTCGTTCCGAACCCCTGGAGCTTCGCATGACCGTGGCCCTCAACGACCTGCTGCCCGCCGAGCTGCGCCGCGCCTGGGCGGTCGACGGCACCTGCCCCGACCTCGACCTGTACAGCCTCTACCGGGCTCGGCAGATCGCCGACCCGCACCGCACCGCGGTCGTCGACGCCAAGGGGAAGCTCTGCTACACCGCCCTGGACCGCAAGGTGCGATGTCTGGCCGCCGGGCTGTCCGGGCTCGGCATACGCGCGGGCGACGTGGTCGGCACCCAGCTGCCCAACGGCCGCGACGCCGTCATCGCCGATCTCGCGCTGGCCGCCCTCGGCGCGGTCGCGCTGCCCTTCCCGGTCGGCCGCGGCCGGGCCGAGGCGGCGTCGCTGCTGCGCCGGGCGGAGGCGGTGGCCGTCGTCGCCGCCACCGAGCACCGGGGCCACCGGCACGCCGCCGACCTGCTGGAACTCGCCGCCGAACTGCCCGCGCTGCGCACCGTGGTCGCCGCCGGGCCGGGCCCGGCGCCCGAGGGCACCGTCGCCCTGAGCGCCCTGCTGCGCACCGGCCCCGCGGCCTTCGTCCCGGCCCGCCCCGACCCCGACTCCGCCGCCCGGATACTCGTCTCCTCCGGCTCCGAGGCCGAGCCGAAGATGGTGGCGTACTCGCACAACGCACTGGCCGGCGGGCGCGGCAACTTCCTCGCCTCGCTGATGCCCGACGGGCAGCCGCCGCGGTGCCTGTTCCTGGTGCCGCTCGCCTCCGCGTTCGGCAGCAACGGCACCGCCGTGACGCTCGCCCGGCACGGCGGCACTCTCGTGGTGCTGGACCACTTCACGCCGGAGGCCGCCCTGGACGCGCTCGCCGCGCACGAGCCCACCCATGTGCTGGGCGTGCCGACCATGGTGCGGATGCTGCTGGACCGGTGGGCGGAGGGCCACCGGCCCCGGTTCGCTCCCCCGCGGGCGGTGGTCGTCGGCGGATCGCCGCTGGACGAGGCCACGGCCGCGGAGGCCCGGCGGGTGTTCGGCTGTCCGGTGGTGAACCTCTACGGCTCAGCCGACGGCGTCAACTGCCACACCGGGCTGTCCGACGAGCCGCTGCGCGGCGACGGCCCCGGCATCCCGGCCGGCCACCCGGACCCGCGCGTCGCCGACATCCGGATCGCCGAAACGGGCGCCCCCGAGCTGCGGGAGGCGCCGCGCGGCCGGGTCGGCGAGATCGTCGCCCGCGGGCCGATGACCCCGCTGTGCTACGTCGCCGCCCCCGACCTCGACGCCCGCTACCGCACCGCCGACGGCTGGGTGCGCACCGGCGATCTCGGCGTCATCGGCGAGGACGGCACGCTGCGCATCGTGGGCCGGCTCAAGGACGTGGTGATCCGCGGCGGGGCCAACATCAGCCCGGCCGAGGTGGAGATCGAGCTGGCCGCGCATCCGCTGGTGCGGGACGTGGTGTGCGTCGGGGTGCCGGACGCGCTGATGGGCGAGCGGCTCGCCGCCTGTGTGGTGCCGCGGGGTACCGCGGCTCCGGCGCTTCGGGAGCTGTGCGCCCATCTGGAGGCGCGCGGCCTGGAGCGGCGCAAGCATCCGGAACGGCTGCTGGTGGTCGCGGAGTTCCCGCTGACCCCGGCGGGCAAGCCGGACCGGGCGCTGCTGCGGGAGCGGTGCGCCGCGGCGCCGGCGCCGGATCCGCTGGCGCAGGCCGTGTGAGGCGGCGGGTGGGTGCGGCCCGGAGCCGCACCCACCGGTACGGCCGAGGGGCCGCCGGGAGACTCCCGGCGGCCCCTCGGCAACTGGCCCCTCGGCAACTGGCGCGGCGGTTCGGGTCAGGAGGCCAGGGCCTTGGTGATGGCGTCCGCCGCGTCCTGGTAGACGCCCATCAGATCCAGGTCCTCGTCGGGGTAGTTGACGATGCCGACCTGCTCGGCACCGGAGTCGGGCAGCACCTTCCCGGTGGACATGTGCACGTTGTCGAGGACGAAGGCGGGCTTCTTCTTGGCCAGTTCGGACAGCTGCTCGGCGGTGACGGCCTCGGGTCCGTAGGTGCCGCGCACCTCGGCACCGGCCATCTCGGCCGACCAGACGGAGAACACCTGGGCGACCACCGCCGGTGCCGTGCCGCCGGGCCAGGCCTGCTTCAGGTCCTTCTGGAGGGTTGCGTACTCGCTCTCGAAGGACGCGTTCCACCGTGCGGCGGCGTCCTCGGTGCCGAACAGCCCGCCCAGGCGGGTGACCTCGGCGCTCGCCCTGCCGGCGGCGTTGTCGAGGTCGACCTCGACCAGTTCGGCGTCCGACCCGGCGGCCTCCTTGATCTTCGCGGCATACGGCTCGAAGGGCGCGTAGAGCACGAAGTCGGCCTCGGCGACCGCGGCGAGGTCGGAGGGCTTGGGGTCGTAGTCCGGGGCGTGCTGGGCGGAGGACGGGACGATGACGGTCACGTCCTCGGCACCGGCTGCCTTGGCGAAGGCACCCTCCCAGGTGGTGGTGGCGACGACGACCGGGGCGTCGCCGCGCTTCGGGCCGGCCGCGCCCTTGTCCTCGGTCGCGGGCTCGTCCGAGCCGCAGGCGGTGGCGGTGAGGGCGAGCGCCGCGCTCAGTGCGACGAGGGCAGGGACACGGACGGTGCGGACGCGGATGCGCGCCATGAGCTGATTCTCCGTTCGGGGACGAGATGGACGGCCAGGACCACGGCCCCGGCCGTCAGGACGAGCACGGGTCCGGGGGGCCAGTCGAGCTTCAGCGCGACGAGGAACCCGGTGAGGTTCACGACGACGCCGATGCCGACGGCCCAGGCGGTGATGGACTTCAGGGAGGTGCCGAGCCGGCGGGCGGCCAGCGCGGGCAGCAGGGTCAGCGCGTCGACGAGCAGCGCGCCGGTCAGTTTGATGGCCCCGGCCACGGACACCGCGACCAGGACCAGCAGGAGCAGGGTGAGCAGGTCGACGCGGACCCCGGAGGCGAGGGCGACCTCGCGGTCGTGCAGCAGCAGGCCCAGGTCCCGGCGCCGCCACCAGAACAGCCCCGGTACGACGACGGCGAGCGCGCCCAGCAGCCACAGGTCGGCCGTGCCGACGGACAGGATGGAGCCCCAGAGCAGGGCGAACGCGCCCTGTGCGTTGACGCCGGACACCGCCAGCACCAGCAGGGCGGCGGCGATCGCCAGACTCATCAGCAGGCCCATCGCGCCGGACAGGCCGTCCGGGGTGCGGGCCAGCGGCGCCACGCCGGCGCCCGCGAGGGCACAGGCGACCAGGGCGCACAGCATCGGGTCCAGGCCGGTCAGCAGCCCGACGGCGATGCCCAGCAGCGCGACGTGCATCATCGCGAACCGCACCGGCATGATGTCCAGCCCGACGATCACCACTCCGACGACGGGCAGTCCGACCGCGGCCAGCAGCAGGGCGGCCCCGGCCCGCTGCACGGGCAGGAGCTGGAGGAGCTCCGCGACGTCGGCGGCGAGGTGGACGGTCACCGCGCCTCCCTGATCCGTCCGGCTGCCATCTCCAGCACCCGGTCGCAGCGGTCGGCGAGCGCCCGGTCGTGGGTGACGACGACCACCGTCACCGGAAGGGACAGCAGCACGTCGGCGGCCTCCTCCTGCCCGGCGAAGTCGAGCGCGGCCGTGGGCTCGTCGGCCAGCAGCACCCCCGCCCCGGCGGCGACGCAGCCGACCGCACGGGCCAGGTACATGCGCTGCAGCTGCCCGCCGGACAGGGTGTGCAGCGGACGCCCGGTCAGGGAACCGACGCCGAGCCGGTCCGCGGCCTCCACGGCCGGTGCGGAAGCGCCGGAGCTGGCCAGCAGCTCGCTCGCGAGCAGCGGGAACCGGCCCGCGGCGGGCTTCTGCGGGATCCAGGCGCAGGCCCGGCGCCGCCACGCCCACTCGGCCGGTGTCGCGGTGCCCCGGCCGCCGACCAGGATCTGTCCGCCGGCCCGGCGGTGCAGGCCCAGCACGGCGCGGACGAGCGTGGTCTTGCCCGATCCGTTGGTGCCGGTCAGCGCCACCCGCTCGCCCGCGGTGACGTCCAGGTCCACTCCGCGGACGGCCTCGACCCGGCCGTGCCGGCAGGCGACGTCGCGCATCCGGACTTCCAGCCCGTTCATCACACCTCCCGTTCGTCTGATGAGAGCAGTCGGGGCGGAAGGGCGATGGGTTCCCGGCCGGCGGTGTCCCACTTCGCCTTCCGGATTCTGGACGCGGTCCGGCGCGCCGGCGGAACTGCCCGTAGTCTGTGCGGTGCAGCTGGTTCGCCCCGTCCGCCAGGCGGGATGCGTCGCAAGAGGGAACCCGGTGGGAATCCGGGACTGCCCCGCAGCGGTGAGCGGGAACGACCGCCGTCATACGCACTGGGCCCGAGGTACGGGGCCTGGGAAGCGACGGCCAGTAGGTGTTCGCGTCGATGGACGGCGCTGACGTGCCCGCGAGTCCGAAGACCTGCCATCTGCCCGCGCGCGAACCACTCGGGCGCGGACATCCCGGTGACCTCGAGGGCGGGTCGGCGAACACACCAGGCGGAGGAGCGCGCTTGCCGCGCACGGTCGTCCCGCCGGGTCCGTCGTCCCTTCGCGCTCTCGTCCCGTCCCCGGGATCTCAGGGATTCATCTCGCGAAGGAGATCTCCGTGACAGCGAAGTCCGCAGCCGCGGCAGCACGGGCCACCGTGTACGGCTACCCCCGCCAGGGCCGGAACCGGGAACTGAAGAAGGCGGTCGAGGGCTACTGGAAGGGCCGGACCGCCGCCTCCGACCTGCACGCCACCGCCGCCGAACTGCGCCGCACCAACTGGCAGCAGCTCGCCGGGGCCGGCCTCGACGAGGTCCCGACCGGCGACTTCTCGTACTACGACCATGTCCTCGACACCAGCGTGATGGTCGGCGCGATCCCCGAGCGGCACCGGGCCGCCGTCGAGGCGGACGCCCTGGACGGGTACTTCGCCATGGCCCGCGGCACCCAGGACGTGGCGCCGCTGGAGATGACGAAGTGGTTCGACACCAACTACCACTACCTCGTCCCGGAACTGGGCCCGGACACGGTGTTCACGGCGGACCCGGCCAAGCAGGTCGCCGAGCTGAAGGAGGCCCTGGCACTCGGCCTGACGGCCCGCCCGGTCCTCGTCGGACCCGTCACCTATCTCCTGCTGGCCAAGCCCGCGCCCGGCGTGGCCGCGGACTTCGACCCGCTGACCCTGCTGGACCGGCTGCTCCCGGTGTACGCGGAGGTGCTCGCCGACCTCCGCGCGGCCGGCGCCGAGTGGGTGCAGCTGGACGAGCCCGCCCTGGTCCAGGACCGCACCCCGGCCGAGCTCAACGCCGCCGAGCGCGCCTACCGCGACCTCGGCCGGCTCACCGACCGGCCGAAGCTGCTGGTCGCCTCCTACTTCGACCGGCTCGGCGATGCGCTGCCGGTGCTCGCCAAGGCGCCGGTGGACGGGCTCGCGCTGGACTTCACCGAGGCCGCCGCCGCCAACCTGGACGCGCTCGCCGCGGTCGGCGGGCTGCCGGGCAAGCGGCTGGTCGCCGGTGTCGTCAACGGCCGCAACATCTGGGTCAACGACCTGGGCGCGTCCCTGACCACGCTGGGCACCCTGCTGGGGCTGGCCGACCGGGTGGACGTGTCGGCGTCCTGCTCGCTTCTGCACGTCCCGCTCGACGCCGCGACGGAACGGGACATCGAGCCGCAGATCCTGCGCTGGCTGGCCTTCGCCCGGCAGAAGACCGCCGAGATCGTCACCCTCGCCAAGGGCCTGGCCCGCGGCACCGACGCCATCGGCGCCGAACTCGCCGCCAACCGGGCCGACCTGGCCTCCCGGGCCAGCTCCCCGATCACCCACGACCCCGCCGTGCGCGCCCGCACCGCCGCCGTCACCGAGGCCGACGCCCGCCGCTCCCAGCCGTACGCGGAGCGCACCGCCGCCCAGCGCGCCCACCTCGGGCTGCCGCTGCTGCCGACCACCACGATCGGCTCCTTCCCGCAGACCGGCGAACTGCGCACCGCCCGGGCGGACCTGCGCACCGGCCGTATCGACGCGGCCGGCTACGAGGAGCGGATCAGGGCCGAGATCCAGGAGGTGATCTCCTTCCAGGAGAAGGCCGGCCTGGACGTCCTGGTGCACGGCGAGCCCGAGCGCAACGACATGGTGCAGTACTTCGCCGAGCAGCTCACCGGCTATCTGGCCACCCAGCACGGCTGGGTGCAGTCCTACGGCACCCGCTACGTCCGCCCGCCGATCCTGGCCGGTGACATCTCCCGCCCCGAGCCGATGACGGTGCGCTGGACGAGGTACGCCCAGTCGCTGTCCGACCGTCCGGTCAAGGGCATGCTGACCGGCCCGGTCACCATGCTCGCCTGGTCCTTCGTCCGCGACGACCAGCCGCTCGGGGACACCGCACGCCAGGTCGCCCTCGCCCTGCGCGACGAGGTCGGCGATCTGGAGGAGGCCGGCACCTCGGTCATCCAGGTCGACGAGCCGGCCCTGCGCGAGACCCTGCCGCTGCGCGCCGCGGACCGGCCGGCGTACCTGACGTGGGCGACGGAGGCGTTCCGGCTCACCACGGCCGGGGTCCGCCCCGACACCCAGATCCACACGCACATGTGCTACGCCGAGTTCGGCGACATCGTGCAGGCCATCGACGACCTGGACGCCGATGTGATCAGCCTGGAGGCGGCCCGTTCCCATATGCAGGTCGCCCGCGAGCTGGCCGCCCACGGCTACCCGCGCGAGGCCGGCCCCGGCGTGTACGACATCCACTCCCCGCGCGTCCCGAGCGCCGAGGAGGCCGCCGAGCTGCTGCGCACCGGCCTGAGGGCGATCCCCGCCGAGCGGCTGTGGGTCAACCCGGACTGCGGTCTGAAGACCCGCGCCTGGCCGGAGACCCGGGCCTCCCTGGAGAACCTGGTCACCGCGGCCCGCACGGTCCGCGGGGAGCTGCCCGCCTCCTGACCGCCCGTGCGGGACCGGGCCGGGACGCCATGAGCGTCCCGGCCCGCCCCGCCGGCTCCGGCCCGCCCCCCGGGACGGGGTCTGGGAGTGGCCCGGGGGCGGCCGACGGATCGAGGGGCGGGACGCGCTGCGGGAGTACTCCGGGGCGCGGCCCGCGGACCGGCTCTCGCGTCGTGTCTGCTCGAATATCCTGGTCACTGTCACTTCGGCGTCGGCCGCGCGGGCCGTCACCTGCTTCACCACGTACCGCGTGGACCGTCATACCGGCGGCATGGTGCCGCCGAGGCCCCCGGTGCAGGTGGAGCGCTACGGCACTACACGGCTGCGTTCCGCAAGGTCGACGGTGAGTGGCGGATGGCCGTGCGCCGGGTGTTCCTGGCCTTCGCCGGGCCGACCGAGCGGCTGGGTGCGGCCGGCGCCGCAGGGGCGCAGCCCACGCCGACGGGGAGCTGACGGACCTGGGAGGGTTCACATGACCGACACCACCACCGGCGCCCCCTGTGTGCTGCTCAAGCACGGCGAGGTGTTCCTCAAGGGGCGCAACCGCAGCCGGTTCACCGAGCGCCTGCACGACAATCTGCGCGTCGCCCTGCGCGGGGTCGGCGGCTCGACCTGGATCAAGACCGCCCAGAACGTCACCGTGCTGGGCGGGCAGGTTCCGCAGGAGGTGCTGGTGGACCGGGCCCGCCGGGTGATCGGCTTCAACTCCGTGGAGCCCGCCGTCCGGGTGCCCAGCACTCTGGACGAGATCACCCGCGCGGCCGTGGAGGCGCTGCGCTCGGTGGCGGCCGAACGGCCGGGGTGCGGGTTCGCCGTCCGGGTGAAGCGCCGCGACAAGCAGTTCCCGCTGAAGTCGTCGGCGATGGAGGTGCGCCTCGGGGCGCGGATCCTTGCGGCCGTGCCGGGGCTTCGCGTGGACCTCGGCTCCCCCGATGTGACCCTGGCCGTGGAGATCGACCGCAGGGAGACGTATCTGTCCTGGGACCGGCTGCCGGGGCTGAGCGGGCTGCCGACCGGGTCGAGCGGGCGGGCGCTGGTGCTGCTGTCCGGCGGCTACGACTCGCCGGTGGCCGCCCACCGGGCCATGCGGCGCGGCCTGGCCTGCGACTTCGTGCACTTCAACGGCGCCCCGTACACCAACCCCTCGTCGGTGTACAAGGCGTATGCGCTGGCCCGGGAGCTCAACCGGTACCAGCCGCCGGGCGCGCTCCATGTGATCGCGCTGGGCCGGGCGCAGAAGCAGCTCGCGGTGGCGGGCGCGGGGCGGCTGCAGGTGGTGGCGCAGCGGCGGCTGATGGTCCGTGCGGCCTCCGTGCTGGCGGCCCGGACGGGTGCGGAGGCGCTGGTGACGGGCGACAGCCTGGGGCAGGTGGCGAGCCAGACACTGGCCAACATCGCCGCCGTCGACGAGGCGTCCGCGCTGCCGGTGCTGCGCCCGCTGATCGGCTGGGAGAAGCAGGAGATCATCGACGAGGCGCGGCGGATCGGCACGGCGGACATCTCGGTGCTGCCGGACGAGGACTGCTGTCAGCTGCTGGCCCCGCCGCGGGTCTCCACCCGCGCCGGGCTGCCGCATCTGCAGGCGGTGGAGAAGCGCCTCGACCTGGACGAGGTGATCACGGCGCTGCTGGACAAGGTCCAGGTGATGCACCCCGGGGACGAGGCCGAGGTCCCGGCGGCGACAGCCGCGGAGTGCGCGGTGCCGCCTGCCGGGGTGAGGTGAGCACTACTCGGGTGCCGGCACCGGTCGCTGCCGCGGGCCGTCGTAGGAGGCCAGCGGACGGATCAGGGCGTTGTGCGCGAGCTGCTCGGTGATGTGGGCGGTCCAGCCGGTGATGCGGCTCATCACGAACAGCGGTGTGAAGGCGGGCGTGTCGAAGCCCATCAGGTGGTAGGCGAGGCCCGCCGGATAGTCCAGGTTCGGGTGGATGCCCTTGCGGTTCAGCATCGCCTCGCGCAGGGCTGCGTGGAGCGTCGCCTTGCGGGTCACCCCGGGGTCGGCGGCGCGGGCCACCAGGCGGTCCAGGGCGTCCTGCATGATCGGGACACGAGAGTCGCCGTGCCGGTAGACGCGGTGGCCGAAACCCATGATCTTCCGCTTGGCGGCCAGCGCCCCGTCCAGCCACTCCTCGGCCCGGCCGGGGTCGCCGATCTCGTCCAGCATGTGCATCACCGCTTCGTTCGCGCCGCCGTGCAGGGGGCCCTTGAGGGCGCCGACGGCGGCGGTGACCGCGCTGTAGAGGTCGGAGAGGGTGGAGGTGACCACGCGCGCGGTGAACGTCGAGGCGTTGAAGCTGTGCTCGGCGTAGAGCACGAGGGAGATCTCGAAGCAGCGGACCGTCTCCGGGTCCGGGACGCTGCCGAAGCACATGTGGAAGAAGTTCTCGGCGTAGCCCAGGCCGGGGTCGGGCGGGATCGGGGCGAGGCCGCGGCGGCGGCGCTGGTCGGCGGCGACGACGGTGGGCAGTCTGGCCAGCAGGGTCAGCGACTTGGCGCGGTGGGCGGCGGGGCTGCCGTCGTCCTCGGTGGGGTCCTCGGCGCCGAAGAGGCTGACGGCGGTGCGCAGCACGTCCATGGGGTGGCAGGTCTCGGGGAGCCGGGCCAGCAGTTCGGAGGTGGTGCGGTCCAGGGGGCGCAGGGCGCGTTCGCGGGCGCGGAAGTCGCGAAGCCGGGCCGGGTCGGGGAGTTCGCCGTACCAGAGGAGGTGGGCGACCTCCTCGAAGGAGCGGCGGGCGGCCAGGTCCTGCACCGGATAGCCGCGGTAGGTGAGGGAGTTGGTCTCCTGGATGACGGTGGAGATGCGGGTGGTGTCGGCGACGACACCGGCGAGGCCGCGGTGGACCTCGGGTGCGGTGGTGGTCATGGGTGCCTGCCTTCGGTGGGTCAGGTGCCGGGCGGGAGGGTGAAGTCGTGGACGGCCGAGTCGAAGGCCGTGTAGTCCGCGTAGCCGAGGAGCTCGTAGAGCCGGGAGCGGGTCTGCATGCGGGGCAGCAGGGCTGCCTGGGTGCCGTCGGCGGCGAGGGTGCGCAGGCCGTCCTCGACCGCGCCCATGGCCAGGCGGAGCAGGGTTACCGGGTACAGGGCGATGTCGTAGCCGAGGTTCTCCAGCGCGCGGGCGTCGAGCAGGGGGCCCTTGCCGAACTCGGTCATGTTGGCGAGCAGCGGGACGGGCACGGCCTTGCGGAACGCCTCGAACTCGGCCTCGTCGGCGAGGGCCTCGGGGAAGACCGCGTCGGCGCCCGCGTCGACGTACGCCTTCGCCCGGTCGATCGCGGCGGCCAGGCCCTCGACCGCGCGGGCGTCGGTGCGGGCCGTCAGCAGGAAGTCCGGGTCGCGGCGGGCGTCCACGGCGGCCCGTACCCGGCGGGTCATCTCCTCGCGCGGCACGACCGCCTTGCCGTCCAGGTGGCCGCAGCGCTTGGGGTTGACCTGGTCCTCCAGGTGCAGGCCGGCCAGGCCCGCGTCCTCCATCAGCTGGACGGTCCGGGCGGCGTTCATCGGTTCGCCGAATCCGGTGTCGGCGTCGACGAGGACCGGCAGATCGGTGACCCGGGCGGTCTGCTGGGCGCGGGCGGCGATCTCGGTGGACGTGGTCAGACCGATGTCGGGCAGGCCCAGGTCGGCGGCGAGGACCGCGCCGGAGAGGTAGGCGGCCTCGAAGCCGGTGTCCTGGATCAGCCGGGCCGACAGCGGGTTGAGGGCGCCGGGCATGGTGAGCAGACGGCTCTCCGCGAGCCGTTCCCGCAGGGCCCGGCGGCGCTGGGACGGTGTGGTGCGGGTGTGCAGCATCAGAACAGGCCCTTCGGCAGGCGCGCGTCGTACGCGGCGGCGGCCTCGCTGTCGGTGGCCGGGAACAGTCCGTCCAGATCGGCGCCGGTCAGCTCGGCGAGATGCTCGGCGGCGGCCAGGAACCGGTCCTGTTCGGCCGGGGCGACGACGTCCTCGGCGAGGGTGCGGAACTTGGCCGCGTAGGCGGGGCGGTCGAAGGGGCGGGCGCCCGCCGGGTGGGCGTCGGCGACGGCCAGCTCGTCCTCGATCACCGAACCGTCGTCCAGGGTGATCACCGCCCGTCCGCCGAAGGCCCGGCGCTCGGGGTCGGGGTCGTGGTAGCGGCGGGTCCAGGCCGGGTCCTCGACCGTGCTGATCTTCCGCCACAGCTCCACGGTCTCCGGGCGGCGGGCGCGCTCGGGGGCGTAGGACCGCTCGTGGTGCCAGGTTCCGTCCTCCAGGGCGACCGCGAAGATGTACGGCACCGAGTGGTCGAGGGTCTCGCGGCTGGCCGTGGGGTCGTACTTCTGCGGGTCGTTGGCGCCGGAGCCGATGACGTGGTGGGTGTGGTGGCTGGTGTGCAGGACGATCGAGCGGACACCCTGCAGCGGGCCGGCCTTCTCGCGCAGCCGCCGGGCCAGGTCGATGATCGCCTGGGCCTGGTACTCGGCGGAGTGTTCCTTGGTGTAGGTGTCGAGGATCGCGCGGCGCGGCTCGCCGGGCCCGGGGAGCCGGACCGTGTAGTCGGACCCGGGGCCGTCGAGCATCCAGGCCAGGAAGCCGTCCTCGCCCTCGTAGATCGGCGACGGGGAGGTCTCGCCGCGCATGGCCCGGTCCACCGCCTCGATCGCCGCCTTCCCGGCGAAGGCGGGGGCGTACGCCTTCCAGCTGGAGATCTCGCCCTTGCGGGACTGGCGGGTGGCGGTGGTGGTGTGCACGGCCTGCTGGATCGCCTGGTACACGGTCTCCGTCGGCAGCCGCAGCAGCGCGCCCAGGCCGCCGGCGGCGGCGGCGCTCAGATGGGCCACGTGGTCGATGCGGTGCGCGTGCAGGCAGATGCCCTTGACCAGGGCGACGTGGATCTCGTAGCCGGCGACGATGCCGCGCAGCAGGTCGGCGCCCGTGCGGCCGGTGTGCTGGGCCACCGCGAGCAGCGGCGGGATGTTGTCACCGGGGTGGGAGTAGTCGGCGGCGAGATAGGTGTCGTGGAAGTCCAGCTCGCGTACCGCGGTGCCGTTGGCCCAGGCGGCCCACTCGGGGGAGACCCGGGCGTGGGCGCCGAAGACCGAGGCACCGGGACCCGCCGCGCGGTGGGCGGTGGCCTGGGCGCGGGCGACGGCGACCGGGCGGCGCAGCAGGGAGGCGACGGCGACGGAGGCGTTGTCGATGACGCGGTTGACGGCCATCGCGGCGCTGTCGGCGTCCAGTTCCTCGGTGGCGGTGGCCACGGACGCCAGCTTCCAGGCGAGCTGGTCCTCGCGCGGAAGCCGGTCGGCGCTGGGGTGGACACGGACGTGGTGCTCGATCACGGGACTCCTCGGTGCGGTGTCGGCGGGTCCTGGCGGTGCTGGCGTGATC
Source organism: Streptomyces poriticola (assembly GCF_036689765.1). Taxonomy (NCBI): domain Bacteria; kingdom Bacillati; phylum Actinomycetota; class Actinomycetes; order Kitasatosporales; family Streptomycetaceae; genus Streptomyces; species Streptomyces poriticola. The sequence continues at coordinate 369,807 of NZ_JBAGKH010000004.1, forward strand.
GAGACTGCCCTTGCTCCGGCCGCCGGGCCAGCGCTCCCCGGTGCGGAATCGGTACAGCCCCGAGCGGCGAATCTGCGAAAGCTGCGAATTCTGCGGATGATATTTTCGCAAGTGTGTCGCCGTCGCGGTCACTGCGTGCGCGGCACGGCTCACGAGGAGGTGGGACATGGCCCGGCGAGCGGCGGCCCGCAAGATCTACGCCCATGCCAGGCTGCGCAGGCTGCGCCGCGAGCACGGGATGAACCAGGTCGACATGGCCCGCGCCCTCGGCATCTCCACCAGCTACGCCAACCAGATCGAGCAGAGTCTGCGTCCGCTGACGGCTCCGGTGCTGCTGCGGATCGCCGAGGTGTTCGGCGTCGACGCGGAGTTCTTCTCGGAGGCGGACGAGGACCGGCTCGCGGCCGATCTGCGGGCCGCGCTCGCGGACGAGGCCTGCGGGGTGCCGCTGCCCGCCGGGGAGGAGATCGCCGAGGCCGCCCGCGACCATCCGGAGGTGGCCCGCGCGCTGGTGGCGCTGCACCGCCGCTACCGCGACGCCGCCGAGCAGGCCGCCGCCCTCGGCTCACCGGCCACCGGCGGCGGGCTGCTGCCCCCGGGAGAGCCGCACGACGAGGTACGGGACTTCTTCTACGCCCACCACAACCACTTCGAGCCGCTGGACACCGAGGCCGAGCACACGGCCGGGGCGCTGGGGCTGCGGCCGGGCCGGGCCGCCGACCCGCTGGTGGCCCGGCTCGCCGAGCGGCACGGGGTGCGGGTGGTGCAGGCCGCGCCGGGCCGGGCCGCCGACGCCCGGCGGTACGACGCCGACACCGGGCTGCTGTTCCTCTCCCCCTGGCTCGGCGACGGCCGGCGGGCCTTCCAGCTCGCCACCCAGCTGGGCCTGCTGGAGCACGGCCCGCTGCTCGACACGCTCTCCGACGGCGCCACGGAACTGACGTCACCGGAGTCGCGGGCCCTGGCCCGCATCGGCCTCGCGAACTACTTCGCGGGCGCGGTGCTGATGCCGTACACCGCCTTCCATGCGGCGGCCGAGGAGGTGCGCTACGACATCGAGCTGCTGTCCGCGCGGTTCGGCGTCGGCTTCGAGACGGTCTGCCACCGGCTGAGCACCCTGCAGCGCACCGGACGCCGCGGCGTGCCCTTCTCCTTCCTGCGGGTCGACCGGGCCGGGAACATCTCGAAGCGGCAGTCGGCGACCGACTTCCACTTCTCCCGGCTGGGCGGCACCTGCCCGCTGTGGACGGTGTACGAGGCGTTCTCCGCGCCGGGGCGGATCCTGACGCAGGTGGCCGAGATGCCGGACGGCAAGCGGTACTTCTGGATCGCGCGCACCATCACCCGGGGCGGCTACGGGCGGCACGCCCCGCGCGCCGAGTTCGCCGTCGCGCTCGGCTGCGAGCTGCGGCATGCGCACCGGCTGGTCTACGCGGAGGGCGTCGCACTGGACGATCCGCGCGCGGCGACACCGATCGGGCTGGGCTGCCGGATCTGCGAGCGGCGCGACTGCGCCCAGCGGGCCCGGCCCCCGGCGGGCGGGCGGCTGGCGATCGACCCGGACCGGCGCACCCATGTGCCGTACCCGGTGGAGAGCGGCGGCCGGTGACGACAGCGGTCGGTCGGGGCGACGGGCGGTCCCAGGGCAGCGGGTTGAGGGCGACGGCCAGGGCAGCGAGTGGAGAGCCACAGCCAGCCAGGGCCGCGACCGGGGTGGAGGGCAACGGCCAGCCAGGGCCGCGACCGGGGTGGAGGGCGACGGCCGGTCAGGGCGGCAGGCGGTCAGGGGGCCTGCTCGCGGTGGCGGCGCAGCAGCACCGCTATCGCCCGGCGCAGGGAGTCCGCGTCTCTCTCCCCCACCGCAGCCGCGCCACCGGCCTCCGGTGCGGGACCCTCCGTGCGCTCCGCGCCCGCGGACTGCCCGGGGCGGGCGTCCGCGGGAGCCGCGACCAGGTCCTCCAGGTCGCGCAGCAGCCGCTCGGTCCGGCGCATCCGCTCGGACAGGATCCGCACCCGGGCGCTCTGACCGCCTGTCTGGCGGCGGCTCGCGACCAGTTGCTCGTACTCCGCGACCGTCAGGGCGACCGCCTCCCGGCCCCCTAAGGTGATGCGCCGCGGCTGGGGGTGTCCGGCCACTCGGTCCTCCGCTCGCCGTCCGGGTGTCCTCCACAGAACGTGCGAGGGCGGCCGGATGGTTCCGCGGGCCGCCCTCGCACCGTCCGTGCACCGTCCGTCGCGTCAGCGGTGCCGGAACTCCGGCGCGCGCTTGTCGACGAAGGCGCCCATGCCCTCCTTCTGGTCCGTGGTGGCGAACACCGCGTGGAACAGACGGCGTTCGAAGCGGACGCCCTCGGCGAGCGTGGTCTCGAACGCCCGGCCGACGGCCTCCTTGGCCATCATCGCCACCGGCAGCGACATACCGGCGACCGTGTCGGCCACGGCCAGCGCCTCCCCGAGCAGCTCGTCCGCCGGTACCACCCGGGAGACCAGTCCGGCGCGCTCGGCCTCGGCGGCGTCCATGGTGCGCCCGGTCAGGCACAGCTCCATGGCCTTGGCCTTGCCGACCGCCCGGGTCAGCCGCTGGGAGCCGCCGATGCCGGGGATGACACCGAGCTTGATCTCCGGCTGGCCGAAGACAGCGGTGTCGGAGGCGAGCAGGATGTCGCAGAGCATGGCCAGTTCGCAGCCGCCGCCGAGCGCGTAGCCGGAGACGGCCGCGACGGTCGGGGTGCGCAGCTGCCCGAGCCGGTCCCAGGCCGCGAACCAGTCGGCGAGGTACATGTCCATGTAGTCGTGGGGTCGCATCTCCCTGATGTCGGCCCCGGCCGCGAACGCCTTCTCCGAGCCCGTGATCACGATGCAGCCGCACTCCGGGTCCCGGTCGAGGGCCTCCGTGGCGGCCACGACCTCGTGCATGACCGTGAGGTTCAGCGCGTTGAGCGCCCTGGGCCGGTCGAGGGTGACCAGGGCGGTGCGGCCCTTGCGCTCGACGCGGATCGTCTCGTACGCGCCGTTCGGTTCCGTGGTCATGTCCGGTCTCCGTTCGCGTCCCTGATGGTCCGTACGATGCCGGAGAAGTCCTCCGTGTCACCGGCGCGTTCGGCATAGGCCGCGTACAGCTCGGCGGCGCGCAGGCCGAGTTCCGCATGGACGCCGCCCTCGCGGAGCGCGTTGGCGGCCAGCCCCAGGTCCTTGGCCATGAGGGAGGCGGCGAACCCCGGGCGGTAGTCGCGGTTGGCGGGGCTGGCCGGCACCGGTCCGGGGACGGGGCAGTTGACGCTGAGCGCCCAGCACTGGCCGGACGCCGTCGAGGCCACGTCGTAGAGGGCCTGGTGGGACAGACCGAGGCGCTCACCGAGGACGAACGCCTCGCTGACGGCGATCATGGAGACGCCGAGGATCATGTTGTTGCAGATCTTGGCGGCCTGACCGGCGCCCGCCCCGCCGCAGTGGACGGCCTTCTTTCCCATGGCCTCCAGCAGCGGGCGGGCCTCGGCGTACTCCGCCTCTCCCCCGCCCGCCATGAAGGTCAGCGTGGCGGCCTCGGCGCCGACCACCCCGCCGGAGACGGGGGCGTCCAGGGCGCGCATCCCGGCGGTGGCCGCCCGCTCGTGGGCGGTGCGGGCGTCGGCGACGTCGATGGTGGAGCAGTCGACGAAGAGGGTGCCGGGACGGGCGGCGGCGAGGATCTCGTCGTACAGGCCGAGGACATGGTGCCCGGCGGGCAGCATGGTCACCACCAGGCCGGCCCCGGCGACGGCCGCGGCCGCGGAGGCCGCGGGTTCCACCCCGGCCTCGGCGGCCGTCCCCACGGCGGATTCGACCAGGTCGTGGCCGAGGACGCGATGGCCGGCCCTGACCAGGTTCGCGGCCATGGGGCCGCCCATGTGTCCGAGTCCGATGAACGCGACGGTCCTGCTCACCAGGCCACCTCCGCGGCGGTGTCGGGTCCGGCGGCGAGCCCGAGTTCACGCTCGCCGAGGGGGGAGAAGAAGCGCTCGACGTCGGTGTCGGTGACCTCCACGAGAGTGGCGGGCGACCAGCGCGGGGAACGGTCCTTGTCGATGACCTGGGCGCGGATGCCCTCCACCAGGTCGGGGGTGGTCAGGGTGGCGCAGGAGACCCGGTACTCCTGATCGAGCACCCGCTCCAGCGGGCCGAGTCGGCGGGCCCGGCGCAGCGCGGCCAGGGTGACCTTGAGCGCGGTCGGCGACTTGGCGAGCAGGGTCTCGGCGGCCTCTTTGGCGGCCGGGTCGCCGTGGGCGAGCAGCCGCTGCACGATCTCCTCGACCGTGTCGGCGGCGTAGCAGGCGTCGATCCACTCCCGCCGCCCGGCCAGTTCGCCCGGGGGCGGCGGCTGCACATGGCGGGCGAGCACGTCCCGTACCGGAAGCCGGGCGAGGTCCGCCACCAGCTCCCCCAGCACGGCGGACGGCACATGGTGGTCGGCCAGTCCGCACAGCAGGGCGTCCCCGGCCCCGGCCTGCGTCCCCGTCAGGGCGAGGTGGGTGCCGAGTTCGCCGGGGGCGAGGGCGAGCAGGTAGGTGCCGCCGACGTCCGGGACGAAGCCGATGCCGGTCTCGGGCATGGCGATCCGGGAGCGCTCGGTGACGATGCGGACGCTGCCGTGCGCGGAGACGCCCACGCCGCCGCCCATCACGATGCCGTCCATGACGGCGACGTAGGGCTTGGGGTAGCGGGCGATGCGGGCGTTGAGGTGGTACTCGTCGCGCCAGAAGGCGGCCGAGGCCGTGCCGTCGCCGTCGCGGGTGTCGTCGTGGATGGTGCGGATGTCGCCGCCCGCGCACAGGCCCCGCTCCCCCGCGCCGGTGAGGACGACGGTCTCGACGGCCGGGTCGTGCTCCCAGGCGGTGAGCGCCTCGTCGATGCGGCGGACCATGGGGTGGGTGAGGGCGTTGAGGGCCTTCGGGCGGTTGAGGACGAGGTGTCCGGCGCGCCCCTCGGTGCGCACCAGCACAGGGTCGTCGGCGGGGGTCATCCGAACGCCTCCGTCAGGCCGCGGGCCACGATGACGCGCATGATCTCGTTGGTTCCTTCCAGGATCTGATGGACCCGCAGGTCGCGGACGATCTTCTCGATGCCGTACTCGCTGAGATAGCCGTAGCCGCCGTGGAGCTGCAGCGCCCGGTCGGCCACGGCGTACCCGGTGTCGGTGGCGAACCGTTTCGCCATCGCGCACAGGTACGGCGCCTGCGGATCCCCGGCGTCCAGCGCCCGTGCCGCCTGCCGGACCAGGGCGCGGGCGGCGGCCAGTTCGGTCGCCATGTCGGCGAGACGGAAGCGCAGCGCCTCGGCGTCCAGCAGCCGGCGGCCGAAGGCCTCCCGGTCGGCGAGGTGGGCGAGACTGCGGTCCAGGGCGCTGCGGGCGCCGCCGAGGGAGCAGGCGGCGATGCCGAGCCGGCCGCCGTTCAGCCCGTTCATGGCGATGCGGAAGCCCTGGCCCTCGCGGCCGAGGAGCCGGTCGGCGGAGAGCGGGACGTCCTCCAGGAAGACCTGCCGGGTGGGCTGGGCGTTCCAGCCCATCTTCCGCTCGTTCGGGCCGAACGAGACGCCGGGGTCGTCCTTCTCGACGACGAACGCGGAGACGCCGTCGGCGCCCTCGGCGCCGGTGCGGGCCATCACCACGTACAGCTGGGAGGCGCCCGCGCCGGAGATGAACTGCTTGACGCCGGTGAGCCGCCAGCCGTCCCCGTCGCGGACCGCGCGGGTGGTCAGGGCGGCGGCGTCGGAGCCGGCACCCGGTTCGGTCAGGCAGTAGCTGGCGAGGTCCTCCATCGCGCACAGCCGCGGCAGCCGGCGCTCACGCTGCTGCGCGTCGCCGTAGTGGTCGATCATCCAGGCGACCATGTTGTGGATGGAGAGGTAGCCGGCGATGGACGGGCAGCCGGAGGCGAGGGTCTCGAAGACGAGGACGCCGTCGGCGCGGGTCAGCCCCGAACCGCCGGACTCCTCGCGGACGTAGACGCCGCCGAGGCCGAGTCCCGCGGCCTTGCGCAGCACGTCGACGGGGAAGTGCTTGTCGCGGTCCCAGTCGAGGGCGTGCGGGGCGAGGTGGTCCTGGGCGAAGTCGAGGGTGGTCTCGACGAGGGCCTGCTGGTCCTCGGTGAGCAGGGTGCTGGTCATGGCGTCACCGCATGGTGGGGATCGTGAAGCTGGCGCCCTCGCGCTGGCCCGCCGGCCAGCGTGAGGTGACGGTCTTCGTCCGGGTGTAGAAGCGGATCGCGTCGGGTCCGTGCTGGTTGAGGTCGCCGAAGCCGGAGCGCTTCCAGCCGCCGAAGGTGTGGTAGGCGACCGGCACCGGGATGGGCACGTTGACGCCGACCATGCCGGTGTTCACCCGCCGGGTGAAGTCGCGGGCGGTGTCGCCGTCGCGGGTGAAGATCGCCACGCCGTTGCCGTAGAGGTGCTCGCTGGGCAGGCGCAGGGCCTCCTCGTAGTCGGCTGCGCGGACCACCGACAGCACGGGCCCGAAGATCTCCTCCCGGTAGATGCGCATCGCCGGGGTGACCCGGTCGAAGAGGCTGGCTCCGGCGAAGAAGCCGCCCTCGTGGCCGGGCAGGGTGAAGTCCCGGCCGTCGACGACGAGTTCGGCGCCCTCCGCGACGCCGAGGCCGACGTAGGAGCGGACCCGGTCGAGCGCGTCCCGGCCGACCAGCGGTCCGAAGTCGGCCTCGGGGTCGTCACTGCGGCCGATCCGCAGCCCGGCGATGCGCTCCTTCAGGCGGGCCACCAGGGCGTCGGCGGTCTGCTCGCCGACCGGGACGGCCACCGAGATCGCCATGCAGCGCTCGCCGGCGGAGCCGTAGCCCGCGCCGATCAGGGCGTCCGCGGCCTGGTCGAGATCGGCGTCCGGCATCACGATCATGTGGTTCTTGGCGCCGCCGAAGCACTGGGCGCGCTTGCCGTGGGCGGCGGCGGTGGCGTAGACGTGCGCGGCCACGGGGGTGGAGCCGACGAAGCCGAGGGCGGCGACACGGGGGTCCTCCAGCAGGGTGTCGACGGCCTCCCGGTCACCGTGGACGACGTTGAGGACGCCCGGGGGCAGCCCGGCCTCCAGGAAGAGTTCGGCGAGCCGCAGCGGAACCGACGGGTCGCGCTCCGAAGGCTTGAGGACGAAGGCGTTTCCGCAGGCGAGTGCCGGGGCGGCCTTCCAGAGGGGGATCATCGCGGGGAAGTTGAAGGGGGTGATGCCGGCCACCACGCCGAGCGGTGCGCGCAGCGAGTGCACGTCGATGCCGGTGCCGGCGTTGTCGGTGAACTCGCCCTTGAGCAGATGCGGGATGCCGGCGGCGAACTCCACCACCTCCAGGCCCCGCTGGATGTCCCCGTGGGCGTCGGCGACGGTCTTGCCGTGCTCGGCGGAGAGCAGCCGGGCCAGCGTGTCCTTCTCCTGCTCGACGAGGTGCAGGAAGCGCATGAGGACCCGGGCGCGGCGCTGCGGGTTGAAGTCGGCCCAGGCGGGCTGGGCATGCTCGGCGTCGGCGATCGCCGCCTCGGTCTCGGCGCGGCTCGCCAGCGGGACGCGGGCCTGGACCTCGCCGGTGTTGGGGTCGTGGACGTCGCCGAAGGACCCCGAGGTTCCCGGGGTGTGCTTGCCGCCGACGAAGTGGGTGAGTTCGCGCACGGTGGCGCGGTCGGACTCGCGGGCCATGGGTGCCTGCTCTCGTCAGGTGATCCGGGGACGGCGCGCGGCCGGACCCGGCGCACGCGGTGACATGGGTGCGTGCGCGGGCGGGGGGCTGCGCGAGATCGCGTACGGCGGGGTGCCGTCAGGTCGTGACGGCCGGGTGCGGACGGACGTCCGGGTGGGGCGCGGGCCGGGTCACGGGCCGGACGGGGTCGTGGATGCGCACCGGTGCCATGCGTGTCAGCTCCATCCTCGTGGACAACACGGAACGATCCCGCGGCCGGTATCCTGACTTCCGGATCTGCGCGCGCCGTCCGCCTTCCCGACCTTCCATCTGGTCAGTGGCGTGCTGCTCGACGGCGTACTCCCCGGTCACAGTGGCGGGACCGTGCCGGATTCACACCGGCTTCCCTGCACCGCGGGCCTTGGCCACGACTATATAGTTGGACGTCCTAGTAAATCCAGCCCCGGCGGTCGCGGGGTCGCCGGCCCCTCGCACCCGGACTCGGACCCGGACCCGGACCCGGCAGGGGCCCGGAGTCGGCCGCCGCCCCACCGGCTCGGGCGTCCGCGGTGCGCGCGGCGCGGCGGAGCGCACCGGGGCGCGGAAGCGGGCGCGGCAGGCGGCGCGCCGGAAGGTGGTCCGCTCGTGCTGGTCCTCGCCGGCCGGGTCTCCGGCCCCGGCTTCGGCTTACCCCGGGCTGCACATCCCTGTCGGCGGGTCCGGTGGCGGCTGCGGTGGCGGTCCGGTGCCGGGTGTCGGCGGGCGGTCCTGGAGTCGCGGCATGCGCGTCGTCTCCCTGCTGCCCGCCGCGACCGACATCGCCGCCGAGCTCGGCCTGTCCGCGCGGCTGGTCGGCCGCACCCACGAGTGCGACTGGCCGCCGGGTCGTACGACTTCTCGTTCTCCGGGCTGAAGACGGCCGCCGCGCGCTGGGCGGAAGGGCACTCCGGCGCGGACCTGCCGGTGGCAGACGGCGCCGCGTCGCTGCAGGAGGCGACCGCCGACGTGCTGACCCGCAAGGCGGTGGCCGCCCGCCGGGAGCACGGCGTCGGCACGCTGGTCGTGGTCGGCGGGGTGGCGGCCAACTCCCGGGTACGTGCGCTGGCCGAGCAGCGGTGCCGGGCCGCGGGGATCGTCCTGCGCGTTCCCCCGCCACGGCTGTGCACCGACAACGGCGCCATGATCGCGGCCGTCGGCGACCTGCTCGTACGCGCGGCCGTCGGCGACCTGCTCGTACGCGCGGGCGCCGGGCCCGCACCGCTCGAACTGCCGGTCGACCCGTCGGCACCCCTGGAGTACGCGGCGCTGCATCCGGTGGCGGCCCTGTCGGGCGCTGTGTGACCGCCCCGATCCGCAGGCCGCCGCGGGACCGGGTGCGCGGCGGACGGCACAGGGGCCGTGCGGCGCCCTGCCGGATCCCCGGGAGGAGTCCGGCTCTGCCGGGGCTCAGTTCGGACTGGGCTTGAGCACCACGAAGTCCGCCCCGGCGGGGTCGACGCAGACGGCGAGCCGGCCGACGCCCTCCATGTCCTCCGGCCCCATCTGGACGGTGCCGCCCTTCTCGCCGGCCCTGGCGACCGCGGCGTCGCAGTCGGTGACGGCGAAGACCGGATGCCAGTAGGGCCGTCCGTCGGTCAGCGCGAGGTCCTCCGGGCGCATCCCCATCATGCCGCCGTGCATCCGCTCCTCGGGCAGACCGGCGGGCGTGACGAGAGTGTAGGTGCCCTCGCCGCCCGGCATCTCCATGTCGCTGTACTGCCAGCCGAAGACCGAGCCGTAGAACTCCTTCGCCGCCGCGGCGTCGGTGGTCATCAACTCGGTCCAGCTCAGCGAACCTGGCTGGTCGGCCAGTTCGAAGCCGTTGGTCCTCCCCGGCTGCCACACCGCGAACTGGCCCCCGAGCGGATCGCTGTACTGGGCCATCCGCCCCCAGTCGTCCAGATCTCTCGGCGCGACCCGCACCGTGCCGCCCCCGCGCTGCACGCTCCGGGTCGTGGCGTCCGCGTCGGTGACGGTGTAGTAGACCATCCAGGCCGAGCGGGCGCCCTCCTCCGTGAGCTTGCCCAGTCCGGCGACGATCTTCCCGTCCTTCCGGAACATTCCCCCCTCCGGGGCGTCCCCCTCCCCCATGGGCTCGAACTCCCAGCCGAGCACCGTGCCGTAGAAGTCGGCGGCCGCCCGGACGTCCGGGGCGCCGAGGTCGAGCCAGCAGGGCGAGCCGGGGGCGAAATCAGTGGTGATCACGGCGATTCCCTTCGCAGATCCTGTCCGTCCCAGCGTGGCACCCGCCACTGGCACCCGCCCGCCGGTCGGGGCGTCCGGGTGCCGGGCCGCGCCGGCAGGGCCGGTCGGGCCACGGACGGGGCCGAGTGGCCCGTGGTGTGCCGTGGCGCACGGCTTCAGGGTGAGATCAGCGGTCCTCGAGGACTGGAGACCGCAACGGCACGCACCACCGGGCCGGCCGGACTCGCCGGGCGGTGCCCCGGAGACACGGAAGGAGCTTGAGATGACGTCCACCACCACGCTGGCCGCGGGGCTTCCGCCCGCTCACCGCGAGCGTCTGATGAAGGCCGCCCGCGAGGTGTCCTTCGACGGCGGAGCACGGCTGTTCGAAGAGGACCGGAGGGCCGACCGGTTCTGGATCGTCCGCACCGGCACCGTCATCCTCGACCTGCGGGTGCCGGGCCGTCGGGCCCCGGTCATCGAGTCGCTCGGCCCCGGCGAACTGGTCGGCTGGTCCTGGCACTTCCCGCCCCACCTGTGGCATCTGGGCGCCGAGGCGATGAGCCCGGTCCGTGCCTGGGAGTTCGACGCGGACGTGGTGCGGGACATGTGTGCGCAGAACGCGGAGTTCGGCCGTGCCGTGGGGGTCTGGGTCGGGAGCGTGGTCGCCCATCGGCTGCATGTGGCCCGGATCCGGCTGCTGGACCTGTACGCCCCCTACGGCAGCGGGAGCCTACGGTGAGTTCACCGTCCCGCCCGCGCCCTCGGTCCGCCCCACCGGCGCCCACCACACCAGACGGGTGCCGCCGCCCTCGGGGTGCTGCAGTTCCATGTCCCCGCCGAGCGTGCGGGCGCGTTCCCGGAGATTGCGCAGGCCGCTGCGGCGGCCCCCGGGCGCGATACCCACGCCGTTGTCGGTGACCGTGAGACGCACCTCCCTGCCGTCGGTCTCGAGGACCACCTCGGCGCGGTCGGCGCGGGCGTGCCGCGCGACGTTGGTGAGCGACTCGGACAGCACGGCCGTCACGTGGTCGACGGTCTCCCCGGGCACGTACGTGTCGAGCAGCCCTTCCATCCGGACGCCCGGTGCGAAGCCCAGGACGGGCGCGGCCTCGCCGATCGTCCGCACCGCCCGGGACCGCAGCCCGGGAGCCGCGTCGTCGTCCCGGGAGCGCAGGCCGAAGATCGTCGACCTGATGATCCTGATGGTCTCGTCGAGGTCCCCCACCGCCCGCTGCACCCGCTCCCCGGCCCCCTCGTGGTCGATGAAGCGGCCGGCGCTCCGGAGCGTCATCCCCGTGGCGAACAGCCGCTGGATCGCCAGGTCGTGCAGGTCCCGGGCGATCCGGTCGCGGTCCTCCAGCAGAGCGATCTGCTCGGCGTCCTGACGGCGTTCCGCCAGCTCCAGGGCGACCGCGGCCTGCGCGGCGAAGACCTGCAGGGACTCCGTCTCCTGCCCGGTGAACGCGCTGTGGCCCGCCTCGCGGACCAGCAGGACCACGCCGCGGACCCGGTCGCCCGCACCGATCGGGAAGGCGACGGCCGGTCCGAGGCCGGCGAAGCGGGGCGGGCCGGCCGGGATCCGTTCGTCGCGGGACACGTCCGGGCTGCCCACCGGCTCCCCGCGGGCGTACGCCTGGCCGACGAGGGTCCCCTCGACGGGCAGGACCGTGCCGCGCAGCCTCTCGGCCTCCCGGCCGATCGCCAGGTCCAGCGCGAGCGTGTCGGTGCCCCGCACCGGCAGGGCCACCACGCCGAGAGCCGCGGCCGTGATCTCCCGGGCCCGCTCGGCGATCAGCCGCAGTACGTCGCCCTGTGCGGCGCCGGACATCAGGGTGTGGGTGATCTCCGCGTCGACCTGCAGCCAGCGCTCGCGCAGCCGGGACTCCTCGTACAGCCGGGCGTTGTCGATCGCCACTCCGGCCGCGACGGCCAGCGTCGCCAGCACCGACTCGTCGTCCTCGTCGAACTGCTGCCCGCCGCGCTTCTCGGTCAGGTACAGATTGCCGAAGACCTGGTCGCGCACCCGGATGGGGACGCCGAGGAAGGTGTGCATCGGCGGGTGGTGGGCCGGGAAGCCGTACGAGGAGGGATGGTCGGAGAGCTTCGCCAGCCGCAACGGCTCGGGGTTGCGGATCAGTTCGCCGAGGATGCCGTGGCCCTCGGGGAGGTGGCCGATGCGTGCGATCTGCCGCTCGTCGACGCCCACCGTGTGGAAGGCGGACAGTCGTCCGCCGTCCGGGCCGATCACGCCGAGCGCGGCGTACTCCGCGTCGACCAGGGCCGCCGCGGCCTCCACGATGCTGCGCAGTGCCTGCTCGAGATCGAGCTCGCGGCCGACCGACAGCACAGCCTCCAGCAGGCTGTGCACCCGGTCCCGGGTCCCGCGCGCCGCGTCCAGGCGGGCCTGGAGCTCCTCCAGCAGCTCGTCGAGCCGCAGCTGCGGGAGGCGCACCCGGGCCTCCCTGGCCTCCCTGGCCGCCCTGGCCCCTTCGGAGCTTGCCACCGCTGATCCTCCCTGCCCCGCGGACCGTCCGACGGCCGTGCCGCGCTGTTGTCACGGTATCGGCTGAGCAGGTCGGGCGAAGTCCGCTGCGGTTCGGCAGCGCCCTGAAGGGGCGCGGGGAGGGCGCGGCGGCGCCCGCGAGCTCAGTGCCCGGTGGAGCGCGTCCGGTCCTGTGCCCGGGTGGCGACGACGGCGGCCTGGACGCGCCGTTCCACGCCCAGTTTGGCCAGCAGTCGGGAGATGTGGTTCTTCACCGTCTTCTCCGCGAGGTAGAGCCGCTGACCGATCTGGCGGTTGGTGAGGCCCTCGCCGATCAGGGCGAGGATGTCCCTCTCCCGCGGGGTCAGACCGGGCAGGGCACCCGCTTCCTCCTCCGGCGGGCCGCCGCGCAGCCGCGCCATCAGCTTCGCCGTGGCGCTCGGGTCGAGCAGCGACTGTCCGCGGGCCACCGTGCGCACGGCCGAGACCAGATCCGAGCCCTCGATCTGCTTCAGCACGTAGCCGGCCGCGCCGGCCATGATCGAGTCGAGCAGTGCCTCCTCGTCGTCGAACGAGGTGAGCATCAGGCAGGCCAGCTCGGGCATCCGGCCGCGCAGCTCCCGGCACACGGTCACGCCGTCGCCGTCCGGCAGCCGTACGTCCAGTACCGCCACGTCCGGGCGCAGGGCGGGGACGCGTACCAGGGCCTGCTCCGCGGTGGCCGCCTCGCCGACCACGGTGATGTCCGGCTCGTCGTCCAGCAGGTCGTGGACCCCGCGCCGGACGACCGCGTGGTCGTCCAGGAGGAAGACCCTGGTCACGGTCATGGTCACGGTCTCGGGACCGGCGTGCTCGCTGTCCGCCATCGCTCGCTCCCCAGGAGGCGTCCGGTGTGTGTCTGTGCCCTTGCCGGCAGTCTTCCCTCGACCGGGACCAAGGACCAGGGCCGGTCGGCCCTGTTTCCGCGTGGCTGTCCGTCAGCGGCCGCGCAGTGCGGCGAGCGTTTCGTCGAGGTCGGCGGCCGTCGGCCGGTTGCGGGGCAGCCGGGCGAGGACGGCTGCCATGCCGCACGTGCCGGTCACCGCCGAGAGAACCAGGCCGGCGGCGATGGCGGCGGACAGCAGTCGGAGAGCCGGATGCACCTGGGCGCCGAGCAGCAGCCCGAGCAGGACGATCGCGCCCGCGGTGAAGCGCACCTGGCGCTCCGTTCCCCAGCCGGTGCGGACGGCGCCCCGCGGCCGGTGCAGTACGTGGCCGTCGGCCGCCCAGGCGCCGGTGCCGCCGGAGAGGGTGGCGGCGGCGATGCCGTTCTCGGCGAGGAGCCGGCAGGCGCTGTCCGAGCGGGCTCCCGAGGCGCAGACGACCAGGACGCCGCCGCGGTCGGCGGCGTGGCGGATGTCCGGCAGGGCGCGGCGGATCCGGTCGAGCGGGATGTTGAGCGCGCCGGGGAGGTGGCCCGCGGCGTACTCCCCGGGTGTGCGCACGTCGACGACGGTGAGCTCGTGCAGGCGGCTGTGTGCCTCGTCGGTTCCGAGTGCCGTGGGGTCGGTCATGTCCGACGTCATCCTTGGGTGTCGACGGTGTCCCCCAACCGGGCGGTATAGTACCCCTGGGGGTATTCCGGAAGGAGTTGCGGTGGAGCTTGATCTGGCGGGAGCCGAGCTGAAGGCGGTCCTGAACCGGCTGCGCCGCGCGCAGGGGCAGATCTCCGGGGTGATCCGGATGATCGAGGAGGGCCGGGACTGCGAGGAGGTGGTCACCCAGCTCGCCGCCGCGTCCCGGGCGCTGGACCGGGCGGGTTTCGCGATCATCGCGACCGGGCTGCAGCAGTGCCTGACCGACGTCGAGGACGGCCGCGGTTCCGGCGAGGACCGCGAGGAGATGCGCGGTCGCCTGGAGAAGCTCTTCCTCTCCCTGGCCTGAGCCCCTGGGCCGTCCCGGGTCTCCCGCCCGGCCCGGGCTCCCCGGCTCGCCCCGTCAGCCGCCGAGCGCTCACGCGATCACGTCGATGAGCATGGCGGCGGCCACCACCAGCAGTACGCCCGCGAAGAGCCGCTGCAGCGCGGCCCCGGAGATCCTCGCGGCCAGGCGTCTGCCGTCCCAGGCACCCAGCACCGCGGCGCCGGTGAAGGGTGCGACGAGCGCCCAGTGGAGGTCGCCGCCGGTTCCCGTACGGGCGGCCAGCGCGGCCAGCGAGTTCACCGTGATCACGAGCAGGCTCGTGCCCACGGCCCTGCGCATCCGCAGCCCCAGGACGTTCACCAGGGCGGGGACGGCGAGGAAACCGCCGCCCACGCCGAGGAATCCGGTCACCGCGCCGAGCCCGGCGCCCGCGCCGGCCGCCTCGACGGGCTTGGCCCGCTCCGCCGGTTCGGCGCCGGCGGGCCGCAGCATGCGCAGGGCCGCGAGGGCGGCGACGAGCGCGAACGCCGCGGTGAGCAGCGCCGCGGGAAGGTGCCCGGCGGCGGCCCCGGCGAGGAAGGCCGGGACGATGCCGGCGGCGGCGAAGAGCGCCCCGGTCCCCCAGGCCACGTTGCCGTCCCGGCTGTGCGCGTACAGGGCGGTGGCGGAGGTGGCCGCGACGATGACCAGACTCGCGGTGGTGGCCGCCACGGGTGTGAAGCCGAGCAGGTAGATCAGTGCCGGAACGGCGAGGACACTGCCGCCGCCACCGAGCGCGCCGAGCGCGAGGCCGACGGCGCCTCCGGCGACGAGGGCCAGGACGAGCGCGGTCACGTCCCCGGACCGCTGTTCCCGTGCTCGACGACGACCGGGTGTCCCGCGGCGGCCCAGGCGTTCATGCCCCCCTCGACGTCCACGGCGTCCGCTCCGCGCGCCGTGAGGAGCCTCGCCGCCTGCTGCGAGCGGCGTCCGCTCCGGCAGATCACCACCAGGGGCCGGTCCTGCGCGGCTCGCGGCAGGCCGCCGCCGGCGGCGAGCGCCGACAGCGGGACGTGCACGGCGTCCGGTGCGTGACCGGCCCGCCACTCCGGCTCCTCCCGTACGTCCAGCAGGACGGCGTCGCCCCCGCCCCGGCGTGTGCGGGCGTGTGCCTGCGCGACCGTGAGGCGCGGTGCGTCTCCACGTGACAGAAACATGGTGCGTCGTCCCTTCGTGCGAGGGTTCTGACACTGCGTCCGGAAGGCGGACACAGCGCTTCGGGGTTCGGGTCAGCGGGAGACGAGGCGCAGACCGGCGTCCTGGGCCGCGTCGAAGCCGTCGTCCACGGCGACGACGTCGCGGCCGGCGGCGTCCAGCAGCGAGGCGGCGACGGCGGCGCGCATGCCGCTCGCGCAGTGCACCCAGACCGTGCCGTCGGGGACCTCGCCGAGGCGGCCGTGCAGCTCGTGGACGGGGATGTGCACGGAACCCTCGATCCAGCCGGCCGCCCGCTCGGAGTCGCGGCGCACGTCCAGCACGACGACCGAGCCCGGGGCCTGCCCGGCCAGGCCGGCGAAGGCCGACCGCGGGAACGACGCCGGGCTCACGCCCTCGGGCAGCCACCGGTCGGGGCCGCCGGTCGCCGCGGCGGCCGGGCGGTCGATGCCGACCCGGACCAGCTCCCGCTGCGCGGCGGCGAGTTGGTCGGCGGATTCCGCGAGCAGCGTGACGGGCTTGCCCCACGGGATCAGCCAGGCCAGGTAGGTGGCGAGCTTGCCGTCGGCCTCGAAGTTGACCGAACCCGCCACATGCCCCTCGGCGAAGGCCACCCGGTTGCGCAGGTCCACCACCCACTCGCCGGCCGCGAGCCGCGCGGCGATCTCCCGGGCGTCGGCGACCTCGGGGGGCGTGAGGTCGACGGGTTCGGGGCCGGCGGCGTTGGCCGGGCCCATGTGCGCGTAGTAGGCGGGCACGTCGTCCAGTCCGGCCAGCAGGTCGGCGACGAAGTCCTCCGCGTCCAGGGTGAGGGCGGTGTTGGCCGACTTCTCCTTGCCGATGGTGCTGGCGTCCGCGTCGGCCTGCGCCGAGGAGCAGAAGCTGCCGAAGCCGTGGGTGGGCAGCACCGCGGTGTCGTCCGGCAGCACGGACGCCAGCCGGTGCGCCGAGGCGTGCTGGGCGCGCGCCAGCCGCCCGGTGAGCCGCGGCTCGACCAGGTCCGGCCGGCCGACCGTGCCGATCAGGAGCGACCCGCCGGTGAACGCCGCGACGGGTCGGCCGCCGTCGTGCAGCACGTACGACGTGTGGTGCGGTGTGTGGCCCGGTGTCGCCATCGCCTCCAGCGTCAGTCCGGCGTCGATGCCGACGGTGTCTCCGTCGGACACCGGAACCCGCGTGAACGCGACCCGCGCACCGGCCGGCACCAGGTAGGCGGCGCCGGTGATCCGCGCCAGCTCCAGCCCGCCGGAGACGTAGTCGTTGTGCAGGTGCGTCTCCACCACGTGGGAGATCCGCACCCCGCGCCGGGCGGCCGTGGCCAGCACCCGGTCGATGTCGCGGGGCGGGTCCACGGCCACCGCGGTGCGCTCGCCGCCGGCCAGGTAGCTGCGGTTGCCGAGCCCTTCGAGCTCGACGGTGTCGACGAAGAACACGGGGACACTCCTCTCACCGGTGAATTACCCCCTGGGGTATATATGCGAACCCTAGCACTTACCCCCGGGGGTATGCATGGAGTGTGTCCGGCCGCCACAGCGCCCGACGGTCTGCCCGCACGCCCCCGGAGCGGTGACAGTGGCCGGGTACCCGGAACGTCCCGGCGGTGCGCGCACCCACGGAACGCTGGCGACAAGAGCCCGGAGAAAGGCCGACGGACGACCCCGTGGGCCCCGGGGAACCAAGGAGGAAGGCCGCCGGACCGCCGGCCGGACAGTCGCCGGGCCGGGGTACGACCGGAGCGCCACGGGAGCCGGGGCCGCCCGGCGCGGGCCCCGATGCCGCAGGGCCCGCCCGTGCCCGCGGACGAGCACGCGGCGGCCATCGCCGACGCCGCCGGCCCACACCCCGGGGACACTCTGGGGACGCAGTGGGTACAGGGCCCCTCGTGTGCACCGACCTGCTGGAGCGGCTGCGGGCACCAGGACGCCACCAACTCGTGGCCGGCGGCGCATGCGCGCACATCGGGGTGCCCATGACGGCGTGCGACGCCCGGATGCGGGGCGTCCGGGCGTTCGTCGTCGCCGACGCGGTGGCCGACTTCTCCGAGCGCGAGCACCGCACGGCCCCGGAGTGGGCCGCGGGACGCCGCGCCTTCGTCACCGCGACCGACCGGGTCTTCCGACCCGGCGGTCAGGCGCCTCGATCATTTCGATCGTCCGCGGTGGTCGGACGGACCCCTCGCCGGTCCCCGGCCAGGCCCGGCCTGCTGCTCGCCGTGGCCGGTCCGGTGATCAGCCGCTGGTCCGGATCGGGACCCCGGCGCGCCGCCGCCCGGGACGACGCCGCCCTGAGCCGCGCACCGGGGCCGCACGGGCCCGCACGCACCGCCCCGGGCCGCCGGAGATGCGCCGGGGGCCGACCTCGCGGACCCTGGAATCGCGGGGGAACGGGGATGTGCTGCCGTGCGGCCACCGGGACGCATCGCAGCCGTGCACCACTCGCTCCGCGGAGGAAGGACGGCCATGTCGAGTGCACCGGTCATGCAACTGCCCGTCATCAGCGAATGCTCGGCCGACAGTTGCGCCTACAACCAGGAACACACCTGCCACGCCGTGGCCATCACGGTCGGTGACATCCACAGCGCGATCTGCGACACCTACATGGGCGCCGACACCAAGGGGGGCGAGGCACCCGACGCCGGTCGTGTCGGCGCCTGCAAGATGGCCGACTGCCGGCACAACACCGGCCTCGAGTGCCACGCCCCGGCGATCACTGTCGGTTACCAGCAGAACGAGATCGACTGCCTCACCTACGATCCGGCCTGACCGGCCGCCGTCCGGCTCGTCCCGCGGCTGCGCACGTCACCCGGGGAGCCCCGCAAGGGAAGTGAGGGTCATGGACACCAAGCAGTGGACGGTGCAGATCTACATCAGCGAGGACGGAGACGACACGCGTGCACAGGCCGTGCTCTCGACCCGGGACACGTCGACGCTGACGGGCCGGGGGCTGGCCCGGCGCAACCCGATCGACCGGCCGGTGCCGGAGATCGGTGACGAACTGGCCGTGAGCCGGGCGCTGGAGGATCTCGCCATCCGGCTGCACGACGTGGCGGCCGACGACATCGTCATGCTGACGGGCCCGGCGGAAGGCTGACGCCCCGCCGGGGCGGCGGGGCGCCGTCGGTCACCCCGGCCAGCCCTCGACCTGACGCGCGCCCCGGCGGGCGGCGGGCCGGGTCGCTCCCATGCCCTCGATGTCGCGCTCGGCGGCGTCCAGGAGTTGCCGGGCCAGGTTGTCCATGGCCCGCCCGGCCGCCAGTTCGTCACCGATCTCGGGCACGTTCGTGTCGGCGGGATGGCAGTGCGCCGTCCCGCGGCCGGTGAGCGCGGTGTCCCCGGTGTCCAGGACCACCTGTGCCCGGGTCGTTCCGTCGTCGTCCTCGAAGAACTGGAGCCGGAGCTTCCACTCGGCCGTGTGGGACATCGCTGCCCTCCTCACTCCGGGTCCTGCGGTCCCGGACCGCACCCCGGTCTGCTCTGGCTCCATTCTGGCTGCGGAACCCGGTGACGGCGCGTCGGCGGGCACCCCGGACGCGCGGCCTCCGCCGGCGGTGAATCAGTCACCGGCCCGCGCCCGCACGGACTGGCGGACCAGGTGGTCGCGCGCGGCGGCCCCGTGGCACGGCGGGCGGCCTCCGCGTACGCCGGGGCGGCGGCCACGAGGTCACCGTCGAGCGCCTGCGGATGGCCGCGGAGGGCGTACCACCTGCTCGCCGGCGCGGCACGCAACCGGTCGGTCTCACGCAGCCCGGCGGCGCCGAGGAGACGGCCGGCCGCGGCGGCGGCCCGAGCACGGCGGCGGGGTCTTGGCGCACCGGGCTGCCGGTGAGGGCTACGAGGCCGTCGTACCGGGCGAAGACCTGCGGCCGGCCGGTCTCCGCGGCGTCGGGCGCTTCGTCGTGCAGTGCGGCGATCACGGCCTCGTCCGGTAGCGGCCGGGGCGCCGCCGCCCCGTCTGCGGGGCGGGCGGGCACCGCCGGACGCGCACGCCCTCGGCGAACGGGCGGGTGAGCAGGAGCGCCTCGCCGGTCGTGCCGGTGTCATGGGCCGGGACTGTCGTGCCCGGGCCCCTCACCCGGTGAGCGCTGGTGTCCCCCCGGTCACCGGCCGAAACGCGCGGACCACAGCGGCTCCACCCGGTCCCATTCGGCCTCCCACTGCGCGTACCGCCTCCGGTCGAGCACCAGACGCACGCCCGAGCGCGCCGCGTGCACCCCGGCGACCACGCCGATCGCAGCCATCCCGCCCGTGAACCAGCCGGCGGTCCGCGCCTCCGAGGCGGTCATCGGCGGGCCGGTCACCGTGCCCTGCCGGTCCACCCACACCTGCACGGAGGCGCCCTTGTCCGTTCCCGCCTCCACCACGGCGGTACCGGTCCGCACGGTTCCGTGCGCGTCGGTCCAGCGGACCTCCGCGGGCTGCTGCGCCCCTCTGCCGCCGTCCCCGGCTTGGGAGGTCAGCCGCGCGGTGACCTCCTGCCGCTCCGCCGCCTGGGACTGCGCGGTGCGCATCGACGACTCGTACGCGTTCTGCCCCGCGCCGAGCGCGGCGGCGGGCAGGCCGAGGACGAGGACGAGGTACAGGGCGCGGCGGAACCACTCCTCGAACCTGTCGGACGGGCGCCTGAGCGGGTTCGGCCCGCGCTGTCCGTGCGGTTCGCGGGGCGGACGCGGACCGCTCGCGTGCGGTGAGTCCTGTCCGCTCATGAGCTGGCCCTCGGTCGCCGTCGCCCCTCTCCTCCAGCTTCTTACAGGTCGGAGCCCGCCGCCAGGCAGGCCGGCCGGGCGCCGGACGGCGCGGGCCCGCCGGCCACGGACCCGGGAGGTGCGGGGACCACCGGAGCCGGTACCGGCACCACTGCCGGTACGCCCTCGGTGCGGTACGGGAACGCGTCGGCGCGGCGGCACGGGCAGCATGCCCCTCGTGCCGCGCACCCGGTCGGCCTGCGACGCCGGAGTGCCGATCGCCGGTCCGGCGGGATGCCCCGCGCCCGTCCGGCACCCGTGTCGGCGCTCGTTCCCTCCGTTCGGGGCGGGGCGCCGGGTGGTCCGGCACGCCGCTGCTCGGTCAGGGTGTGCCGACGCTAGGAATGGTGCATGAACGGAGTTCCCGGGCGCGGGTCACCACGTCCGCCGGGGCGGAGGTCTCGTCTCCCGGCGGGGGCGCGTACCGTCGCCGGTCAGGTGTTCCTGTTGCAGTTCGTGGTGGCGGCGCTGCTGGTCGCCGCCGCGGTGACCGCGCTGACGTTCCAGGCGAGGTCCACCGGCGAGAGCTCCGCCCGTGAACGGTCGCTCGCCGCCGCGGCGTCCTTCGCGAACGCTCCCGGCACCGTGTCCGCACTGAGGTCGGACGATCCGACCGCCGCGCTGCAGCCGTACGTGCGGGAGGCGGGGCAGCGGGCGGGGGTGGATTTCGTCAGCGTCATGGAGCCGGACGGGACCCGGGCCGCCGACACCGATCCCGCGCTGATCGGGGAGACCGCCGAGGACGTGGAACGGGCAGCCGCCGGTGAGTCCTTCACCGAGATCTTCACGGGGGAGCCGAACGACGCGGCGCGAGCGGTCGTCCCGGTCACCGACGCCGGGGGTACGGTGGTGGGACTCGTCGGGGCCGGGCTGCGGATCGCGAGCGTGGGGGACGAGGTGACCGGCCGGCTGCCGGTCCTCCTGGGCTCCGGCGCCATCGCGCTGGCCCTCGCCACCGGCAGCTCCGCGCTGGTGAGCAGGCGGCTGCGGCAGCAGACGCACGGGCTCGGACCGGCCGAGATGACCAGGATGTACGAGCACCATCACGCGGTACTGCACGCCGTCCGCGAGGGTGTGCTCATCATCTCGGGCGAAGGCCGGCTGATGCTGGCCAACGACGAGGCGCGCCGGCTGCTCGGACTCCCGGCGGACGCGGAGGGACGCCACGTCAGGGATCTCGGTATGGACGCGGACCTCGCCGAGCTGCTGGCCGCGGCGCGCACCGTGACCGACGAGGTGCACATGGCCGGGGATCTTCTGCTGGCCGTCAACACACGGCCCACCGCTCCCCACGGCGGCCCCGTGGGCACCGTCGCGACCGTTCGGGACACCACCGACCTGCGGGCGCTGTCCGGGACCGCCGAAGCGGCCAGGGAACGCCTGCGGATGCTGTACGACGCCGGAGGTCAGGTCGGCACCACACTGGACGTGGCGCAGACGGCGAAGGAACTGTCGCAGGTCGCGGTCCCCCGCTTCGCGGACTTCGTCACGGTGGAGCTGCTGGACCCGGTACTGCACGGCGAGGAGCCCACGGGCTCCCACACCGAGATGCGCCGCGTGGCGGTGAGCGGCACCCGTGCGGACCCGCCTCTCCAGCCGACGGGCGATCTGATCAGATTCACCGACCCCAGCACACCGATGGCGGCGGCTCTGGACCGCGGCCACGCGGTGCTGGAGCCGGATCTGACCGTCGCTCACAGCTGGCGCGCACAGGATCCCGAGGGCGCGCGCATGGCCCTGGCGTACGGTATCCACTCGCTGATCGCGGCCCCCCTGCAGGCGCGTGGCGTCGTCCTGGGGATGGCCAACTTCTGGCGGCAGGAACGGCATGATCCGTTCGACGAGGAGGACCTCTCCTTCGCCGACGAGCTGACCGCACGGGCCGCCGTCGCCATCGACAACGCCCGTCGGTTCACCCGGGAACACACCATGGCCGTGGCACTGCAGCGCAGTCTGCTGCCCCGCGCACTGCCCGAACAGAGCGCGGTGGACACCGCCTACCGCTACCTGCCCGCACAGGCCGGAGTGGGCGGGGACTGGTTCGACGTCATCCGGCTGCCCGGGGCCCGCGTCGCCCTGGTCGTCGGTGACGTCGTCGGCCACGGGCTGCACGCCGCCGCCACCATGGGCCGCCTGCGCACCGCCGTGCACAACTTCTCCAACCTCGACCTGCCGCCCGACGAACTCCTGTGGCACCTCGACGAGCTGGTCACCCGCACCGACCACGACGAGGCCCGGGAAGGGGACTCGGACGGCCCGGGCATCACCGGGGCCACCTGCCTCTACGCGGTCTACGACCCGGTCTCCGGGCGCTGCACCATGTCCCGGGCCGGGCATCTCGCCCCGACGGTGCTCCTGCCCGACGGGACGGTGTACTCCCCCGACGTGCCGCCCGCACCGCCGCTCGGGCTCGGCGGCCTGCCCATCGAGACCTTCGAGCTGGAGCTGCCCGCGGGAAGCCAACTCGTCCTGTACACGGACGGCCTGGTCGAACACCGTGACCGTGACCTCGGCACCGGGCTCCGTCTGCTGCGCGACACTCTCTCCGGCCACGGGGACCGGACGCCGGACGAGACCTGCCAGGCCCTGATCGATGCCCTGCTGCCCCCGCACCGCAGAGACGACGTCGCGCTCATGACGGTCCGCACCCACCGGCTGGATCCCTCCCGGGTCGCCGACTGGGACGTGCCCGCCGACCCCGCGGCCGTCGCCGACCTCCGGGCCGCGTGTCTGAGGCAACTGCGGGCGTGGGAACTGGAGGAGGACCTCGGCTTCACCACCGAACTGATGCTCAGCGAACTCCTCACCAATGCGATCCGCCACGGATCCGAGCCGATCCACGTCCGGCTGCTGTACAACAGCACCCTCGTCTGCGAGGTGTCCGACGGCAGCAGCACCGCCCCGCACCTGCGGCAGGCGGCCACCACCGACGAGGGCGGGCGCGGGCTGTTCCTGGTGTCCCAGACCACCGAACGCTGGGGGACCAGATACACGGCGGGCGGCAAGGTGATCTGGACCGAGCAGCGCCTGCCCGACCCGGACCGGCGGGCAGCCGCCACGCCTCCGGAGGGCCGTGCGTGAGGAACCGCCCGCGGCTGCCGGCGACCAGGGTGATCCCCGGGCGGGACGCCGGAGAGCCGGGAGGAACGAGATTCGGCTACCCGCCGGCTGCTCACCACTCGAGGAGAGAGGCGTCCGCGCCGCCGGACCACACCCCCCGGAGACCTGCGCGACGCATCGGCCACCGCGGCCTCCGGCGCTCCGCCCACCGGGTCGGTCGCCCCGCCGCCACGGCATCCGGCGGCACTCCGTAGTGCACGGACAGCGGGAGGGCGAGGCCGAACCGGGCACGGTGGACCGCCCGTTGGGGCTCATCGGCCACGCCGAGCAGAGCCGCGCCCGGGGCCGGACGAGCTGCCGGGAGTGCGGTGACATCGAGTCACCCGCAGGCGGTAACCGGTCGGTCGATCTCGTCTCAAAGCTTGCGCACAAATTCCACACATCCTCTCTTCATTCTGGCCCCGATGGTCTAGATTGACCCGTGCTTCACATGGTCGAACACGAAGCGACCATTAATGATCTCTAGGTCCGGCGCCACGGAAAGCCAGCAGTCGCGTCCCCGGCGACAGGCGTCGGGGTGATCGATTTCTCGGAGCCCGAAGGAAGAGGGCCCTGGGTGCGGGGAGCACCCGGGTTTTCGCAGGGTTCCCGCGCACCACGAGAGTCCGGCAGGACATGCGAGTCCGCCACAGCCGGGGTGGATGGTTCCAGCATCTCCGAAACAGCCGGTTCGTCATGCGCGGCGGGCTTCCGGAAGGGGAGGGACAGTTCCGGGGGCGGGGGCCTCCCGGGGGGAGGAACAGTGTTGGGCGAGCACGTCGAACCAGTGGGACCTGGGGGGTTCTGTGCGGCAAGGGGGATTAGTCGGGCCGTTTCCGTCCACGCGCGGGCGTCTGCCGAACGGGGTGATCGGCCGGCCCGCGATCGACTGGGAACAGCGGTACCGCCGTACCGTGGTCATCAGCGATACCGCGGCCACCGCCTTCGTGGTGGCGGCGATCGGAAACTTCTTCGGAACGCGGGACGCGGCCAACTGGCACGAGAAGTGGGGAATTCTCGCCTTCGGCACCGAGTTGTTGGTGCTGGCGGCGCTCGCGGTGAGCCGGTCATGGGCTCCGGGCGTGCTCGGTCAGGGTGCGGAGGAATTCCGCCGGCTCGGACGCGCACTGTTCATGGCGGTCGTCGTCCTGGCGCTCGGCGGGATCGCCCTCACCTCGAGCAATATCAAACTCTGGATCTTCGTCGCGATCCCGGCGATCGCGCTGGTCACCATGACCGAGCGCTATCTGCTGCGCCTCTGGCTGCACAGACAGCGCAAGGAAGGACGGTGCCTGCGACCGGTGCTCGCCGCCGGGAGTCCTGCCACGCTGCGCGACCTGATCTCCCGGACCCGCAGGTACCCGCATCTCGGCTGGCGGGTGGAAGCGGTGTGCACGACGGAGGTCCACGAACCCGGCGGTGACCATGTGGACGGAGTGCCGGTCGTCGGCCGGCTGACCGACGTCGCCCAGCACGTCCGCCGCGACGGCTACCGGGTCGTCGCGGTCACTCCTGATCCGCACTGGTCACCGGACCGCCTGCAGCGGCTGGCCTGGAACCTCGAGGGCAGCGACGCCGAGATGGTGGTGGCCCCCGTGCTGATGGAGGTGGCCGGCCCCCGGCTGCACGTCGACGCGGTGCTCGGGATCCCGCTGCTGCGGGTCAGCATGCCGGCCTTCACCGGGGGCCGCCGGGCGGTCAAGGAGGTCGTCGACCGGATGGGTGCGGCGGTCCTGCTGATGCTGTTCGCGCCGCTCATGGTGGTCGTCGGGCTGCTGGTGCTGATGGACAGCCGGGGCGGGGCGTTCTACCGCCAGCGCAGGGTCGGCAAGGACGGCCGCGAGTTCACCATTCTCAAGTTCCGCACCATGGTCGCCGGGGCCGACCGGGCACGCGCCGAACTGGCGCACCGCAACGAGGGGGCCGGGCTGCTGTTCAAGCTCCGCCGGGATCCGCGGGTGACCCGGGTGGGAGCGGTGCTGCGCCGGTACTCGATCGACGAGCTCCCGCAGCTCTTCAACGTGCTCACCGGATCGATGTCGCTCGTCGGGCCACGGCCTCCGTTACCGGAGGAGTGCGCCGCCTACGGCCCGGACATCCGGCGGCGGCTGCTGGTCAAGCCCGGACTCACCGGCCTGTGGCAGATCAGCGGACGCAGCGACCTGTCGTGGGAGGAGGCGGTCCGGCTGGACCTGCGGTACGTGGAGGACTGGTCACTCGCCCTGGACACGGTGATCTTGTGGAAGACGCTGCGTGCGGTGCTCCACGGGCAGGGGGCCTACTGATGCGCGGGGAGCCGCTGCCCGGCGGTCCCGCCGGCGTACGGACCGCAGGCCGGGAGGGCCTGCCTGGGGGGAGGAACGGGTCATGAGGGTCAGCGTTTTCGGACTCGGCTACGTGGGCTGCGTGTCGGCCGCGTGCCTGGCCGGCATGGGTCACGAGGTCATCGGGGTGGACGTGAACCAGGTGAAGGTCGACCTGGTCAACGACGGCAAGGCCCCGGTGGTCGAGGAGCGGATCGGCGAGCTCGTCGCCGAGGTCGTGCGGACCGGGGCGTTACGCGCCACCGGCGACGTCCGCGAGGCGGTCCTGGGCAGCGAGGTGTCGCTGGTCTGCGTGGGCACGCCGTCGGAGCCCAACGGCAGCCTGTGCACCACGTACTTGGAAAGGGTCACCGAGCAGATCGGCGCCGCACTGGCGGACCGCGAGGGACGCGGCGGGCGGCACACCGTCGTGTTCCGCAGCACCATGCTCCCGGGCACCTGCCTGAACCTGCTGGTGCCGATCCTGGAGAAGTACGTCGGCGGCACGGCCGGGGTGGACGTCGGGGTCGCGGTCAACCCGGAGTTCCTGCGCGAGGGCACGAGCGTGCGGGACTTCTTCGACCCGCCGAAGACCGTCATCGGCGAGCTCGACGCGGCGAGCGGCGACGTGGTGGCGGCGCTGTACGACGGAGTGCCCGGCGAGGTGTTCCGGGTGCCGGTCCCGACGGCCGAGGCGATCAAGTACGCGGACAACGCGTTCCACGGGCTCAAGATCGGCTTCGCGAACGAGCTGGGCGCGGTGTGCCAGGCGCTCGGGGTGGACTCGCACCAGGTGATGGACGTGTTCCTGGCCGACCGCAAGCTGAACATCAGCCCCGCCTACCTGCGTCCCGGCTTCGCCTTCGGCGGTTCCTGCCTGCCCAAGGACCTGCGCAGCCTGGTCCACGCGGCGCAGCGGGCCGACGTCTCGGTGCCCATCCTCTCCCATGTGCTGCCCTCCAACTCCGACCATCTGCAGCGCGCGGTGGAGCTGGTCGAACGCACCGGCAAGCGCCGGGCGGGCCTGTTCGGGCTGTCCTTCAAGCCCGGCACCGACGACCTCCGCGAGAGCCCGCTCGTCGAGCTGGCGGAGAGGCTCTTCGGCAAGGGCTACGACCTCAGGATCTACGACGCCAACGTGAGCCTGTCCCGGCTGCTCGGCGCGAACCGCGACTACATCGAGACCCGGCTGCCGCACCTCGCGCAACTGCTCGCGGACTCCGTCGACGAGGTGCTCGAGCACGCGGAGGTGTGCCTGGTCGGGACCAGGGATCCGGCCGTGCTGTCGGCGCTGCCCCATGGCGACGGTCCGGTGATCGTCGACCTCGTCCGCCTTCCCGACGCCGAGGCGCGCCGGGCCGAACCGGGATATCTGGGCCTTGCTTGGTGACACATCGTCCGGCAGCACGTCGTCCGGCAGCACATCGTCTGCTGACACTCCGTCCGGTGACACGGCCGGCGGCGACCGGCCGGGCCGGCGCGCACTGATCCTGGTCGAGAACCTGTCGGTGCCCTTCGACCGGCGGGTGTGGCAGGAGTGCACGACGCTGCGCGACGCGGGCTGGACGGTGCACGTCATCTGCCCCCGGGGGAGCAGACGGGACACGGAGCCGGAGGCGGAGATCGACGGGGTACGGATCCACCGCTACCCGCTGCGCGCGGCCACCGGAGGGCCGGCCGGCTATCTGCGGGAGTACGGATCGGCGCTGTGGCACACGGTCCGGCTGGCCCGCAAGGTCGGCCCGGTCGACGTGGTCCACGCCTGCAACCCGCCCGACCTGCTGTTCCTGCCGGCGCTGTGGCTGAAGCGGCGCGGCGCGCGGTTCGTCTTCGACCAGCACGACCTGGTGCCCGAGCTGTACCTCTCCCGGTTCGGCCGCGGCCGGGACCTGCTCTACCGCGCCGTGTGCGCGCTGGAGCGGCTGACCTACCGGGCCGCGGACGTCGTGCTCGCCACCAACGAGAGCTACCGGGACGTCGCGGTGCGCCGGGGCGGCCGGCGGCCGGCGGACGTCTTCGTGGTGCGCAGCGCGCCCGACGTCGACCGGTTCCACCCCGTACCGCCCGAGCCGGAGCTGAAGCGCGGCAAGCCCCATCTGCTGTGCTACCTCGGCGTCATGGGCCCGCAGGACGGGGTCGACTACGCCTTGCGCGCCCTCGCGAAGCTGCGCGACGAGCAGGGGCGGACCGACTGGCACGCGGTGTTCGTGGGCGCCGGTGACACCTTCGACGCCATGGTGGAGCTGTCCCGGCGGCTCGGGCTCTCGGAGCAGGTGCAGTTCACCGGCCGCATCCCGGACGCCGACCTGGTGCGCTACCTGTCCACCGCGGACGTGTGCCTCGCCCCCGACCCGCACAATCCGCTCAACGACGTGTCGACCATGAACAAGGTCCTGGAGTACATGGTGATGGGCCGGCCCGTCGTCTCCTTCGACCTCCGCGAGGCGCGGGTCTCCGCCGGTGACGCCGCCGTCTACGCGTCCGCGAACGACGAGACCGAGTTCGCCGGGCTCATCGCGCGGCTGCTGGACGATCCGGAGAAACGGGCCCGGATGGGCAGGGTCGGCCGGGAGCGGATCAGCGGGCCGCTGTCCTGGCGGAACTCGCAGGCGTCGCTGCTCGCCGCCTACGCCGCTGCCTGCCGTGACCGCGCTCCGGTGCCGGCCGACGCACCGGACCGGGCGGGAAGGTGGCCGCGCCGTTGAGCGACGACACGATACGCCTGGCCACGATCGGACGGATCGTCCGTCGGCGCCGGCGGCTGCTCGCCGTCGTCGCCGTGCTGGGCGCGCTCCTCGGCTACGGCACCTCCCTGCTGTTCCCGCCGCGCTACACGACGTCGGCGTCGGTACTGCTGCCGGGAGCGTGGGGGGAGCGCGAGCTGCTGACCCAGAAGGAGATCGCGACCAGTTCGGTGGTGGTCGACCGCGCGGCGGCGACGCTCGGCTGGAGCGGGGTGAGCGGCGCCGAACTGCGGGACCGGGTGAACGCCCGGGCCGCCGACGGGAACATCATCGAGATCTCGGGCACGGCCGGCACCCCGGAGCGCGCGCAGCAGCTCGCCGACCAGGTGGCCCAGCAGTTCGTCACCTTCGCCGCGGGGATCGCGGGCGACGACACCGGCTCCGGGGCGGCGGCGCGGCCCGAGGAGCTGCGGAAGATGGTGGTGCAGGCCAGCCGCCGCATCACCGACCTGGCCGATGCGGCCGATCCGGGACGGACCGTGGAGAGCGTGCAGGCCCGCACCGAGCTCGCGAAGCTGCGCACCACGCTGCAGGAGGCCATGGACAAGCTGGACGAGGCCGACCCGGCCGCCGCCGGGGCCGACATGATCGTCATGGGTCCGGCCGCCCGGCCGTCCGGCGAGACACCGCCGACGACGACGCAGCTCACCGCCGGCGGGGCCCTGCTGTTCTTCCTGCTCGCGGTCGTCGGCCATCTCACCGCCGCCCGGACGAGCCGCCGGCTGCGCACCGAACGAGAGATCACCGCGGCGGCGGGCTCCCCGCTGCTGGGTACCGTCGACGTACCGGCCGAACGGCCCGCGCACCGGCCGGGAGTCCGTGGCTCGCGAGCCCGGATCCGCCGGCTGCTGGGCGCCGACGTCCGGTGGGACCTGCCCGCTCCGCAGGCGTCCGGCGACGAGGCCGGCCGGAGGATCCGGTACCGGCGGGTGTGCGCTCGTCTCCGGGAGGAGCTGCCGGCCTCCGGGGAACTGCTGGTCGTCGTCCCGGAGGGCGACGAGACCGCCCGCCGGGCCGCCGGACAGCTCGTCGCCGAGGCCGGGAGCGACCCGCAGCTGCGGGTGGTGGGAGTTGCGGCGTCCCGGCCGGTGGTGCCGGACCGCGACGCCGAGTCCGGGGCCCTGGTCGTGTTCGGCGCGGGCAGTCGGACCGCGGACGAGCTCGGCGGCATTGCCGAGGCCTGCGGGGACGCCGGGCACCGGGTCGTCGGCATCGTCGTCGCCGACCCGGTCCCGGCCCCACCGGCACGGTCCGCCCGCCGTCCCCCGGAGCACGGCCCGCAGGCGCTCGCGGTCGGCGGCGACGCGACGGGAGGTTCCGGGTGACGACGAGCACGACGTCGGAGTCGTCCCCCGCCGCTCCACTGCTGGACCTGCAGGCGCTGGTCGTTGCCGTGCGCAGACGACGCCGCCTCTGGTGCTCCGCGGCACTGCTCGGACTGCTCGCCGGCGTGGCGGTGGCCCTGCTGCTGCCGCCACCGCCGACCGCGGTGGCCAAGGTGCTGGTCGCGCACCAGGAGGACCAGCCGAACGACCCCGGAACGCTGATCCGCACCGATGCCGCGCTGCTGCAGACCACGCGGATCGCCGCTGCGGCCCTGGAGTCCCTCGGCTCCGCGGAGAAGCCGGAGGACTTCATGCCGGACTACAGCGGTGCCGGCCTGACCAACAACCTGCTGCAGATCACCGTGACGGGCGACAGCGACGCGGAAGCGGTGGCCCGAGCCGGGGCCCTGGCCGACGCGTTCGTCGCGGACCATGTCAGGCGGCTGCAGGAGGCCGCGGACGCCGACGCCGAGGCCCTGCTCGATCAGCGTGACCGGATGCAGGACGAACTCGCCCGGGTCAACAAGGCGATCGAGGACGGATCGCCGGAGAGCGGGCCGGAGGCGTCGGCGAACCTGGAGTCGCTCTTCGCCCGCCGCGCCGAACTCACCTCGCGGATCGCCGATTTCGGCCAGCGCGCCGCGGAGGCCCGGATCGGCACGCCCAGGCTCGTCGCCGGCACACAGATCGTGGACGCACCGCGCGCCGTACAGCAGTCCCTGCCCGGGGCAGCTGCCACCAACGCCGCGATCGGGCTCGCCCTCGGGCTCGTCCTCGGGCTCGCGGTCGCCACGGTCGGCACGGTGGTGGCGGACCGCCCCGTGCTGCGCCGGGACATCGCCGGGAACCTCGGCGCCTCGGTCATCGCGGAACTGCCCGGCCGGCCGGGCGGGCTGTGGCGGCGCCGGCGGATCCGGGCGGCACGGACGAGGCTCACCGCGTCGCTGGCCCGCACCGTCCGCGGCTCCGCGGAACCGGTGTCGCTGCTGGAACTGGGCTGCGCGCGCACGACGGGTGCGATCGCCCTGGACCTCGCCAGGGCGATGGCGGCGGAGGGGCCGGTGGTCGTCGCCGACGGTCTGCCCGGAGCGCAGCTCGCCGACCGTCGGCCGGAGCCGGGGGATCCGACCGTGGTCGGCGGCGAGCGTGCCACGGACGGGCCGCATCAGGGGCGCCTGCTCGGCGTCGGCTCGGTGGCGCCCGGCACGCCGTGGACCGATCTCCGCCACCTCGGCACTCGGACCGTGCTCGTCGTGCGCGCCGGGCACAGCAGCGCCGCATGGCTGCACACCGTGGCGCGGCAGCTAGCGGACCAGCGCATTCCGGTGATCGGCGTGGTGCTGGTCGACCCCGATCCGCGGGACCGGACCGACGGCACGCTGTGGGACGGACTGCACACCGCGCTGCGCGGCCGGAGCGAGCCCCCGGCCCGGCGGAACGGTGGGAGTACCTCCCACGCCGTTCAGGCGGTGAGGGAGGGCCGGCCACCACCGCAGCGGCTGCCGACGTGGGCGGCACGGGTCCCGGACAGCGACCAGGAGGCACGGTAGGACATGTGTGGCATCGCAGGCACGTACCGGTGGCCGGACGGGAAGGCCGTGACCGACCGGCTCACCGACACCCTCGCCCACCGCGGTCCGGACGGGGCGGGCCGGTACAGCCACCGCACCGGTGACGGCGAGGTCCACCTCGGGCACCGCCGGCTGGCCGTCATCGACCTGTCCGGGACCGGCGCCCAGCCGATGGTCTCCGACGGCCTCGCCCTGACGTACAACGGCGAGCTGTACAACGCCCCCGAGCTCCGTGCCGAACTGGCGGCCGCCGGCGTGCGCTTCCGCGGAACCTCCGACACCGAGGTGCTGCTGGAGGCCTGGCGCCGCTGGGGCACGGACTGCCTGCACCGGCTGCGCGGCATGTTCGCGTTCGGGGTGTTCGACGAGCGGACCGGTGACCTGGTGCTCGCCCGCGACCAGCTCGGCATCAAGCCGCTGTTCCTGCTCCGGCGCGGCGGGGGTCTGGTGTTCGCCTCCGAGCTCAAGGCGCTCGCCGCCGTGACCGGAGGGTCGCTGCAGGTGGACCATGCGGCGCTGGTGGCCTCGCTGCTGTACTACTGGGTGCCGGACTCCCGGTGCGCGTTCCGCGAGGCGGAGAAGCTGCCGCCGGGGAGCTGGCTGAGGTGCCGGCCCGACGGCCGGGTGCAGCGCGGCCGGTTCTGGCACCTGAGGGACGTCGCCGCCGAGGGCCGGGAGCGGGCCCGGGACGGCGAGCAGCCGGATGTCGCCGCCGTCGTCGAGGAGTCGGCCCGGCGCCATCTGCTCTCCGACGTCCCCGTGGCGACCTTCCTCTCCGGCGGGCTGGACTCCAGCTACCTGACCGCGCTGGCGGCCCGCGACCGGCCCGGGATCTCCGCTTACACGATCGGGTTCCGCGCCGAGGACGCCAGGTTCGAGGCGATGCCCGACGACCTCCGGTACGCCCGGCAGGTGGCCGAGCGGTTCGGCGTCGACCTGCGGGAGATCGAGATCGCCCCGAACGTGCTCGATCTGCTGCCGCGGATGACGTACCACCTGGACGAGCCGATCGGCGACCCCGCCGCGATCAACACCTTCCTGATCTGCTCGGCCGCCCGGGAGGCCGGGGTGAAGGTGATGCTGTCGGGGATGGGGGCCGACGAGCTGTTCGCCGGCTACCGCAAGCACCTGGCCAACCTGCTGGCGCTGCGCTATCAGCGCGTGCCGCGGCCGCTGCGGCGCGGCCTGTCCGGGGCCGTGGACCGGCTGCCGGTCGCCACGGCCCGCCGGGGGTACCGGTCGGTGCGCTTCGCGAAGCGTTTCCTCTCCTTCGCCGATCTGCCGGAGGAGACCGCGTTCCGGCGCAGCTACACCATGTACGACCGGGAGGAGCTGCTCTCCCTGGTCGATCCGGACCTGGCCGGGACGGTGGAGGACGTGCTGACCGAGCATGCGGACGTCTACCGGGACAACGACCTCGACGACTTCGTCAACCGCATGTGCCTGGGCGACGCCCGGATGTTCCTGCCGGGCCTGAACCTCGCCTACACGGACCGGTCGAGCATGGCCGCGTCGACCGAGGTGCGGGTGCCGTACGTGGACGTCGAGGTGGTCAGGGCCGCGTTCGCCGTGCCCGGTGATCGCAAGATCGTCGGACGGCAGGGCAAGGCGGTCCTCAAGGAGGCGGCGGCCTCGGTCCTTCCCCGGGAGATCGTGTACCGGCCCAAGGGCCTGTTCAGCGCCCCGCTGCGGGCCTGGATGAGCCGGGACCTGGCACCGCTGGTGCGCGAGGTGATCAACGACGGCGAACTCGTCCGCTCCGGGTTCCTGCGTCGCGACGCGCTCGAGCGGCTCGCCGCCGAGGACGCCGCCGGGCACCGGGACTTCTCCAAGCATCTGTGGCATGTGCTGACCCTCGAGTACTGGTATCGCGGCGCGACCTCCGGCTCCGGCCGGAGGCAGGCGGCCTGACGGCGTAGAAGCAAGGGGACCTTGGTGAAACAGGTTGTGCAGAACTACAAGAGCGGCGAACTGGCGCTGCTCGACGTGCCGGTGCCGGGGTGCAAGCCGGGCGGTGTGCTGGTCAGGAGTGCCTACTCGCTGATATCGACCGGCACCGAGCTGATGAAGGTGTCCGAGGCCGGCATGTCGATGCTGGGCAAGGCCCGCTCCCGGCCGGACCAGGTGGCCAAGGTGGTGCAGAGCGTGGCCACCAACGGGGTGCCCGCCACCTACCGCAAGGTGATGGGCAAGCTGGACTCCTACACGCCGCTGGGCTATTCGCTGTGCGGGGTGGTCGAGCAGGTCGGCACCGGGATCGACGACGTGGCGGTCGGCGACCTGGTGGCGTGCGCCGGCAACGAGCACGCGCTGCACGCCGAGCTGAACTGGGTGCCGAAGAACCTCTTCGCCCGGGTGCCGGACGGCCTCGCGCCGCGGCACGCGGCCTTCGGCACCGTCGGGTCGATCGCGCTGCAGGGCGTCCGCCAGGGCGAGCCGCAGCTCGGCGACGTGGCGCTGGTCATCGGCCTCGGGCTGATCGGGCAGCTGGTGGTGCAGCTGCTGGCGGCCTCCGGGGTTCGCGTCGTCGGGGTCGACCCCGACCCGGAGCGCTGCGAGCTCGCCGGGCGTCTGGGCGCCGCGGCCTGCGGCGAGCCCGGCTCCGCCGCGGTGGAGAACCACGTCGCCGAAGTCACCGACGGGCACGGCGTGGACCAGGTGTACCTGGCCGCCGGCGGCGGCAGCAACCAGCCCGTCGAGCTGGCCGCCCGGTTGAGCCGGGACCGCGGCCGGGTCGTCGACATCGGCAAGTGCCGCCTGGACCTGCCGTGGAACGCGTACTACGAGAAGGAGCTCGACGTCCGGTTCTCCCGCAGCTACGGTCCCGGGCGCTACGACCCGGGGTACGAGCTGGAGGGGCGGGACTACCCGATCGGCTACGTGCGCTGGACCGAGCGCCGCAACCTGGCGTGTTTCCTCGATCTCCTCGCCCGCGGCCATGTCGACGTGGAGCCGCTGGTCTCCCGCATCGCCGACTTCGACGACGCCGTGGAGACGTACCAGCGTCTGAAGGACGGCGAACTCAAGGCCGTGGCCGTGCTGTTCCGGTATCCGGAACAGCCGGAGGCCCCGGCCGGGGCACGGACCGCCCCGGCAGTGGCGGTGCCCGCGGTCGAGCGGAGCAGCGGCCGGGCGTCCGCCCCGGCCCGGTCCGCCGAGGCGCCGGTGCGGCTGGCGTTCGTCGGCGCGGGGAACTACGCGACGTCGATGCTGCTGCCGCACCTGGCGCAGCGCGACGGCGTCGAACTGTCCACGGTCGTCACCACGACGGCGCTGTCCGCGGCCAACGCCCAGCGGAAGTTCGGCTTCGCCGGGGCGACCACGGATCTCGACGCCGTGCTCGGCGACAAGTCCGTGGACGCGGTGTTCGTGGTCACCCGGCACAGCTCGCACGCCGAACTGACCCGGAGGGCGCTGCTGGCCGGCAAGGCGGTGTTCGTGGAGAAGCCGCTGGCCCTCACCGAGGACGAACTGACCGGTGTGCTGGCGGCGGTGGAGGAGTCCGGCAACGACCGGCTGCAGGTGGGCTTCAACCGCCGGTTCGCACCGCTGCTGCAGGAGGCGAGAAGGCGGTTCGGCGCCCGGACCGGGCCGGCGAGCCTGCGCTACCTGGTCAACGCGGGCCGGCTGGAGCACGGCAGCTGGTACCTCCGGCAGGGCACCGAGGGCTCGCGGTTCGCCGGCGAGGGCGGGCACTTCATCGACACGGCGAGCTGGCTGCTGGAGGCCGACCCGGTCTCGGTGTACGCGGTCGGTACCTCGGGCAACGAGGATCTCCAGGTCGTGCTGCGCTATCCGGACGGGTCCACCGCCACCGTCAGCTACGTCACCACGGGCGCGCCCGGCTTCCCCAAGGAGACGCTGGACATGGTCGCGGACGGCAGGGTGCTGCGGCTCGACGACTTCGTCCGTGCCGCTGTCTACGACGGCCGCCGCAAGCAGTGGGTGGGTTCGCGGCTGCCCAGGGCCCGGGACAAGGGCCAGAACGCCGAACTGGCCGCGTTCGTCAAGGCCGTGCGGACCGGCGGGCCGAT
Organism: Streptomyces poriticola; assembly: GCF_036689765.1. Lineage (NCBI taxonomy): Bacteria > Bacillati > Actinomycetota > Actinomycetes > Kitasatosporales > Streptomycetaceae > Streptomyces > Streptomyces poriticola. The sequence continues at coordinate 405,080 of NZ_JBAGKH010000004.1, forward strand.
GCCGGTGCCGCTGGATTCGCTGGTCGCCACCACGGCGGCCACCCTCGCCGTGCAGGCCGGCCTGGCCGGCGGAGCGCCGGTGACACTGGCGGGGGCGCGGTGACGGTCCACGCGGGGAGCCCGCGCTGGTACCTGCGGCGGCTGTCCCGGATGGGACCGCGGGAGGTCGGCGGCCGGGTGGGCGACTCGGTGCGCAGGCGGCGGTGGCGCTCGGTGCGGCCGGAGAGCCCGAGCGTGGCCGGCGCCGGTTTCACCGCGGTACTGCCCGCCGGGACGCTCGACGCGGTGCCGCCGGACGCCGCGAAACGTCTGGTCGCCGAGGCGGACCGGCTGATGGCCGGGCATGCCGAGTACTTCGGGGTGGACCGCGACGACCTGGCCGACCCGGACTGGTGGTACGACCCGAGGACCGGGCGCCGGGCCCCGTGGGGTCACGCCTTCGACGTGCCGTACCGGAACGAGGACGTGGTCGGGGACATCAAGCAGATCTGGGAGCTGTCCCGGCACCAGTACCTCACCGTGCTCGCCGCGGCCTACGCGATCACCCGGGACGAGCGGTACGCCGAGCGCGTGGCCGGGCACCTGCGGTCCTGGTGGGCGGCCAACGCGCCGCTGCGCGGAGTGCACTGGACCAGCGGCATCGAACTGGGGATCCGGCTGCTGTCCTGGGTGTGGATCCGCCGGCTGCTCGACGGCTGGCCGGGTGCGGCCGGGCTGTTCGAGGGCAACCCGGTGGCGCTGCACCAGATCTGGCACCACCAGCGCTGGCTGGCCGCCTTCCCCAGCCGGGGATCCTCGGCGAACAACCACGTCATCGCCGAGGCCGCCGGGCAGCTCGCCGCGGCCTGCGCGTTCGGGTGGTTCCCCGCCTCGGCGCGCTGGCGAGCCGACGCGCTGCGGTCGCTGGAGCGGCAGCTGCGCGGCAACACCTTCGCCTCCGGCCTCAATCGCGAGCTGGCCACCGAGTACCACGGGCTGGTGCTGGAGCTCGGGCTGGCCGCGGTGGCCGAAGCGGATGCCGCGGGCGTACCGGTCCCGGCGTCGATCCGGCCGGTGCTGCTGCGGATGACCGACGCGCTCGCGGCGGTCGTGGACGGCCGGCTGCGTCCGCCGCGCCAGGGGGACGCGGACGACGGGCACGGTCTGGTCGTGGACGGCTCCGGCACCGACCGCTGGGGCTCGCTGCTGGCCACCGGGGACGCCGTGTTCGGGCGGCTCGCCTGGTGGCCGGAGGTGACCGGCACCGATGTGCGCACCCCGCTGCTGGCCGCGCTCATCCGGCCGTACTCCCCCGACGGCACCGTACCGGCGGTGTCCCGCCCGGCGGGCCGGCCGGCCCACTTCGCCGACGCGGGCATGACCGTCCTGCGGGGTCCGGCGGACGTCTGGTGCCGCTGCGACGGCGGCCCGCACGGATTCCTGTCCATCGCCGCGCACGCCCACGCGGACGCGCTGTCCGTGGAGGTCCGGCACGACGGGGTCGATGTGCTCGCCGACCCGGGGACGTTCTGCTATCACGGGCAGCCGGAGTGGCGGCGGTACTTCCGGTCGACCCTCGGCCACAACACCCTGCAGCTGGACGGCGCCGACCAGTCCGTCTCCGGCGGCCCGTTCCTGTGGACCCGGCATGCCCGCAGCAGGGTCCTGGTCGCGGACGCCTCCGGCGCCCGTGGCGGGGGCACGGCCCGCTGGTGCGCCGAGCACGACGGCTACCGGGGCGCGGTGCACCGCCGCCGGGTGGAGCTGACGGGCGACCGGGAGCTGCGGGTGGTCGACGAGGTCCGCGGCCGGCACCGCCCGCCCCGGGCCGTGCGCCTGGCGTTCCACCTCGGCCCGGCGATCGCCGCGGACCTGGTGGGGAACCGGGCCTCGCTCACCTGGACCCGGGACGGCGAGGACCGCTCCGCGACGCTCGACCTGCCCGGGCAGCTGACCTGGCGGGCGCACCGCGGCGAGAGCGACCCGCCACTGGGCTGGTACTCCGCCGGCTTCGGGCGCAAGGAACCCTCCACCACACTCGTCGGCACCGGTCTCGCCGACGGCGTGGAGGAGTTCACCACCGTTCTCGGGTTCCGCGGCTAGGGAGGACGCGTGCGGATCAAGTGGCGGCACCGGGCCTCGCCGGCGGCACCCCTGGCGCTGGCCCTGCTGGCGGCGACCGGTTGTGACGGCGCGCCGGACGCGCGGCCGGCCCCGACGGGCGCGTCGTCCGGGTCCGTGGCCCGGGTGTGCGCCGAGCCGGCGGCCGGACCGGTGAAGGCGCCGGCCGGCGCGGTGACGGTCGACCCCGCGGTCCCCGGTGACCTGGCTGCGAAGACCAGGAGCAGCCCACCGAACACCACGTTCTGGCTGCGGCCGGGCGAACACCGGCTCCAGCCGGACCGCTACGCCCAGGTCGTCCCCAAGAAGGGCAACAGCTACCTCGGTGCACCGGGCGCCGTGCTCGACGGCCGGAGGACCAATCAGTACGCGTTCGGCGGCGCCGCCCCCGACGTCACCATCCGCCACCTGACCGTGCAGGGTTTCGTCGCTCCGCACAACGAGGGCGTGGTCAACCACGACTCGGCCGACGGGTGGGTGATCGAGCACGCGACGATCCAGCACAACTCCGGGGCCGGGCTGATGGCCGGTGCCCGCCAGCGGGTGCGCGCCAGCTGCCTGCGCGGCAACGGCCAGTACGGCATGAACGCGTACAAGGCCACCGGCCGGATCAGCGGTCTGGTCGTCGAGGGCAACGAGATCACGGGCAACAACACCGGCGACTGGGAGCGCCGGCGGCCGGGCTGCGGCTGCACCGGAGGCGTCAAGTTCTGGGCCGTCGACGGGGCCGACGTGCGCGGCAACTGGGTGCACGACAACCGCGGAACCGGGTTGTGGGCGGACACCAACAACAACGACTTCCGCATCGAGGACAACGTGCTGGAGGCCAACGACGGCGCCGCACTGATCTACGAGACCAGCTACAACGCGGTCGTCCGGAAGAACACCATCCGGCGGAACAACTGGGTCGAGGGCCGCAGGCACGCCGACCGCGGCGACACCTTCCCGTTCGCGACCGTCTACCTGTCCGAGTCCGGCGGCGAACCGCGAGTCCCCGCCCGCACCGACAAGATCGAGATCTACCGGAACCTGCTGGAGAACAACTGGTCCGGGATCACCCTGTGGGAGAACGCCGACCGGTTCTGCAACAGCCCGGCCAACACCTCCTCCGGTGACTGCACGCTGCTGGTCCGGGACACCGATCGCTGCGCACAGCCGGCGATCGCCACCGAACCGCTCTACGCCGACTGCCGGTGGAAGACCCAGCGGGTGGACATCCACGACAACCGCTTCGTGCTGGACAAGTCCGTCGTCGGCTGCACGGTGCAGTGCGACCGCATGGCGGTGCTGTCCAACTACGGCACCTATCCGGACTGGTCGCCGTACCAGGGCGAGCGGGTGGCCGAGGCGATCACCCGCGAGCAGCACAACCGCTGGCGCGACAACGTCTACGTCGGACCGTGGAGTTTCGTCGCCCACGACCCGAGCCGGACACTCGGCCTCGGGCAGTGGCAGAGCGCTCCGTACCGGCAGGACGCGGGCAGCACCTTCCGTGCGCGGGACGGTGGCTGAGATGAGTCCGAACGCCACCGGCCACGCGCCGAAGTTCGTCGGGACGGCCTGGGGACTGCTGGTCCTCAACACGCTCGGCTCCGCGGGGGCGAGGACCATCGTCCCGCTGCCCCGCTCCCTCATCCAGATGGTCACCATGGGCGCGCTGGTCGCCGCGTTCGCGCTGGCGCTGGTCGGCAATCTCCGGGTGCGCATCCGGGCCGGTGCCTTCCTGTTCCTGCTCACCCTTCTGCTGGTGCCGAGCGTGATCTCCAGCGCGAGCCTGGAGTCGGGCTTCGGCGCCCTGTTCCGCTGTGCCCGGCTGGCTCTCTTCGTGGGCACGCTGTGGCTGCTCAGCCGCTGGTGGGACGGCAGCCCGACCTTCGTCCGGCACCACATCCGGATGTACTTCGCGGTCCTCGGGACGGTGGCTGCCGGTGCGGTCGTCTCCCCGGGAGCGGCCATGCCCGAGCTCTACGGCGGGCGGCTGGTCGGCGTGTTGTGGCCGCTCACCCCGCCGCAGATCGGACAGTACGCAGCGGTGATCACCGGGCTTTCGGTGCTGCTCGTACTGGGCCGCCGGACCGACAGGGGCAGCGCGGCGGTCGTCATCGTGCCGGCGCTCGCCCTGCTCGCGCTCACCCATACCCGGACCGCCACGCTCGGCCTGCTCGCCGGGCTGGCACTGGCGATCGGCTCGCTCGTCCTGACCAGCGCCGCGGCCCGCCGGTTCTTCGTCGGGGCGGTGCTGTGCGCCGCCGTGGCCGCGGTGGGGTTCGGCTCGGCGCTGCAGGCGTGGTTCCTGCGCGGCCAGAGCCAGGAGAACTTCACCAGCCTCACCGGTCGGGCCAAGGTCTGGGACGCCCTGCTGGCCGCGCCCCGGACGACCTCGGAGTATCTGTTCGGCGCGGGCCTGGGCGACAAGTCGTTCGGCGGGCTGCCGATCGACAACAGCTGGCTGGCCGTCTACCACGAGCAGGGGATGACCGGCGTCGCCCTGGTGGCGGCGATCGTCGTCGTGCTGGGCGGCGTCGCGCTGCTGCGCCCGCCGTCGCTGTCGAGGGCCTGCGCGATCTTCCTGATCAGCTACTGCGCGATCGCGTCGTACACCGAGGCCGGGCTGGGCGACGCCTCGCCGTATCTGCTGCATCTGGCCGTGGCCGCCTCGCTGCTGGCGGCGCCTGCCGCGGCCGATCCCCTCGCGGCCCCCCAAGTCGCACGAAGGCGGGTCCCGCGACCGGCCCGGAGATCGGAGGTGACCTGAGCATGCACGGCATTCACGTTCTGGTAGTACACAACCGCTACGCATCGGCGCAGCCGAGCGGGGAGAACAAGGTCGTCGACCAGGAGGTGGCGCTGCTGCGCGGGGCCGGCCACCGGGTCGGGGTGTTCGAGCGGCGCAGCGACGACATCGCCGCGCGCTCCCTTCCGGGCAAGGCCGCGCTGCCGCTGCTGGTGCCGTGGAACCCGGCGGTCCGCGCGGAGCTCGCCGCCCGGCTCCGCGCCGAGCGGCCGGACGTGGTGCACGTCCACAACGTCTTCCCGCTCCTGTCGCCGGCGGTGCTGGCCGCCTGCGCCGACGCCGGGGTGCCCGCCGTCGCCACGCTGCACAACTACACCCAGGTCTGCCCGCCCGGCACGCTGCAGCGGGACGGCCGGCCGTGCACCGAGTGCGTCGGGGCGTCGCCGCTGCCCGCCGTCCGGCACGGCTGCTACCGGAACTCCCGGCTGGCGACGGTACCGCTCGCGGTCAGCCTGTCGGTCAACCGGCGGCGGTGGTGGTCCGGCGTGGAGCGGTTCTTCTGCATCTCCGCGGCGCAGCGTGACGTCCTGGTGCGGGCCGGCATGCCGGCCGAGCGGCTGGCGGTCAAGCACAACTTCGTGCCCGACCCGGGCGCCCGCCGGACGGGTCGCGGCGAGCATCTGCTCCACCTGGGGCGGCTCGCGGAGACCAAGGGCGTGCGGCTGCTCATGGCCGCGTGGGACGAGATGGCCGCCGGCGGCGGTGTCGGCGTGCCGCTCGTGATCGCCGGAGCGGGGCCGCTGGAGCGGGAGGTGGCCGCCTGGGCGGCGGGCCGGGACGACGTGCAGTACGTCGGCCTGTACGACCCGGCGCAGTGCCGGCAGGCCGTCGCGCGTGCGGTCGCGGTGGTGGCCCCGTCCACATGGCTGGAGACGTTCGGACTGGTGGTCGTGGAGGCGATGGCGGCGGGGGTCCCGGCCGTCGCGGCCGGGCACGGCGCCTTCGTCGAACTCGTCGAGGACGGGGTGACCGGGCTGCTGCACCGGCCGGGCGAGCCCGCCTCGCTCGCGTCCTGCCTGCGCCGGATCACGGCCGACCCGGACCGCAACCGGGAGATGGGCGAGGCGGCCCGGCGCCGCTACGTGCGGGACTTCAGCCCGGCCGTCGGGCTGGAGCGCCTGGTGGCCGGGTACCGCGGCGCGATCGCGGGGCGGCCCGGCGGCGGGGACCGCCCGCCGCCGGCAGGGGACACAAGCACTGGCTCGCGGCGGGGACACCCGCGCGAGCGGGATGGGGGCAGCAGATGACACGATGCCGACTCTGCGGATCGGCGGCGCTGGCGAGCGTCGTCGACCTCGGGGCGACCCCGCCGTGCGAGAGCTTTCTCGCCGCGGACCAACTGGACCGGCCGGAACCGGCGTACCCGCTGCACCTGCGGGTCTGCACCGACTGCTGGCTGGCGCAGATCCCGCCGCTGATCACGCCGGAGGAGACGTTCACGCAGTACGCGTACTTCTCCTCGTACTCGACCTCCTGGGTGGAGCACGCGCGCACCTTCGTCGCCGACGCCGTACAGCGGCTGGATCTGGGCACCGACGCGTTCGTGGTCGAGGTCGCGAGCAACGACGGGTACCTGCTGAAGTCCGTGGTGGACCGCGGCATCCGCTGCCTCGGCATCGAGCCGTCGGTGAACGTCGGTGCCGCGGCGCGGGACGCCGGTGTACCCACGCTCACGGAGTTCCTGGACCCGGCCACCGGTGCCGCCGTCCGTGCCGAGCACGGCGCGGCCGACCTAGTGGTCGCCAACAACGTGTACGCGCACATCCCCGACGTGGTCGGGTTCACCCGGGGGCTGCGCGCCCTGGTCGCCGACGACGGCTGGGTCTGCATCGAGGTGCAGCACCTGCTGACCCTGATCGAGGAGAACCAGTACGACACGATCTACCACGAGCACTTCCAGTACTACACGGTCGCCTCCGCGATGCGAGCCCTGGCGAGCGGCGGACTCACGCTCGTGGACGTGGAACTGCTGCCCACGCACGGCGGGTCGATCCGGCTGTGGGCCCGGCCGGCCGAGTCGGCCGGCGAGCCGATGCGGCGGGTGGCCGAGGTGCTGGACCGGGAGAAGGCCGCCGGGCTGCAGGAGCTGTCCGGGTACGCCGAGTTCTCCGCCCGGGTGGCGAAGGTGCGCCGGGACCTGCTGCGGTTCCTCATCGAGGCGGCCGAGCGGGGCGAGACGGTGGTCGGCTACGGCGCCCCGGGCAAGGGCAACACCCTGCTCAACCACTGCGGCGTCCGGCCCGACCTGCTCCCCTACACGGTCGACCGCAACCCGTACAAGCACGGCAGGTTCACCCCGGGCACCCGCATCCCGGTCCTGCCGCCCGAGCGGATAGCCGCCGACCGACCGGACTACGTGCTCGTCCTCCCCTGGAACCTGCGGGCCGAGCTGGTCGAGCAGCTCTCCTTCGTGCACGGCTGGGGCGGCCGGCTGGTCTTTCCCATTCCGGAACTGAGCATTGTCGAGGTCGCGTCGTGAAAGGGCACAGCATGAAGGTCGTACTGTTCTGCGGCGGTTACGGGCTGCGGATGCGCAACGGAGCCTCGGACGACCTGCCCAAGCCGATGGCGATGGTCGGCCCGCGGCCACTGATCTGGCACGTCATGCGCTACTACGCGTACTTCGGGCACACCGAGTTCATCCTGTGCCTCGGGTACGGGGCTCACCACATCAAGGACTTCTTCCTCAACTACGAGGAGACGACGTCCAACGACTTCGTGCTGCGGGGCGGGCGGACCGAGCTGCTGTCCACCGACATCGCCTCCTGGACGATCACGTTCGTGCAGACCGGCATCGAGTCGCCGATCGGGGAGCGGCTGCGCCGGGTGCGGGACCACCTGGACGGCGACGAGATGTTCCTCGCCAACTACGCCGATGTGCTCACCGACGCCCCCCTGCCGGAGATGATCGACCGGTTCGCGCGGCGCGACGCCGGTGCGTCGATGATGGTGGTGCCGCCCCAGTCCTCGTTCCACTGCGTGGACCTGGGCGAGGACGGTCTGGTGGGGGGCATCACTCCGGTGGCCGAGCTGCCGCTGTGGGAGAACGGCGGCTACTTCGTGCTCCGCCAGGAGGTCTTCGACCACATCCCGGAGAACGGGGACCTGGTCGCCGACGGGTGCACCCGGCTGGCCAAGCGCGGCCGGCTGGTGGCGCACCGGCACCGCGGTTTCTGGAAGCCGACCGACACCGTGAAGGAGCGGGCCGCGCTCGACGCCGCATACGCCCGGGGCGACCGCCCGTGGGCCCTGTGGGAACGGGACGGCGCCGCCGCGGCGGACGCGACCGGCGGCGGGGACGGCGCCGGAACGGGGGCCGCGTGATCCGGCTCGGGGCGGGGCGCCTGGACCGGATCGTCGCGCTGGGCGCGCACTGCGACGACATCGCCATCGGCGCCGGCGGCACACTGCTGGCGATGTGCCTCGCACGGCCCGGAGTCCGCGTCGACGCGCTGGTGCTCTCCGGCGGCGGCAGCGAACGGGAGCGGGAGGAGCAGGCAGCGCTCACCGCCTTCTGCCCGGGCGCCGACCTGCGACTGACCGTGCTCAAGCTGCCTGACGGCCGGCTGCCCGCGCACTGGGACGAGGCCAAGGCCGGGGTCGAGGAGCTGCGCGGGCAGACCGAGCCGGATCTCGTGCTGGCCCCGCGCACCGATGACGCGCACCAGGACCACCGCGGCCTGGCGAAGCTGGTGTCCACCGCGTACCGGGACCACCTGGTCCTCGGCTACGAGATCGTCAAGTGGGACGGCGATCTCGGCCGTCCGGCGGCGTACCAGCCGCTGCCGCCGGAGGTCGCCGAGCGGAAGGTGCGGCTGCTGCAGGAGCACTACCCCTCGCAGCAGCACCGGCCCTGGTACGACCGGGAGGCCTTCCTCGGGCTCGCGCGGATCCGCGGCATCGAATGCCACGCCCGCTACGCCGAGGCGTTCGACGTCACCAAACTCACTCTCGACCTGGGGGAATGAACCTTGCGCGTACTGCTGACCGGACACCAGGGCTACCTGGGCACCGTGATGGCCCCGGTGCTCGCGGCAGCCGGGCACGAGGTCGTCGGGCTGGACGCCGGCCTGTTCGCCGACTGCGTGCTGGGCCCGGCGCCCGCGGATCCGCCGGGGACGCGGGTGGACCTGCGCGACGTCACGGCCGAGCACGTGGCCGGGGTGGACGCCGTGATCCACCTGGCCGCTCTGTCCAACGACCCGCTGGGCGCGCTGGCGCCGGAGCTCACCTACGACATCAACCACCACGCGTCCGTGCGACTGGCCCGGCTGGCCCGCGACGCCGGGGTCCGGCGCTTCCTGTACGCGTCGACCTGCTCGGTCTACGGCGCCGCCGGCGGTGGCGGACTGGTGGCCGAGGACGCCCCGCTGCGCCCGGTGACGCCGTACGCGGAGTCCAAGGTGCGGGTGGAGGACGATCTGCACGCGCTGTCCGACGGCGACTTCAGCCCGGTGTTCATGCGCAACGCCACCGCCTTCGGCCACTCGCCCCGGCTGCGCGCCGACATCGTGCTGAACAACCTGGTGGGCCACGCCCTGCTGTCCGGTGAGGTGCTGGTGCTCTCCGACGGCACCCCCTGGCGCCCGCTGGTGCACGCCGCCGACATCGCGCGGGCCTTCACGGCCGCGCTGACCGCGCCGCGGGAGGCGGTGCACGACCGGGCGTTCAACATCGGCAGCGAGACCAACAACGTCACGGTCGCCGAGATCGCCGAACAGGTGGCGGCGGCCGTGCCCGGCTCGCGGGTGGTGATCACCGGCGAGACCGGTGCCGACCCGCGGTCGTACCGGGTGGACTTCTCGCGGTTCCGCGCCGCGGTGCCCGGGTTCGACTGCGAGTGGACGGTCAAGCAGGGCGCGCTCGAACTCGCCGACGCCTACCGGACGCACGGGCTGACCCGGGAGGACTTCGAGCGGCGCTTCACCCGGCTGGCCGTGCTGCGCGCGGCCTCCGACGCCGGCACCGTCGACGCCACCCTGCGGCGGCGCCGGTGAACACGGCGGGCGAGGAGATGTACGCGCTGGTGGAGCGGTTGTACCCGCTGTGCCGGAGCATCACCGGCGACGGTGTGCGCGCCACGTTGGACATCGTCGGCGAGTACGTCCCGCTGCAGGTGCACGAGGTGCCGACCGGGACGCAGGTGCTCGACTGGACGGTGCCGCAGGAGTGGAACATCCGGGACGCCTACATCGCCGACGCCGCCGGGCGCCGCGTCGTCGACTTCGCCGCATCCAACCTGCACGTGCTGGGCTACAGCGTGCCGGTCTCGGCGACCATGCCGCTGGCCGAGCTGCGCGGGCACCTGCACACCCTGCCGGACCATCCGGCCTGGGTGCCGTACCGCACCAGCTACTACACGCCGGACTGGGGGTTCTGCCTGGCCCAGGAGACCCTGGACGCGCTGCCGGACGGCGAGTACGAGGTGCGTATCGACTCGTCGCTCACCGACGGCCACCTCACCTACGCCGAGCATGTGGTCCCCGGGCAGGTCGCCGACGAGGTGATCGTCTCCTGCCACGTCTGCCACCCGTCGCTGGCCAACGACAACCTCGCCGGCATCGCGGTGGCGGCGTTCCTGGCCCGGGCGCTGGCGGAGCGGACGCCGTGGTACACCTACCGGTTCCTGTTCGCGCCCGGCACCATCGGGGCGATCACCTGGCTGGCCCGCAACGCGGAACGGGTGGCACGGGTCAGGCACGGGCTGGTTCTGGCCTGCGCCGGCGACCGGGGCCGGCTGACGTACAAGCAGAGCAGACGCGGCGACGCGGAGATCGACCGGGTGATGCGGCATGTGCTGGACGCGTCCGGACGTCCGCACCGCGTCGCCGAGTTCACTCCGTACGGCTACGACGAGCGGCAGTTCTGCTCACCCGGCTTCGATCTCGGCGTGGGTTCGCTCTGCCGCACCCCGTACGCCGGCTACCCCGAGTACCACACCTCGGCGGACGACCTGGAGTTCGTCTCCCCGGAGGCGATGGCGGACACTCTCGCCCTGTGCCGCGAGGCGTTCGCGGTGCTGGACGCCAACCGTCGGTACGTCAACCTCAGCCCCTACGGCGAGCCGCAGCTGGGCAGACGCGGGCTGTACGACTCGCTCGGCGGCCGCAGTGACGCGAAGCAGGCCCAGCTGGCCATGCTCTGGGTGCTCAGCCTCTCCGACGGCGCGCACGGTCTGCTGGACGTCGCCGAGCGGTCCGGGCTGCCGTTCGAGACCGTCGCCGCCGCGGCCGGCGCCCTGCACGGCGCCGGGCTGATCAAGGCGTGACGCCGATGACCACCGAGAGGGAGAAGGCGGCGGCACCGGCGGCACCGGGCGGCGAGACCCGGCGGACCACCAGGCGGGCCGTGGTCGGGCGGCTGTCCTGGGGGCTGGCCGACCAGGCGGCCTCCAGCCTGACCAACTTCGCGGTGGGGATCTACGTGGCGCGCTCGCTCGGGCTGGCCGCGTTCGGCGTGTTCAGCCTGGCCTGGGTGACCTACGGCGTGGTGCTCAGCGTCTCGCGCGGGCTGGCCACCGACCCGCTGGTGGTGCGTTTCAGCGGCGTGCCGGAGGCCTCCTGGCGCGGGGCGGTGGCCCGGTCGTCGGGTACCGCGCTCGGCGTCGGTGCCGCCGTCGGCGCGGGCTGCCTGGTGGCCGGGACGGTTCTCGGCGGCCAGGTCGGGCTCGCGTTCGCGTGCCTCGGCGCCATGCTGCCGGGGCTGCTGCTGCAGGACGCCTGGCGGTACTCCTTCTTCGCCGCGGGCACCGGTCGCAAGGCGTTCGTCAACGACCTCGTCTGGGGCGTCGCGCTCATCCCGGCCATGGTGGTGGCGGCCCGCGTGGGCAGCGTCGCCGCCTTCGTGCTCGCCTGGGGCGCGTCCGCCGCGGTGGCCGCGGCGTACGGCTGCCTGCAGTCCGGCATCCGGCCCCGGCCGGCCGGAGCGCGCGAGTGGCTCCGCACGCATCGCGACCTGGGCTACCGGTACTTGGTCGAGAACACCTCCGTCAGCGGTGCGAGCCAGCTGCGGGCGTACGGGCTGGGCGCGATCGTCGGGGTCGGCGCGGTGGGTGTGGTCCGGGGCGCCGAATTGCTGCTCGGTCCGTTCCTCGCCGTGCTGATGGGCCTTTCGCTGGTCACCGTCGCGGAGGCGGCGCGGGTGCTGCGGCGGGCCCCGCACCGGCTGGGCAGGTTCTGCCTCCTGCTGGGCGGCGGGCAGGCGGCCGCCGCGCTGCTGTGGGGCGCGGCGCTGCTGCTGATGCCGGACCGGGCGGGGGCGTTCGTACTCGGCGACGTCTGGCGCTCCGCCTCGGAGCTGATCGTGCCGGCCACGCTCAGCGTCGCGGGCGCCGGCCTCGGTACCGGCGCTGCCGCCGGACTGCGCGCGCTCGGCGCGGCCCGGCTCAGCCTGCGCTGCCAGCTGTTCGCCTCCGCCTGCTATGCCGGCGGCGGGATCGGCGGAGCGGTCGTCGCCGGCACGATCGGCTCGGCCTGGGGAGTCGCCGCCGCGTCCACCTGCGGCTCGGCCGTGTGGTGGCTGCATCTGCGCTCCGCCCTGCGCGAGCGCCGTCGAGGGGGTGCCTGATGGATGTTCCGGGAGAAGGAACGCCCGCCGCACTGCGGCCGGGGACCGCAGCCGGTGCGTGCTCCCGGCGTGCCGGCCGGACGGCCGCGCACCGGCCCTACCGGGGCCCTGGTGCCGGTACGGCGAAGCGCGTGCCGCCCCGCCCGGGCGGAGCCGGGAGCTCGGGGCCGCGCACCGGGCGTCGCGCCGCCGCGGAGACCGCTCAGGCAGCCCCCCAACCCATTCCCGAAGTGAGGACACCATGACCGCCCCACCCCGGCTGAGCATCGGCCTGCCCGTGTACAACGGCGAGGAGTACCTGGCCGAGGCGCTCGACGCGCTGCTCGGCCAGACCTACGAGGACTTCGAGCTGGTCATCTCCGACAACGCCTCGACCGACGGTACCCGCGACATCTGCCGCCGGTACGCCGCACGGGACTCGCGCATCCGGTACCTCCGGCTGCCCCGGAACATCGGCGCCGCGCCGAACCACAACCACGTGTTCGCCGAGTGCCGCGGCGAGCTGTTCAAGTGGGCCTCGCACGACGACCTGTACGCCCGGGACCTGCTGCGGCGCTGCGTCGAGGCGCTGGACGGGCAGCCGGACGTGATCCTCGCGCACAGCGACCAGGCGGTCGTCGACGGTGCCGGCCGGGTGAAGGTCCCCTACGAGTACGGGCTCGCCACCGGCTCGCCGTACGCGCCGGAGCGCTTCCGCAGCCTGCTGTTCGAGCCCGGCGGCGACGATTTCTACGGGGTGATGCGGGCCGACGTGCTGCGCCGGGTGAAGCCGCACGACAGCTACCACCACGCGGACCGCACGTTCGTCGCCGAGATCACCCTGCACGGGCCCTTCCACCAGGTGCCCGAACTGCTGTACTTCCGCCGTGACCATCCCGCCCGCGCCGAGCGGGCGAACCCTTCCAAGCGCGCCCGGTGCGTCAATCTCGACCCGCGCCGGGCAGGCGTGCTGCACCCGACGCCCCGGCTGCTCGCCGAGTACGTCTGGGGCTTCGCCGCGGCGATCCGGCGGGCGCCGCTGTCCCCTGCCGACCGGCGCGCCTGCTTCCGCCACCTGGCCGCGTGGATGGCCGGCCGGGTCCGGCCGGGCGCCGGCGAGCGGGTCGAGGACCGCACCCCGGTCGGCCCGGACCGGCTCACCGTCTCCGTCGACGCCGTCGTCGCCGGCCGTGAGGGGAGGCAGGCATGACGGCCGCCGACGAAACTCCGGTGCGCGTGGGGGTGTTCGGCCTGCTCGGCTCCGGCAACCTCGGCAACGACGGGTCCCTCGAGGCCCTGCTCGGGTACCTCCGCGCCGAGCACCCGGAGGCGGTCGTGGACGCGTTGTGCGGCGGACCAGAGGCCGTCACCGCCCGGTTCCGGATCCCCGCGACGCGGATGCACTGGTACCGCGGGGAGTACCGGACCGCGTCACGTGCGGGCGCGATCGCGGCCAAGGGTCTGGGCAAACTCGTCGACGCCGTCCGCACCGCCGCCTGGGTGCGCCGGCACGACGTGGTGATCGTGCCGGGCACGGGTGCCCTGGAGGCCACGCTGCCGCTGCGGCCGTGGGGCTTCCCGTACTCGCTGTTCCTGCTCTGCGCGACCGGCCGGCTGTTCGGCACCCGGGTCGCGCTGGCCGGTGTGGGCGCCGCGGCCATCGGCAGCCGGCCGACCCGGGCCCTGGTGCGCTGGTCGGCACGGCTGGCCGCGTACCGGTCGTACCGGGACACCCTGTCCCGGGACGCGATGCGGGCCATGGGCGTGGACACGGCGCGCGACGAGGTCTACTCGGACCTCGTGTTCGCCCTGCCGACGCCGCCGCCGAGCGGACACCCGGGCCCGCCGGGCCTGGTCTGCGTCGGCGTCATGGACTTCCACGGGAGCAACGACGACCGCGCCCGGGCCGAGGAGATCCACCGGCGCTACCTCGACGGGACGACCCGTTTCGTGCGCACGCTGGTCGAGGACGGCAGGCCGGTCCGGCTGCTCACCGGCGACGAGCTCGACGCGCCGGTGGTCGACGCGATCCTCGACGCGGTGGACTCGCCGCTGGTCACCGCCGCCGAGGCGACCTCGCTGGCCGACCTTATGAGAGAGACGGCGGCGGCCGACACCGTGGTGGCGACCCGGTACCACAACCTGATCTGTGCGCTGAGGGTCGGCACGCCGACGCTCGCACTCAGTTATTCGGAGAAGAGCGACGCGCTCATGGCCCGGATGGGCCTGGACGCCTACTGCCACCCGGCTCGCAAGGTCGACGCCGACCGGCTCCTCGAGCAGTTCCGGGCGCTGGAGCGGGGATCGGCCGGCCTGCGGCGGACCCTGGCCGAACGGAACCTGGTCGTCGCCCGGCAACTCCAGGGCCAGTTCACCGCCTTGACCGCGGCCCTGTTTCCGGCGACCGGACACCCCCGCACCCGTACCCGGCAGGAGGCCCGGTGAAAGCGACCGAAGTCCCGCAGATCGCGGGCGCGTTCCTCTTCGAGCCGACGCCGTACACCGACGAGCGCGGCTTCTTCTGCCGCACCTTCGACGCCGACGTGATCCGCTCGGTGGGCCTGGACCCGGGCGCCTTCGTCCAGGACAGCGTGTCCCGCTCGGCCCGGGGCGTGCTGCGCGGCCTGCACCTTCGCTCCGGCGCAGGCGAGGCCAAGCTGGTGCGGTGCTCGTACGGGCAGATCTTCGACGTCGTCGTGGACCTGCGGCCGGGCTCGCCGACGTACCGCGGCCGGGCCTTCTTCGAGCTGTCCGACGAGACGCAGGCGACCCTGTACATCCCGGCGGGCTGCGCGCACGGCTTCCAGGCGCTGACCGGGACCGCCGACACCTCGTACCGGATCGACCGCCCGCACGATCCGGCAGAGGACGTGACGATCGCGTTCGACGACCCGGAGCTCGCCGTTCCGTGGCCGCTGCCGGTCACATCGATGTCCCGGCGGGACCGGGAGGCGCCGGGCCTCGCCGAGGTCCTGAAACTGTTGGAGAGGTGAAGTCGGCGTGGACGACTCAGGCGAGGATTTCCGCATGCCCCGGTCGCGGCAGGCCAACGAGCGGCTGCACGCCCTGATCCCCGGGGGCGCGCACACGTACGCCAAGGGCGACGACCAGTACCCCGAGAACCTGGCCCCGGTCATCAGCCACGGCCACGGCGCCCACGTCTGGGACATCGACGGCAACCGCTATGTGGAGTACGGCTCCGGCCTGCGGTCGGTCAGCCTCGGCCACGCCCACCCGCGGGTGATCGAGGCGGTGCGGCGGGAGCTCGGCCGCGGCAGCAACTTCGTCCGGCCGTCCGTCGTGGAGGTCGAGGCCGCGGAGCGCTTCCTGGCCACGGTGCCGACCGCCGAGATGGTGAAGTTCGCGAAGAACGGCTCCGACGCCACCACCGCCGCGGTGCGCCTCGCCCGCGCCGCCACCGGGCGCCCGCGGGTGGCCCTCTGCGCCGACCATCCGTTCTTCTCCGTCGACGACTGGTTCATCGGCACCACGCCGATGTCCGCCGGTGTTCCGGCGGCGACCGAGGAGCTCACCGTGGGGTTCCCCTACGGGGACCTGGCCGCCACGGAGGAGCTGCTCACCCGGTACCGGGACGAGGTCGCCTGCCTGGTCCTCGAACCCGCCACCCACACCGAGCCGCCGCCCGGGTACCTCACCGGTCTGCGTGAACTGGCCGACCGGCACGGCTGTGTGCTGGTCTTCGACGAGATGATCACCGGGTTCCGGTGGTCCGAGGCGGGTGCGCAGGGTCTGTACGGCGTCGTCCCCGACCTCTCCACGTTCGGCAAGGCGCTGGGCAACGGGTTCGCCGTCTCCGCGCTGGCCGGGCGGCGCGACCTGATGGAGCGGGGCGGGCTGCGTCACTCCGGCGACCGGGTGTTCCTGCTGTCCACCACGCACGGTGCGGAAACGCACTCCCTGGCGGCCGCAATGGCGGTGCTCGCCACCTACGTCGAGGAGGGCGTCACCGCGCGCCTGCACACCCTCGGCGAACGGTTGGCCGCCGGTGTCCGCGACGCCGCCGCCGCCATGGGCGTCGGCGACCACCTCGTGGTCCGGGGCCGGGCCAGCAACCTGGTCTTCGCCACCCTGGACGAGAACCGTCGGCCGTCGCAGCGGTACCGGACGCTGTTCCTGCGCAGGCTCCTCGCGGGCGGGGTGCTGGCCCCGTCGTTCGTGGTGAGCAGCGCGCTCGACGACGCCGACATCGATCACACCGTGGACGTGGTGGCCCAGGCCTGTGCGGTGTACCGGAAGGCTCTGGACGCCGGTGATCCCACCCCCTGGCTGGCCGGACGACCGGTGAAGCCCGTGTTCCGGCGCTGGGCGTGACTGACGTGACGTGAGGCGACATGACTGACATGACATGACTGACGTGACGTCAACGGGGTTTGCTCCGACCGGCGTCGGCCATCCGGTCGACCAGCCACGCGGTCGCCGGCATCACGACCAGCGCGGTGCACCAGCCGCCGAGCACGTCGGTCGGGTAGTGCGCGCCCAGGGCGACCTGCGCCCAGCCCATGACGGCGCCGGCGGCCAGCGCCGCGGCGAGCACGAGTGTTGTGCCGGCCGTCCCGCCGAGGCCGAGCCGGCCGGTCACGAGCAGCGCCACCACCAGGGCGAGTGCGGTGAGGAAGGCGGTGTGCCCGCTCGGGTAGGACAGGTGCCCGTCGTGGATGGTGCGTCCCGTCAGGGGCTTGAGCAGCGTCGTCGCCCCCACGGTCGCGCCGGTGCCGACCACGGTGAGCACCGCTGCGCGAGGAGCCCGGAGCAGCAGGCAGCCGGTGACGGTGGCCACGACCAGCGTCGCCGCTCCCGCGGGCTCCCCCAGGAAGTCCGTGGCCAGAGCGAGGTGCCGCCACGGCGGGGCCACGCCGTGGACGGCCGCCCAGATCCGCGCGTCCGCCGCGCCCGGCTTGCTCTCGCCGGAATACAGGCCCCCGAGCACGACGACCACCAGCGCGGCGAGGGCCGCGACCGGCCCGAGCCACAGGCGCGTTGCCGGTCGCCGGCCCGTCACCGGCGAACCGGTCGTCTCTGCGGGTTCAACGGACCCTCCCCCGTGGTTTCAGCGGTGTCCGCGGCAGCCCGGGGGCCGGGAGCGGGTCCCCGTCGTACCCCTTCACCTCGCCGAACCGCGTCCCTTCCATCCAGTCCCGGCGGGCCTGCTCGATCTCCTGCTGGGTACGGCCGATCCAGTTCCAGAACATGATCAGCTCCTCCTCGAACGGCTCGCCGCCCAGGAGCATCAGGCCCGCGTCCGTCTCGGCGCGCAGCGGGAGTTCGGTGCGTCCGCAGCCGAGGTAGAGCATGGAGCCCGGCAGCACCGGGACGCCGTCCACGCGGGCCTCGCCCGACATGGACAGCACGGCGTACTCGAAGTCGGCGTCGAGGGGCAGGCGGACGTCCGCACCGTGGGTGAGGGTGAGGTCGGCGCCGGTCAGGGGGGTGTAGGTGGTGCCGGGCGAGGCCGTGCCGTCGAGGGTGCCGAGGACGACCGTGGCCGTCAGGCCGGGGGCGGTGACGACCGGCAGGTCGGGGTGGTACTCGAAGTGCGGTTCGGTGTGACGGTGGGCGTCCGGGAGAGCGACCCACAGCTGGGCGCCGTGCAGGAGGCGGGCGTGCGGGCGCGGGCTCTCCTCGGAGTGGCTGATCGCCCGGCCGGAGGTCATCAGGCCGAGTTCGCGGGCGCGGATCGTCTGCAGACTGCCGGTGGAGTCGCGGTGCAGGACCTCGCCGTCGTGCAGCCAGCTCACCGTCTGCAGGCCCATGTGCGGATGCGGAGGCACCTGCATCCCGGGCTCGTCGGCGATGTCGTCGGGGCCGTAGTGGTCGACGAAGCACCAGGCGCCGACCATACGGCGGCCCAGGTTGGGCAGCAGCCTGCGGACCTCGGTGGACTCGCCGAGCTGGACGCGGCGCGGGCTGAGGAGTTCCCGCACGGGCTCCGCCACGACGAAGCCCCGGCCGCCGCACACGGCGGGGACCGCCTGGCGATCGAGATTGCTCATGGCGCCCAACCTAGCCCCGAACGGGTCCCTCGCGTCAGTACGTCGCCATGCCTGCACTCCGCGTACACGAGGAAAATAATAGCCATGGACATAATAACCATGTACTCTATGGGCATGAGTACACGTCCGGTACGAGGGGGGCCGACCCCCGGCTTTCTGGTCTGGCGGCTGTCGATGAAGTGGCGCGTCGCGGTGGACCGCGCGGTCGCCCCCCTAGGGCTGACCCACGCGCAGTACTCGCTGGTGGCGTCCCTGTACGGGATGCAGCACACCGGCGAGCAGCCCAGCCAGCGCCGCCTGGCGGACCACACCGGGCTCGAACCGCTCTACGTCTCGAAGCTCGCCCGCTCCCTGGAGGCCGCCGGCCTGGTGGAGCGCACCCGGGATCCCCGCGATCCCCGCGCCATGAAGCTGGCGCTCACCGAGCAGGGCACCGAGGTCACCCTCCGGGCGATCGAGGTGGTCCACGGTCTGCTGGAGCAGCTCCTGGAGCCGCTCGGCGGTCTCGACGGGCCGCGGACGCGGGAGTTCACCCGCGATCTGACCGCGCTGCTCGACGCGCCCCTGGATCCGCCCGCGCACGTGAAGGAGCAGTCATGACCACCTCCGCACCCATCGCCGACGGCCGCACCATCGGCCTCGCCCACTACGCCTCCCGAGCCGTCCTGGAGACCGTGCTGCGCCGCTACGGCGCGACGTTCCAGCAGCTCGTCGCCCTCCGTCTGGTCGCCGTCGCCGACGCCCCGGTCGAGCGCGGCGCGCTCGTCGCCCAGGTCGCCGACGCCCTCAAGTCCGGCCCGGAGGACATCCGGGAGGTCGTCGCGGAACTGATCGCCCGCGGGCTGGTCGCGGACGACGCGTCCCACCTGACGGCCACGGAATCCGGCCGCGACCTGCAGGAGCGCACGGCGGCCGAGACGGCCGCGATCTCCGCCCGGATCTACGCCGGCATCCCCGCGGAGGACCTCGCGGCGGCCGGCCGGGTGCTGGCGGTGGTGACCGAGCGCGCCGACGCCGAACTCGCCGCCCTCACACCCTGATCCGGCCCGGGCCGGGCACGGCACCCGGGTGATGTCGTGGAATGTTCAACCGTCGGCGCCGGTTGGGACCACCGAAGGAGGTCTCCCATGACCACGACGAGCGCCACGACCACGGCCTACTACGGCCACGGAACACCCGCGGAGCGCTGGGAGCGCGCGCAGATGTTCTTCGACGCCCGGGACCACGCCGCCGCGGCAAGCGTCCTCGCCGGACTGGTCGAGGAGGTGCCGGAGCAGACCGGGCCGCGGCTGCTGCTGGCCCGCGCCTACTACCACTCCGCCCAGCTGCGTCGCGCGGAGGCGGAGCTGCGGGTACTCGTCGAGCGCGACCCGGTGGAGCAGTACGCCCGGCTGATGCTGGGCCGCACCCTGCAGAGGCAGGGGCGGCAGCAGGAGGCGCAGAGCCATCTGCGGATCGCGGGCGCGCTGGCGGGTGACTTCCCGGAGCTCGAGATCCGGACGGCGATGGACCCGTGGTGATGCCCGGTTCCTCCCGGGGCCGGGCACCGGCCGCGTCGGGGGGCCCTCCGGGTGCCGGCCCGTGCTGCCGTGCCACCACCCTGGTACGCCCGCCGGCCACGCTGGCGGGCGATCTCGCCGAGGATCACCTCGCGCGCCCGGATCCCGGTGAGTGGCGTGGCGCGGGTCGCCGCGGTCCCGGGCCCGGCCTGCCGACGTCCGCGTCGCGCCCGGTCAGCTGTCCCGGTACGCCTCGAGCAGCCGCAGCCACACCTCGCTGATCGTCGGGTACGAGGGGACCGCGTGCCACAGGCGGCTCAGCGGGACCTGGCCGACGACCGCGACCGTCGCCGAGTGGACGAGTTCGCCGACGCCGGGGCCGACGAAGGTGACGCCGCGCAGGATCTCGTCCTCCAGGTCGACCACCATGCGGGCCCGGCCCTTGTAGCCGTCGCTGTACAGGGAGGCGCCGGCCACGGCGGAGAAGTCCACGTCGACGGCGCGGACGCGGTGGCCGGCCCGTTCGGCCTCGGCCAGCGACAGGCCCACGGCGGCCGCCTCCGGGTCGCTGAAGACCACCTGGGGGACGGCTCCGTGGTCGGCGCCGGCGGTGTGCGGGCTCCAGGCCCCGGCGGTGAGCGGCTGCCCGGTGGCCCGGGTGGCGATGGCGGCTCCGGCGATACGGGCCTGGTACTTGCCCTGGTGGGTGAGGAGTGCGCGGTGGTTGACGTCACCGACCGCGTAGAGCCAGTCGTGGCCGTCCACCCGGAGGCTGTCGTCGACCTGCAGCCAGGAGCCGGGTTCCAGGCCGACGGTCTCCAGACCGACGTCGTCGGTGCGCGGGGCACGACCGGTGGCGAAGAGGATCTCGTCGGCCTCGAAGCGGTCGCCGGTGTCGGTGACGACGACGACCGTGCCGTTCTCGCGGCGGACGGACGTGACCGAGGTGCCGGTGCGGAGGTCGGCGCCGGCCTCGGTGAGCGCCTCGGCGACCAGCTCGCCGGCGAACGGCTCCATGCGAGGCAGCAGGCCCTCGCCGCGGACCAGGAGGGTGACCTGGGCGCCGAGGGCCTGCCAGGCGGTGGCCATCTCGACGGCGACGACGCCGCCGCCGACCACGATCAGCCGGCCGGGCACGGCCCCGGCGCTGGTCGCCTCGCGGCTGGTCCAGGGCTGTACGTCGGCGAGCCCCGGCAGGCCGGGCAGGGCGGCACGGCTGCCGGTGCAGAGGGCGACGGCGTGCCGGGCGGTCAGCACGCGCCGCTCACCGTCGGGCCCGGTCACCTCCACCGTGCGCGGGCCGGCGAGTCTGCCCCGGCCGCGGTACAGGTCGGCGCCGGTGCCCTCGATCCACCGGACCTGGCCGTCGTCCTTCCAGTGGGAGGCGTACTCGTCCCGGTGGGCGAGGACGGCGGGCGCGTCGAGGGGGCCCTGCACCGCCTGACGCACACCGGGGACGCCGCGGGCGTCCGCGCGGGTGATGACCGGGCGCAGCAGGGCCTTGCTGGGCACGCACGCCCAGTAGGAGCACTCACCGCCGACCAGTTCGCTCTCCACGACCGCGGTGGTGAGACCGGCCGCACGGGTGCGGTCGGCGACGTTCTCGCCGACCGGGCCGGCGCCGACCACCACGACGTCGTACGCGAGGGGGTCCGTCGGGGAGTCCGTCCGGGATTCCGATTCCGTCATGAGGTCAGTCTGGTGGGTGGTGTGCGGCGCTCGCCACATGGGTACGCGCGCCGGACAGCACGGGTACGTCCTCGGAATACCCGGCCGCGCGGCCGTGTTTGCGCCGACGGCTCCCGCCCCCGAGTTCAGGAAGAGGGAACACGCCAATGAGCACCATGGAGCTCACCAAGGAGAACTTCGACCAGACGGTCACGGACAACGAGTTCGTCCTGATCGACTTCTGGGCGGAGTGGTGCGGGCCGTGCCGGCAGTTCGCTCCCGTGTACGAGAAGGCGGCCGAGGAGAACCCGGACCTGGTCTTCGGCAAGGTGGACACCGAGGCGCAGCCGGAACTGGCCGCGGCCTTCGGTATCCAGTCGATCCCGACACTGATGATCGTCCGGGACCAGGTGGCCGTGTTCGCGCAGCCCGGTGCCCTGCCCGAGGCCGCCCTGGCGGACGTCATCGGACAGGCCCGGAAGCTGGACATGGACGAGGTCCGCAAGGCGGTCGCCGAGCAGCAGGCCGCGGAGGGCCAGGAGGGCCGCGAAGGCGCCCAGTAGGCCGGGCGGCTCCGGAAGCCGGTGCGCCTCCCGGAGCCGGCGGCCTCGGTGGTCGGCCGAGCTCCGGGCGGCACCGGCCGTCCGGAGCTCAGCTCGACTCGCGGTGCACCAGCGTCGCGCCCAGCACCTTGTGCCGCTCGGGCGCGGCACCCGGGTCGCGCACCGCGCGGTCGACCAGTTCGGCGAGATCGCGAGCCGAGGGCAGCTCGATGTGCACGGTGCTCAGCCGCGGGCGGAGCAGTCGCCCGAGCATCAGGTCGTCGGCGCCCACCACGGCCGTCCCTCCGGGGACGGCCACGCCCGCGTCCTGCAGGGCGCGGCACAGCAGCATGGCGTACTCGTCGTTGTAGGCGAAGACCGCGTCCAGGCCGAGGGTGTCCCAGCGGGCGGCGAGCCGCTCGGCGTCCCGCTCGTCGTAGCCGAGGGGCAGTTCGGTCACGGTGGCGTCGGAGTCGTGCACGGCGCGGCGGACGCCGCGTACGCGGGGTGCCGAGAACAGTCCCAGGCCGGGTTCCCGCGGGACCACGACCCCGATCCGGCGGCGCCCGCGGTCGTAGAGGTGACGGCCCGCGCAGTCGCCGACGGCCTCATGGTCCATGAGCAGGGCGTGCGCGCCCTCCACGGGCTCGGTGCCCAGGGTGACCACGGCGCGGGCGCCGGAGCGCTTGAGCACCTGCACCCCCTGCGGTCCCAGACCCGGCCCGGGCACCAGTACGGCGACCGGGCGCAGTTCGGCCCAGACGCGGGCGGCCTCGTCGCCGGGCAGGCCCACGGTGCCGTACTGGACGACGGTGTAGTCGAGCCGGCCGAGCGCCCCCTGCAGTTCGCCGAGGAACCGGTGGTACAGCGGGCCGACGGGGAAGGTCGGCGCGGGCATCACGACCATGCGGCTGTGTCCGGCGCGCAGACTGCGGGCGGCGGCGTGCGGCACGTAGCCGAGTTCCTCGGCCGCCTCGCGGACCCGGCGGCGGGTGGGCTCGCTGATCCGGACGGCGCTGGCGTTGTTGAGGACGTAGGAGACGGTCGCGCGCGAGACGCCGGCCAGGCGGGCCACATCGGCGCTCGTGGGGACGGCGCGCGGTGCGGGAGAGGGCACGGAGGCGGGCGTTCTTGGTATCTGCACCATGACGTACGGCATCTTGGCAGAAGCCGGCGGCGCGGCGTCCGGTGGGGCACTGTCGTCCGGATCGGACGAAAGCCGGGCAGGCCCGGGCGTGGGCGGCGCGAGGCGGGGCGGCGGCCGAGGGTCACGGCCCGCCCGGGTCAGCGCGCGGATCCCGCCCGGGCAGTACCGGGGGCCGCCCGGGCAGTACCGGGGGCCGCCCGGGCAGTACCGGGGGCCGCCCGGGCAGTACCGGGGGCCGCCCGGGCAGTACCGGGGGCCGCCCGGCCCGCGCGGGCTCCCGCCCGGCCGGCACGGGCCCGTCGCCGGGACCGCCGCCCGGTCCGCAGCGGAGCCCCGGCCGGTCAGTGCGGGGATCGGGTGCGGGTCAGCCGGGCCACCAGGTCCAGCCAGCCCTCCTCCAGGCGGGCCAGAGGCATCCCGCGCTGCCGGGTGAGGTGGTGGATCTGGGCCGGGTCGAGATACGCCATGAGCGTGTACGAGAGGAGTTCGGCCTCCTCGCCCGGGAGGGCCTGGCGCAGCAGCAGGGCCACGTGGCC
The DNA here is from genome assembly GCF_036689765.1 of Streptomyces poriticola. NCBI lineage: Bacteria > Bacillati > Actinomycetota > Actinomycetes > Kitasatosporales > Streptomycetaceae > Streptomyces > Streptomyces poriticola. The sequence continues at coordinate 428,922 of NZ_JBAGKH010000004.1, forward strand.
GCGCAGGAACTGGCGGGGCGGGCTGCCGTAGCGGCGCTCCGGGCCGGGGTCGGCGGCCAGCTGCAGTTCGAGTTCGTCCCCGGTGCGGCGCAGCAGGGCGCAGCCGAAGGCGCGCAGCCGGTCGACGGGCGCAGCGCCCGGGCCGAGCGGCGGCGGACCGCTCAGGAAGGCGGCCTGGAACTTCTTCTCGGAGTGGTCCAGCAGAGCCATCAGCAGGCCGGTGCGGTCGCCGAAACGACGGAAGACCGTGCCCTTGCCGACCGAGGCCGCGGCGGCCACCGCCTCCATGGTGACGCCGGCCGCTCCGTGCTCCGCCACCAGCCGGGCGGCGGCGTCCAGCAGCCGGGCCCGGTTGCGGGCGGCGTCGGCGCGCAGACAGGTCTCGTCCTGGTCGCCGACGGCGCCGAGCTGCAACAGCTCCGGCGGGACGGCGGCCTCCCGGGACTCCGGGGCGGGCGGTGGTGCGGCGGACATGAGGACAGCGTAGAGCATCGGGGAATGAAACTGGACCGCGGTCCGGTTAAGGTGGTACAGATAAGCGGACCCCGGTCCGGATCATTCTTCGCCGTCAGGCCCGATTCCCAGGAGTTCCCATGTCCGTCCGCATCCTCGCCCTCGTCGGCAGCGTTCGCGCCGGCTCGCACAACCGCCAGCTCGCCGAGGCCGCCGTCAAGCTCGCCCCGGAGGGCACGGAGGTGCAGCTCTTCGAGGGGCTCGCCGAGATCCCGTTCTACAACGAGGACATCGACGCCGAGGGCACCCTCCCGGCCGCCGCCGGCCGGCTGCGCGAGGCCGCCGGTGCCGCCGACGCCCTGCTGATCTTCACGCCGGAGTACAACGGCACCATCCCGGCCGTGCTGAAGAACGCCATCGACTGGCTGTCCCGGCCGTACGGCGCCGGGGCCATCGGCGGCAAGCCGGTCGCCGTGGCCGGTACCGCCCTCGGCCAGTACGGCGGGGTGTGGGCGCACGACGAGACCCGCAAGTCCGTGGGGATCGCCGGCGGCACGGTGGTCGAGGACGTCAAGCTGTCCATCCCGGGCTCGGCCGGCCGCTTCGGCTCGACGCATCCCGCCGACGACACCGAGGTCGCCGCGCAGCTGACCGAGATCGTCGCCCTGCTGCACCGCCGCGCGGGTGAGGCCGCCGCGGCCTGAGCACCGCGTTCCGCCGACCGGGGCCGGAGTCCACAGGACTCCGGCCCCTCGGATGCGGGTCGCCGACGCCGCGGCAGCCGGGTGGTCTCCCGCAGCCGCCCCGCCCCGGCACAGCCGGTGCGGTGACCCGGACGGCCCCCGCCGACACCGCCGACACCGCCGATCCTCGTTCGAAGGTGCAGGTGAGCGGCAGGGGCGGAGCTGTTGACGGGAGGCGGGGACGGCCCGTAGAAAGCTGACCGGAGAGAGCTGGTTCACCAGGCGTGCCCGCACGGGCCCGCCGGACGGCAGGAGACATCGGCGTGCAGCGTCTTCCCCTGACGGGGGTCACGGTGGTCAGCCTGGAGCAGGCGGTGGCGGCGCCGTACGCCACCCGGCAGCTGGCGGACCTCGGCGCCCGCGTCATCAAGGTGGAGCGCCCGGGCGGCGGGGACTTCGCCCGCCGCTACGACACCACGGTCCACGGCCAGTCCAGCTATTTCGTGTGGCTGAACCGGTCCAAGGAGTCCCTCACGCTCGATCTGAAGGACCCCCGGGGCAGGGAGATCCTGCACCGGCTGCTGGACGGTGCCGACGTGCTGGTGCAGAACCTCGCGCCCGGCGCCGCCGACCGGCTGGGCCTCAGCGCCGCCGGACTCGCCGGGCGGCTGCCGAGGCTGATCCCGTGCACCGTCTCCGGCTACGGCACCAGCGGTCCGTGGGCCGACCGCAAGGCGTACGACCTGCTGGTGCAGTGCCAGACGGGTCTCGTCTCGCTCACCGGAACGCCCGAGGAGACCGCCCGTGCCGGGATCTCCGTCGCCGACATCGCCGCCGGGATGTACGCCTACAGCGGCATCCTCACCGCGCTGTACACCCGCGCCACCACCGGCACGGCGCACCCGGTGGAGGTGTCCCTGTTCGAGGCGCTGGCGGAGTGGATGGGCCAGCCCGCCTACTACACCCGCTACGGCGGCAGCCAGCCCCCGCGGCTGGGCACCCGGCACGCCACCATCGCGCCCTACGGCGCCTTCCGGGCCGCCGACGGCCGGGAGGTGCTGTTCTCCGTCCAGAACGAGCGCGAGTGGGCCGCCCTGTGCGAGCTGTTCCTGCGGCGGCCCGAGCTGACCGGCGACCCGCGGTTCGCCACCGGAACGGACCGGGTCGCGCACCGGGCGGAGCTGGACGCGATCGTCGCCGAGCGCTGCGCCCGCTCCGGCAGCGCCGAGCTCCTGGCGGACCTGCGGGACATCGGCGTGGCCTGCGCCGGGGTCAACGACGTCGCCGCGTTCCTGGACCATCCGGTGCTGGCGGGCCGCGACCGCTGGCGGGAGGTGGCGGTACCCGGCGGGGCCCGCGTGGAGGCGCTGCTGCCGCCGGCCGACCTGATGGGCGTCCCGGCGCGGATGGACCCCGTCCCGGCGGTCGGCGAGCACACCGACGCGATCCTCACCGAACTGGGTCACTCGCCCGCCGACATCGAGGCGCTGCGCGCGGACGAGGTCGTCTGAGCGGGCGGCGTCCCGCGGAGCCGCGCGGGACGCGCGCGCCGCGCGGCTATCCGCCCGGCCCTCCGGGCACCGTGCGGCCGGTGTGCAGGGCGCGCAGCACATCGTCGTCGGTGAGCTGGTCGAACTCCTCGTACCAGAGCCCCACGGCGGTGAAGGCGGCCGGTGCGTACAGACAGAGCACCTCGTCCGCCTCGGCCCGCATCAGCTCCACCGAGTCGGGGGCGCCGACCGGCACGGCCAGCACCAGCCGCCCCGGCTGCCGGCGGCGCAGCGCACGCAGCGCCGCCCGGGCGGTCGACCCGGTCGCCAGTCCGTCGTCGACCACGATCACGGTGCGCCCGTGCAGCTCGGGGGCGGGGCGGCCCTGGCGGTAGCGCTGCTCGCGGCGGCGGACCTCGGCACGCTCGCGGGTCACCGTGGCCGCGAGGTCGGCCTCGTCGAGGCCCAGCCCGGCCAGGGCACGATGGTCGAAGAGGGGTTCGTCGTCCCCGGCGATCGCGCCGATGCCGTACTCCTCGTGGAACGGCGCGCCGATCTTCCGTACGACGAGCACGTCGAGCGGGGCGTCGAGCTCCCGGGCGACCTCCCGGGCCACGGCGGCACCACCGCGGGGCAGGGCCAGGACCACGATCGGCTCCGGCAGCCCGCCGCCGTCCCGCAGGGCCCGCAGTTCTCCGGCCAGCGCCTGTCCGGCCTGCCGGCGGTCGTGGAACCGCATGGTGGGCGCGCCTCCTTCGTGCCGTGTGCGCTCCCCCGCACCCGCGTACCCGCCCCGCCGCCTCCGATTCGGCCGGCCCGGAACCGACGGCGATTCCGCGGTCCGGCGGCTCACCTGCGGTCCCCCGGACGGAGCAACCCGGGTTTCCGGACGACGCGCGGGGCAACCCGGCATCCGCCCACCCCGAACCCGACGGGAGTCCCCGGATGACCACGGCCCCTTCCCGGCCCAGGCCCGCACGGCCGGGTGCCCGCATCGGCGTGCTCGGCTCGTACGGTGGTTTCAACATCGGCGACGAGGCGATCCTGGCCTGCGTCCTGGGCTGTCTGCGCGGCCGGCGCCCCGACGCGCACCTGGTCGTGTTCAGCCGGAACGCCGAGCACACCCGCGCCCATCACCGCGAGGCCGACGAGGTGGTGGACTGGGAGGGCGTCAGCCGCAGCCGTGTCCTGGGCGTGCTGCGCCGGCTCGATCTGCTGGTGCTGGGCGGCGGCGGCATCCTCTACGACGGCGAGGCGCGCCGCTATCTCCGGCTCGTGCGCGCCGCACAGGACCGGGGCGTCCCCACCTTCGCGTACGCGGTCGGCGCCGGCCCGCTGCGAGAGGCGGAGGACCGGGAGGCGGTGCGCACCGTGCTGGCGGACATGGCGGACGTGGTGGTGCGGGACGAGGAGTCCGCGCTGGTGCTGGAGGAGGTCGGCCTGGAGCGGGACGTCACCGTCACCGCCGACCCGGCGCTGCTGCTGCGGCCGGAGCCGTTCACCGAAGGGATGATGCGTGACGAGGGCGTGCCCACCGGGACCCGGCTGGTGGGGATGTCGGTCCGGGAGCCGGGCCGGGCCGCGGAGAAGCTGGACGAGGGCGACTACCACGCGCTGCTCGCCGACGTGGCCGACTTCCTGGTGCGGCGGCTGGACGCTCATGTGGTGTTCCTGCCGATGGAGCGGTACGACGTCCGGCACGCGCACTCCGTGCTGTCCCACATGACCGCACCGGACCGGGGCCGGATCCTGCACGGCGACTACAGCCCCGGCCAGCTGCTCGGCCTGATGCGCCATCTGGACCTGGCCGTCGGCATGCGGCTGCACTTCGTGATCTTCGCGGCGCTGTCCGGTGTGCCGGTGCTGCCGCTGCCGTACTCCGGCAAGGTCTTCGACTTCGCGCGGCGGCTGGGTGCGCCGGCCCTGGTCGGCGTGGCCCGGGAGCAGGCGGGGCTGCTGCTGGCGGAGGCGGACCGGCTGTGGGACGAGTATCCGCAGCGGCGGGAGGACCTGCGGGACCGGATGCGGGAGCTGACCACGGCCGCGCGGGAGACCTGCGTGCGCTGCGGCTCGCTGCTGGACGAGATCGCATGCGGCGTGCCGGAGCCGGAGCGGGACCGGCGCCCTACCGCCGAACCTGCCCGGATGACCCCGTGAGGGAGCCCCGATGCCGATCCTGACGGAACCCGGTGAGTCCGCCACGGTCACCCTGCCGCCGCGGTCGGCCCGGCACGGGGGGCGCTGCGACGTGCTGGTGGTCGGCGGCGGCCCGGCCGGATTCGCCGCCGCACTCGGGGCGGCGGCCACCGGCGCGGACGTCGTGCTGGTGGAGCGGTACGGGTTCCTCGGCGGGAACGCGACCGTGGCGCTGGTGATGCCCCTGATGTCGTTCCACAACGAGCACAGGCAGGCCGCGTTCACCGAGTCCGGCGCGGAGTCCCGGCTGCTGCCCACCGATCACGGCGAGGGCGAGCCGGTGGTCGCGGGCGTGCTGTGGCAGCTGCTGGAGCGGCTCACCGCCCGCGGCGGCTGCATCCCGCCCGGTACCGGGACCGGCTACACGGTGCCCTTCGACCCGGAGGCCTTCAAGCTGGTCCTGCTGGACCTGCTGGACGAGGCCGGGGTCCGGCTGCTGTTCCACGCCTTCGCCTCCGCCGCGCTGCCGCTGGACGACGGCTGGCGGGTGGTGTTCGAGTCCAAGTCGGGTCCCGTGGTGATCGACGCCGCGGTGGTGGTGGACGGCACCGGGGACGGGGACGTCGCGGCGGCCTGCGGGGCGCCGTACGAGATCGGGCGGCCGGAGGACGGTCTGGTACAGCCGATGACGCTGATGTTCCGGGTCGCCGACTTCGACCGGCCCGGGTTCTCCGAGTACGTCCGCGAGCACCCCGACCAGTGGCGCGGGGTGCACGGGCTGTGGGACCTGGTCGAGGAGGCGCGGGCGGCCGGGGAGCTGCGGCTGCCGCGGGAGGACATGCTGTTCTTCGAGACCCCGCATCCGCGGGAGGTCGCCGTCAACAGCACGCGGGTCACGCGGGTGCTGGGCACCGACGTCTGGGACCTGACCCGGGCGGAGTACACCGCCCGCCGCCAGCTGGACCGGATCGACCGGTTCCTGCGCTCCCGGGTGCCGGGGTTCGGGACGTCGTACGTGGTGCAGAGCGGTATCCAGGTCGGCGTCCGGGAGACCCGGCGGGTGCTGGGCGACTACCAGCTCACCGGGCACGACATCCTGGCCGCCCGCGCCTTCCCGGATGCGGTGGCGCACGGTGCCTATCCGGTGGACATCCACAATCCGCGCGGTTCCGGCACGGTCCTCAAGCGGGTGCCGCGGGGCAGCTTCTACGACATCCCGCTGCGCTGTCTGATCCCCCGGGACACCGAGCGGCTGCTGGTGGCCGGCCGCTGTATCTCGGGCACGCATGTGGCGCACTCGTCGTACCGGGTCATGCCGATCGCCATGGCGACCGGGCAGGCGGCCGGGGTGTGCGCAGCGCTGACGGTGCGGCACGGGCACGGCCCGCGCGGACTGCCCTACCGGCTGGTGCAGCGGGAGCTGCTGCGCCAGGGTGCACGGCTGCGCACCGAATCCCTGCCGGCGCCGGTCCGCTGACCGGTGTGCCCGGTCAGCTCGCCCAGTCGAGCAGCCGGTCGCGGGTCTCCGGGGCGCGGAGGTGGGCCAGTGAGGCCTTCTCCAGCTGGCGCACCCGCTCCCGGGTCAGGCCGACGTGCCGGGCCACCTGCTGCAGGGTGCGCGGGCGGCCGTCGTGCAGGCCGTAGCGGAGGCTGAGGATCAGCGCCTCGCGGGGCGCCAGCGTGCCGACGGCCTCCCGGAGCTCCGCGGCGAGCGCCTGGTACTCGGCGACCTCGGGGGCCTGGAGCACCTCGGTGTCGGCGATGAGGTCGCCGACCACCGTCTCGCCGGTGGCGTCGACGGGGGTGTCGAGGCTGACCGCGTCCCGTCCCACCCGGCGCAGCCAGACGACCTTGTCCGCGGCGAGGCCGCCGGCGTCGGCGACCTCCTCGACGGTGGGCTCCCGGTCGAGGCCGTGCCGCAGCCTGCGCTCGACCTTGGCGAGCTTCTGCAGCTGTTCCACGACGTGCAGCGGCAGCCGGACCGTGCGCGCGTGCGTCGCCAGGCCCCGTTCGATGGCCTGGCGGATCCACCAGGTGGCGTACGTGGAGAACTTGAACCCCTTGGTGTGGTCGAACTTCTCCACGGCCCGGATCAGGCCGAGGTTCCCCTCCTGGATGACGTCCAGGAGGGGCAGTCCGCGGTGGGCGTGCCGCTTGGCCATGGACACCACCAGCCGCAGGTTGGCGCGGACCATGTGGTCCTTGGCGGCCTGTCCGTCGCGTACGGCCTCGGCCAGTTCCCGGCGCCGGCCGGGCGACGGGGCGGGTTCTCCGGTGTCGGCCTGCTCGAGCTCCTGCTGTGCGGCGAGTCCGGCCTCGATGCGCCGGGCGAGCCGTACCTCGTCGTCGGCGGTCAGCAGCGGGGTGGCGCCGATCTGCGCCAGGTACTGGCCGAGCAGGTCGGGTTCCTCGTCGGGCTCGGGGATGCGGGTGCGCAGCCGTGCGGTGCGGGTGGCGGCGCGGCGGTCCTCGCGGGCGTCGGCCGCGGTGGTTCCTGCCGGGGGAGACATGGGGAGTTCCTCCGTCTCGTCGTCCCTTCGTCCCTCGGGTCCCTTCGTCCCTCGGGCCCTTTCGTCGCTCCGGCCCTTCCGTCCCTCAGCCCCCGTCTTCGTCACTCAGCCCCCCGTCCCGTTCGTCTCGCCCCGTGGTCCCGTCCGGTCTCCCGCCGCGCGGTCCGAGGGTCGGTGACCGGGTGGTTCCGTGCCGCGCTCCCGGCGCAGACGACTGATCACCGTCGCCAGGTCGGTCACCGCCAGCAGGGCCACGGCGGCGCAGATCGCGGCGACGGCGACCAGGGCGCTGCGGCCGGGGCTGTCGCCGGGATCCGAGTGTGCGGCCCACACGCCGAAGTAGGCCGCGCCCGCGATGAACGACGGCAGGAACACCGCCGACAGCAGCAGGCGCAGCCGCAGCGGACTCTGGGCGGTGACCGGTTCGGTGCCGGTGCGCGGGAAGCGGCGGCCGAACGCGCCGGACCGGGAGCGGGGCACGGGCGGCTCCGGCCCCCGCGGGAGACGGCCGGGCATGCGGTTCCTCTCTCAGTGGTCGGGGGCGGCCCTGCTGATGTCCGCCAGGGGTGAGTCCGGGTCCTCCAGCACGGCGAGGTCGCCGAGGCTGACGACGCCGACGGGGCAGCCACCGTGTTCGACGACGGGGATCCGGCGGACGGCGTGCTGCCGCATCAGCTCGACCGCCCGGTCGGTGGTGTCCTCGGGACCGAGGGTCACCACGGGAGGCGGTGTGCACACCGAGCCGACCGGCGTGTCGTCGGGGTCGCGGCCGTCGGCGACGGCCCGCAGGACGATGTCGCGGTCGGTGAGCACACCGAACAGGTCGGAGTCGTAGGCCACCAGGACGTCCCCGACGTCCCGCTCGCGCATCAGCCGTGCGGCCCGCGTCACCGTGGTCATGGGCTCGACCGCCGCCGTCGCGGGCGACATCACGTCCCGTATCCGCCGGGTCATGGGCACCTCCGGATGCTGCGTCGGTACGGAGCCGGATGGGCGCACGCCCGCATGCTCCGTGTCCGCCGCGTAGCCCGGAACGGGGCGCGTAAACCGACGTCCGCCACCGGGTGCTCCGACATCGGCTTCCCGGCAGCCCTGCTGCGCGCCCGGGTGCGCGCGTGCGGCCTTGCCGGGCCCGGGGTGACGCCTCCGGTGGCCGGCGCCGGCGGCCGACGGCACCGGTCCGGCGCGCATGCAGCACCCTTGCGGCATCCCGCCCCTCCATGCGCCAACCGTGCGGCGTCGAGCAGGGGCCCGGGCCGGCATGGCCGCCCATCGTCCGGCGAGGCGGGCCGCCCCCCGCCGACCGGAGACAGCGGCACCGCCGCTCCCGGCACCCGGGTGACCGCCTTCCGCCGCCCGGCCGCGGAACCGGACCGTACTCGAGGCGGTCGACGGCAGGACGGCCGACGACACGCCCCTTCGTGCCTCGCCCCGCACACGGCGCAGCCCAGCCGCCCCGCCCCGCAGCAGCCGCGCGGAGCGGGGGCACCTCGGCGGACGCCTCCGGCCCCGGTGCGGGGCCGACCGGGGCGCCCGGACGCTGTCCGGGTGGTCGGCCACCGGGAAGCCGACTACCGCGGCGCGGCCGTGCCGCGGGGGGGCTGCTCGGCGCCGTCACCCGCCCCCGTACGGGGCGCGCGGTCGCCGGTGTGCTGCCGCCGGCGACACCGCTGCCGCTCCGCGGCGGGCCCGGGCGCCGGTGACGGGCCCGCCGCCCCGCCTCAGCAGGCCCCGGCGACTTCCTCGGTGACGCCGTTGAGCGGTGAGGACGGGTCGCTGCCGTACGGGCGGGTGATGATCTCCAGGCCGTGTCCGGCGGGATCCGTGAAGTAGACGCCGCGCCCGCCGTCGTTGCGGTTGATCCGGCGTGGCTGCCGGCCGTGCGGGTCGGCCTGGATCGGGACCCGGGCCTCGACGAGCCGGGCGAGGGCGGCGTCGAACTCGTCCTCCGCGACGAGGAACGCGTAGTGCTGTACAGGGATGTCGATGTCGACGGTGGCGAAGTCCAGGGTGACGCCGTTGGCGGTCGTCACGGGCAGGAACATCCCGGCCGGACGGCCGACCTCCAGCCCCAGGACATCGGCGATGAATCGGGCGGACCGCTCCCGGTCGCGGGAGAGGACGATGGTGTGGTTGAACTCGACTGACACGGGTGAATGCCTCCACGGGCATCTCCGCGGCACCTCCATGCCTCACCCGGACGGTGACCGACACGCGATGCCGTGCCACCGACACTAGTCCCTCCCACCCCGCCGGGGCACGGAGGAATATCGCTGGAACGCCGGTCCCAGCGCGTGTTTGCATGCCTGCATGCTGTCCCCCGACCGTCTGGCGGCCTTCGCGGCCCTGTCGTTCCTGATCATCGTGGTCCCCGGCCCGAGTGTGTTGTTCGTGATCGGCCGGGCGCTGGCCCAGGGCCGCCGCGCCGCGCTCACCACGGTGGTGGGCAACACGCTCGGCGGCTGTGTCCTGGTCGTCGCCGTCGCCCTGGGCATCGGGTCGGTCGTGGCACGCTCGGCCGCCGTCTTCACGGTGCTCAAGCTCGCGGGCGCCGCCTACCTGGTGTTTCTCGGTGTCCGGGCGTGGCGTGAACGCCGCTCCCCCGCCGCCGTGTTCACCGGGGGCGGGGCAGGGCACGGCGGGCTCCGTACCCTCTGGGAGGGGTTCGCGGTCGGGGTCAGCAACCCCAAGACGCTGGTGTTCTTCGCCGCCGTGCTGCCGCAGTTCGCCGACCGTGCACAGGGCGGGGTCGCCGCGCAGATGCTGCTGCTCGGCCTGGTCTTCAACGCCGTCGCTCTCGCCTGCGACAGCGGCTGGGGGCTGCTCGCGGCGACCGCCCGGGGCTGGTTCGCCACCTCGCCGCGGCGCATGTCCCTGGTCGGTGGCGCCGGCGGCCTGGCCATGATCGGGCTCGGTGTCACCGTCGCCGTGACCGGGCGCAAGGACTAGGGGAGGACGGCGCCGGGGCCGGCGGGGCTCGGGGGCCGGGCGGGGTCAGGCGCCCGCCTGGTCGCTGTCCTTCAGCGCGCCCCAGCCGTGCCAGCGCTCGACCTCGATCCAGGCGCTGACCCGGGACCGGACCCGGTTCGGATAAGGGCGGCCGGTGTAGTGCCGGGAGATGCGGTCGATGTCCGCGAGCCCCTCGTCGTCGCGCATCCCGGTCACCCGGCCGATGAGGGTGACGTGCGTGTACCAGTCGTCCTCGGCCAGCACGGTGAGGGTGACGCGCGGGTCGGCGCGCAGGTGCTTCAGCCGGACCCGGCCCTCGTCGAGGCTGATCAGCGCACGGCCGTCGTCCCACAGGTACCAGGTGGGGGTGGAGACGGGCGTGCCGTCGGACCGGACCGTGGCCATCACGCACGGGTTGGGGCGGCCGAGCAGGGTCACGGCCTCGGCGGGCAGCGGCGGCTTGGACATCGGGGCCTCCACGGGTCGTCGTTCAGGGCACGCAGGCGTCGTCGTCAGGTCGGGACGTGTCCAGGATCGCTCAGCCGGCCGGTTTCTCGTCGTAGCTGGCGTAGTACGCCGCGGCCATGTCCTCGTCGCCGTGCCCCTGTGCGGCGGCGCGCTCCAGCCGTCGGACGCCTGCGTCCGCCAGGTCGAGGCGGATGCCGTGCCGCTCGCCGGCCCGGACGATCAGCCGGGCGTCCTTGGCCGCGGTGGCGACGGCGAACTGAGGCGGGGTCAGCCGGCCCTCCCGGATCAGCGCGGTCTTGGTGTGCAGGTAGCCCATGTCGAGCGGGCCGCCGGAGATGGCGTCGAAGAACCCGGCCGGGTCCACGCCCAGCGCCTCGGCGAGCGCCAGGACCTCTCCGGCTGCGTTGGTGGCGGCGATGACCCAGCTGTTGGCGACCAGCTTCAGCCGGGTGGCGCTGCCCGCTGCGGCGTCCTCGCCGGTCCACACCGTGCGGGAGCCCACGGCGTCGAGGACGGGCTTCACCGCGTCCCGTGCGTCGGGCGGCCCGGCGGCCAGCACCAGCAGCTGTCCGGCCTCCGCGGGCTGCCGGGTGCCGAGCACCGGTGCGTCGAAGAGGACGAGGCGGTGTTCGCGGGCGAAGGCGGCCAGGTCGCCGAGCGCGTCCAGGCCGGCGGTGGTGGACTGCACCCAGGCCGTGCCGGGCCGCAGGCCGGGCGCGGCCCGGCGCATGACGTCCAGCACGGCCGGGCCGTCGTACAGCATGGTGAGGACCACGTCGGCGTCCCGTACCGCCTCCGCCGGGGTGCCGGCGACGTGCGCGCCGTCCGCGGCGAGCGGCTCGGCCCTGCCGCGGCTGCGGTTCCACACCCGGACCTCGTGTCCGGCGCGGGCGGTGTTGCGGGCCATCGCGGCGCCCATGATGCCGGTGCCCAGGACGCACACGGTGAGCTGGTCGGTCATGACGTCGGCTCCCTGATCTCGGGGATCTCGCAAGGCTGGTGACCGGGTATCAGCCTGCCATCCCGGACCGGACATCGGGCTCGGACCCGCCGCCACCCGGCCGGGACCGCCCCCGGGGAACGCCTGCACGGCACACCCAAGTCCCGTTTCCGCCCTGCGCGTTCCGTCCTGGCACACCGGAGGTTACCGTTCGGTAGACAACGTGCCCGACGGAGGTGTCCGCATGACGTTCGACCGTGCCGCAGGCCTGGCGGAGTCCGCCCGCGCTCTCGCCGCGGGGGAGGTGACGTCCCGTTCGCTCGTGGAGCAGGCGCTGGCGCGGATCGCGGCGACGCAGGGCGAGGGCTCGCTCAACGCCTTCCGGATCGTGCGCGCCCAGGCCGCGCTCGCGGAGGCCGAGGCGGCCGACCGGGAGTTGGCGGCCGGAACCCGCAAGCCGCTGCTGGGCGTGCCCGTGGCCGTGAAGGACGACATGGACGTGGCGGGCGAGCCCACCGCCTTCGGCTGTGCCGGGGAGCATCCGCCGGTCGCGGCGGACGGCGAGGCGGTACGGCGGCTGCGCGCGGCGGGGGCGGTGATCGTCGGCAAGACCAACACCTGTGAGTTCGGGCAGTGGCCGTTCACCGAGGGGCCCGCGTTCGGGTCGACCCGCAATCCGTGGAGCAGCGAGCACACCCCGGGCGGTTCGTCCGGCGGGTCGGCCGCCGCGGTCGCGGCCGGACTGGTGCCCGCCGCACTCGGCTCGGACGGCGCCGGGTCGGTGCGCATACCGGCCTCCTGGACGCATCTGGTCGGCATCAAGCCGCAGCGCGGCCGGATCTCCACCTGGCCGCGCGGCGAGTCCTTCCACGGCATCACGGTCAACGGCACCCTGGCCCGTACGGTCGCCGACGCGGCCCTGCTGCTGGACGCGGCGAGCGGCAACCACGAGCGGGATCCGCACCGCCCGCCGGCGATCGACGCCTCGGCGGCGGTGAGCCGCACCCCGGGCCGGCTGCGCATCGCGCTGTCGCTGAAGCCGCCGTTCACCGGGCTGCCCGCCCGGCTCAGGCCGGAGGTGCGCGCCCGGGTCGTCGAGCTCGCCGGCCGGGTCGCGGATCTGGGCCACACCGTGGAGGAGGCCGATCCGCGCTACGGGCAGATCGGGCTGGCCTTCCTGCCCCGCGCCACCGCCGGGATAGCCGAGTGGGTGGGCGAGGCACCGCACCCCGCGCTGCTGGACCGGCGCACCCGGGAGGCGGCCCGGCTGGGCCGGCTGCTCGGCGGCGCGCCGCTGCGGGCGGCCCGGCGTGCCGAGTCGGCGCTGCACCGCAGGATCGGCGCTCTCTTCGAGACGTACGACGTGATCCTGGCGCCGACGACCGCGGCGCCGCCGCCGCGGATCGGCGCGATGGCCGAGCTGAACGGTCTGGCCACCGACCGGGCGATGATCGCCGCCTGCCCGTACGCCTGGCCGTGGAACGTGCTGGGCTGGCCCGGCGTCGGCGTGCCCGCCGGGTTCGTCACCGGCGGCCTGCCGGTCGGCGCGCAGCTGCTCGGGCCCGCGGGCAGCGAGCCGCTGCTGATCGGGCTGGCCGCGCAGTTGGAGGCGGAGCTGCGCTGGCACGAGGCGTGGCCGCCGCAGGGCCGGGAGCCGGCGGCGGACGTCCCGGCGGCGTGAGCGGGTACTCCCCTGCAGTACGGGCGCGTCGTCGCCGACGAGCGCCACCCCCGGCCACAACTGCGATCCCGACCCGGCGGGACCGACCGCCTGGGCGTGGGTGCCCCGGGAGGAGAACTGCGGCCGGGGCGAGGACCGGCTGGTGCCGGCCGCCGCCGGGAAGGCCGTGGGCACACGGCCTGCGGAGCAGCCCTCCGGCCGGCGGCACGACGGCGAGCGGGGTGCCGGGTGGATCGGCAGCGTGCCCCGGGACCGGTCGAGACGGGTCCCGGGGGGGGGCCGCACAAAACGGGGGGTGGCCGCACAAGGGGAGGTACCGCCGGGGACCGTTCACCCGGGACCGGATGCGCGTCGCGCCTGGTACGCCATCGGCCGCGGGAGCAGTACGGCTGGATCCCGCCCCCCCAGCCCGGGTTTCCCTGGGCGGGCGAATTCCGGACCGCCCCCGGGGAATCCGCCCGAGCACCCCCCGGCGTCCCGTCGCCCCGGCGGCCCGCGCGGCCCCCGGCGCCGCTCCCGCCGAAGCTGGGGCGCCGGACTGCGACAGGACGGCCGGGAGCGCCCCCGCGAACGCCTGCCGGACCCTGCCGCCGGCCGAGAGACCGACGCGCACCGGCACCCCGGGCCCGAGCAAGGACCACAGCCCCCGATCACCACCCGATCACTGCGGAACGAACGGCCCGCCCGACGGACCACCACCGCCCGGGACGCGCCGGCTCACCCCCGCCCGCTCCCCCGCGCCGGAGCCCCGGCACCGGCACCGGGATCGGGCCGTGCCTCCGGGAAGGCCCGCGAGAACGCCTGCCGGACGGTGCCGCCCGGCGTGCGGTCGAGAATGCCGAAGGTCACGCGGTCGAAGGCCGAGGCGAACCGGCCGGCGGGGCCCAGCAGGGCTCTGAAGGCGCCCGCGACCTGGGCCGGGTCGTTGCGGAACACACCGCAGCCCCAGGCTCCCAGGACCAGCCGCCGGTGGCCGTGGGCGGCGGCCGTCTCCAGCACCCGCTCGGCGCGTACGGCCAGTGCGCGCGGCAGCTCCGGGGCGCGGTCGGGTGCCGTGCGCAGCACCACGCCCGCGTTGGGTGCGGCGGCGGTGAGGAAGGCGGCCCGGTAGGGCCGGCCCAGCAGCTCGCCGCGGTCGTCGCGGAAGACGGGCACGGCGGGCGAGTGGATCACCCGGTCGGTGTAGAAGGGGTCGCGGCGGGCGCGGTGGTGGTCGTAGAACTCCCGGGCCCGCAGCAGGCAGGTGTACAGCGCGGAGGCGCGGCACAGGGCCTCCTCCTGTGCCTGGGCCCCGCGCAGGAAACCGCCGCCGGGATTGTGCGCCGAGGCGAAGTTCAGTACGGCCACGTCGCCGCCGAGGCGGCGGGCCGCCTGCAGACTGCTCTCGCCGGTGACCTCGAACTCCGTCGCCGCCGGGGCGGGCGAGGGGATCGCGACGGGCTCCGGTCCGTGGATCCGGGTGGCGTCCCGGGCCTCCTGGACGGCCGCCGCGAGCGGGACGTCGCGGCCGTCGGGCACGCGATACCCCCCGGCGGCGACGATCTGCTCCGTCTGCAGGGCGATGCCGCGCAGTCGGGCGCTCACGGCGCCCCCACCCCCGTGTTCACCGCGGTCGCACGCTCCGCGACGTCCCCCGTGGTGCTCATGCACGCATCGTGAGCGATGCTGGTCATGCCGTGCAAAGGGTTTTCCGGACGCGGAACCGTCCGGAGAAGCCCCCGGAAACCCCCGGGACGCGCGGGATGACCGGACCGTAACGTCCCGGTATGCGCCCTTGTGTCGACAGGCACCAGGGGCTTGGGTGGGACGAGTGTGCCGACCGGGGCCGACCGGTCACGGGTCGGCGGCATGGTGGAATCTCAGGAGGATCCCGACATGTCATATACGTCCACTGCCGCGGCTGGCAGCCCCAGCCGGCCGCGTACCGCACTCACCGAAGCAGAGGTCGAGGCCCTGGTCCGCGGCATCTGCTTCAAGACCGGCCCTCCCCGCCGCATCGGCGTCGAAGTGGAATGGCTCGTCCACGAGCTGCGCGAGCCGCAGCTCCCCATGACTCCCCGACGACTCGACGCGGCCTACGCCGCACTGCGGACCGTGCCTCTGAGATCGGCGCTCACCGTGGAGCCCGGCGGCCAGCTGGAGCTGAGCTCGCCGCCCGCCGACTCGCTGATGGAGTGCATCGGTACCGTCTCCGCCGACCTCGAGGCTGTCCGCGCGGTCCTGCGCGGCGACGGACTCGCCCTGGTCGGCCTCGGCCACGACCCCTGGCACTCGCCCCGGCGCTTTCTGCGCCGGCCGCGCTACGACGCCATGGAGGCCTGCCTCGACCGCACCGGCCCGGCCGGCCGCGCCATGATGTGTGCCTCGGCCTCGGTCCAGGTCTGCCTGGACGCCGGCCACGAGGAGCCCGGCCCGCTCGGCCATGTGCGCCGCTGGTGGCTGGCCCACCAGCTGGGCGCCGTCCTGGTGGCCGCGTTCGCCAACTCGCCGCTGGCCGGCCGCCGGCCCACCGGCTGGCTCTCCACCCGGCAGCTGCGCTGGACCCAGATCGGCACCGCCCGCGCGGGCGGTCCGCCGCTGGACGCCGACCCGCGCGGCACCTGGGCCCGGCATGTGCTGGACGCCCCGGTGATGTGCGTGCGACGCGACGACGACGGGCCCTGGGACGTCCCGGAAGGGCTGACCTTCCGGGAGTGGACCCGCTCGCGGGCGCCCAGAGCACCCGACCGGGACGATCTCGACTACCACCTCACCACCCTGTTCCCGCCGGTCCGGCCCCGCGGCCATCTGGAGCTGCGCATGATCGACGCGCAGCCCGGGGACGACGGCTGGATGGTGCCGCTCGCGGTGACCGCGGCCCTGTTCGACGACCCGGAGGCGGCCGAGACCGCCTACCGCACGGTGAAGCCGCTGGCGGAGCGCGCCGTGGGGCTGCCCGCGCCGCACAACCCGCTGTGGCGGGACGCGGCCCGGCTCGGGCTCGCCGACCCCGAGCTGCACGAGGCCGCCGTCCTCTGCTTCGAGTCGGCCCTCGGGGCGCTGCCCCGGCTCGGTGCCGCCACCGAGGTGACCGCCGCCGTCGCGGCGTACCTGGAGCGCTACACCGCCCGGGGCCGCTGCCCCGCCGACGATCTGCTGGACCGGCCGGACGGCGCCGGCCTCCCGCATTCCCGGCTCCGCCCGAGCGGGGGGACCCACGGCCCGCAGGGGAAGGACTTCCGTTCATGACCGAGACCGCGCACGACGCCGGCGCCCTGCGCGAGCGGGCGCTGACCACGCTGGTGACCGCCCGCGACCGCACCACGCTGCTGACGAGCTGTGTGGCGGACCCCGACCTGACCGCGCAGCACTCGCCGCTGATGTCGCCGCTGGTGTGGGACCTGGCGCACATCGGCAACCAGGAGGAGCAGTGGCTGCTGCGGGCCGTCGCCGGGCAGGAGGCGATACGCCCCGAGATCGACAGCCTGTACGACGCCTTCGAGCATCCGCGCGCCGACCGCCCCAAGCTGCCGCTGCTGCCGCCCGGAGAGGCCCGCCGCTACGCGGCCGAGGTGCGCGGCCGGGCGCTGGACGTGCTGGAGAGCACCGCGTTCGACGGCACCCGGCTGACGGAGGCCGGGTTCGCGTTCGGGATGATCGCGCAGCACGAACAGCAGCACGACGAGACCATGCTGATCACCCATCAGCTGCGCCGGGGCCCGCAGGCCCTGACCGCCCCGGATCCCGATCCGGTGCCGCTGTTCACCGGACCGGCAGAGGTCCTGGTGCCGGGCGGCCCGTTCACCATGGGCACCTCCGACGAGCCGTGGGCGCTGGACAACGAGCGTCCCGCGCACCGCCGCGAGGTGCCGCCGTTCTTCATCGACACCACACCGGTGACCAACGGCGCGTACCTGGCGTTCGTCGAGGACGGCGGCTACGACGACCCGCGCTGGTGGGCGCCGGAGGGCTTCGAGCACATACGCCGGCACTCCGTCACCGCGCCCCTGTTCTGGCGCCGGGACGGCCGGCAGTGGCTGCGGCGCCGGTTCGGGGTCATCGAGGCGGTGCCGCCGCACGAGCCGGTGATGCACGTGTCCTGGTACGAGGCGGACGCCTACGCCCGCTGGGCGGGGCGGCGGCTGCCCACCGAGGCCGAGTGGGAGAAGGCGGCCCGCTACGACCCGGCCGGGGACCGCTCGATGCGCTACCCGTGGGGTGACGCCGATCCGGCGCCCGAGCACGCCAACCTGGGCCAGCGGCATCTGCGCCCCGGGCCGGCCGGCAGCTCTCCGGCGGGCGAGTCGCCGCTCGGGGTACGGCAGCTGATCGGCGACGTGTGGGAGTGGACGGCGAGCGACTTCCTGCCGTACCCGGGGTTCCGGGCGTTCCCGTACCGGGAGTACTCGGAGGTGTTCTTCGGGCCCGGGTACAAGGTGCTGCGTGGCGGTTCGTTCGCGGTGGACGCGGTCGCCTGCCGGGGCACGTTCCGCAACTGGGACCATCCGATCCGGCGGCAGATCTTCTCCGGTTTCCGCACGGCCCGTTCGGAGGCCCCCTGATGTGCCGTCATCTCGCCTACGTGGGGCCCGAGGAGCCGCTGGGCCGGCTGCTGGTGGCGCCCCCGCACGGCCTCCACCGCCAGTCCTGGGCGCCCCGGCGGCAGCGGTACGGCACGGTCAACGCCGACGGTTTCGGCGTGGGCTGGTACGCCGCCGGGGACCCGGTGCCGGCCCGGTACCGCAGGGCCGGGCCGATCTGGGCCGACCAGTCCTTCGCCGACCTGGCCCGGGTGGTACGGACCCGGGCGCTGCTCGCGGCGGTGCGTGACGCCACCCTGGCGGGTCCGGACGCGGAGGCCGCGGCGGCGCCGTTCGCGGCGGGGACCTGGCTGTTCAGTCACAACGGGGCGGTGGCCGGGTGGCCCGGCTCGCTGTCCGGGTCGGTGCGTTCGCTGCCCGCGGAGGACCTGCTGACGCTGGAGGCCCGCAACGACTCGGCGTTCGTGTGGGCGCTGGTGCTGAACCGGCTGCGGGCCGGGCACGCCGAGGGCCGGGCCCTGGCGGACACCGTCCTGGAGGTCGCCTCGGCGGCGCCCGCCTCCCGGCTCAACCTGCTGCTCACCGACGGCGCGACGGTCGCCGCCACCGCCTGGGGCGACACTCTGTGGTACCTCGCCCGGCCGGACGGCGGCACCGTCGTCGCCTCCGAGCCGTACGACGACGCTCCCGAGTGGCGGGAGGTGCCCGACCGCACCCTGCTCGTGGCGAGCCGCGCGGCCGTACGGCTCACGCCGCTGCGGGACGCCGCGCCCGGCGCCCCGCCCGCGGCGGGCGATCCCCCCGCGTCCTCCGGCCCGCCCGCGCCCGCCGACCCGTTCGTCCCCGTCCCTGCACCAGCCGAGGAGCACCGTCCGTGAGCCCGTTCCGCATCACCCGCACCCTGCCCGAGGACACCACGGACGCCGCCCTGCGCGCCGATGTCCTGGCGGGCCTGACCGGCACCCCCAAGACACTGCCGCCGAAGTGGTTCTACGACGCGCGGGGCAGCGAACTGTTCGACGAGATCACCGGGCTGCCCGAGTACTACCCGACCCGCGCCGAGCGGGAGATCCTGCTCGCCCGCGCCGGTGACATCGCCGCGGCGACCGGCGCCCGCACCCTGGTCGAACTGGGCTCCGGCTCCTCGGAGAAGACCCGGCACCTGCTGGACGAGCTGACGCACCTGCGCGGCTATGTGCCGGTCGACGTCAGCGAGAGCGCCCTGACCCGGGCCGGGCGGGCCCTGGTCGCCGAGCGGCCCGGCCTCGACGTGCACGCGCTGATCGCCGACTTCACCGCCGCACTGACCCTGCCGGACATGCCGGGCCCCAGGCTGGTGGCGTTCCTCGGCGGCACCGTCGGCAACCTGCTGCCCGCCGAGCGCACCGCGTTCCTCGCCTCGGTCCGGTCCGTGCTCGCTCCGGGCGACGCCCTGCTGCTCGGCACCGACCTGGTCAAGGACGAGGGAGTGCTGGTCCGGGCGTACGACGACGCAGCCGGGGTGACGGCCGCGTTCAACAAGAACGTGCTGACGGTGATCAACCGCGAGCTGGGCGCCGACTTCGATCCCGCGGCGTTCGACCATGTGGCGCGGTGGGACCCGCAGCGGGAGTGGATCGAGATGCGGCTGCGCTCCCGCGGCGCGCAGACGGTGAAGATCCCGGCGCTGGAGCTGGCCGTGGACTTCGCGGCGGGCGAGGAGCTGCGCACCGAGGTGTCGGCGAAGTTCCGCAGGGACGGGGTGGCGGCCGAACTGTCCGCGGCGGGGCTGCGGCCGGCCCACTGGTGGACCGACACCGAGGACCGGTTCGCGCTCTCGCTGAGCGTGGCACGCTGAGCCTGCCCGAAGGGTGCCGAGCGCCGGCCCGCCGGGCTCGGCGCCCGCCGGGCTCAGCGCCCGTCGGGGTCGAGGAGCCGGGTGAGGCGGTCGGAGGCGCGGCGGGCCGCGGCCCGGGGGTCGGCCCCGGTGAGCACCTCGGTCATGTACGCCTTGATCGGGTTGTCCGCCTCGACCCTGCCCCACTCGGGGGTGGCCGGGGTCGCCCGGCCCTGCGCGGCCCCGGCCGCCATCGCCGCGGCCCCTTCCTCACCCGCCACCGCGCCCGCGAGCGACTTCTTGTTGGGCACGTAGTTCATGGTGCGGGCCAGCTCGGTGTTCCACTTCTCGCCGGTGAGCGCCTCGATGACGGCGACGGCGGCCTCCCGGTCGTCGGTGTTCCTCGGGATCACCAGGTCGGAGCCGCCCGTGAAGACGGCGCCCGGGCGGTCGGCGCTCTTGCCGGGCACGGGGAAGAAGCCGAGCCTGTCCTTCAGTCCGGGGTTCTGCCCGATGATGGCCTGGGCCAGGCCCGGCACCGCCACGAGCTGCGCGACCCGCCCTCCGGCGAACACCCCGGCCTGCGGCGGGGTCTCCTCGTCGGCGTCGACCGGACCGTCGCCCAGCGCCTGGAGGCTGCGGTAGAACTCCATGCCGCGCAGCGCGGCCGGGGTGTGCAGGGCGCCCTCCCAGGCGGCGCCGCGCTGGGCGGCCAGGTCGCCGCCCTCGTCCCAGACGAAGCCGGCGAGTGTGTACCAGTCCTGACCGGCCAGATAGATGCCCTGGTTGCCGCCCGAGTCGAGTTTCTCGGTGATCTCCAGCCATTCCTCCCGGGTGGCCGGCGGTTCGGTGATCCCGGCCTGTGCGAACAGGTCCTTGCGGTAGATGACGACGCGGCTGGCGGCGTACCAGGGGATGCCGAACTGCTGGGACAGGTACTCCCCCGGTTCGGCGAGGCCGGGCAGCCAGTCGCGGATGCCCCAGTCCCGCATCGACTCCAGCGTCAGGTCGAGCAGCCGGCCGCCCTCGGCATACTGGGAGACCTGGGTGTTGCCGACCTCGATGACATCGGGTCCGGCACCCGCGCCGTCCGCCTCCAGTGCGGCGTGCACCTTCTCGCCGATGCCGGTCCACTGCTGGATGCGGATGTCGAGTTCGAGGCCGGGGTGGGTGCGCTCGAACTCCTCGGTGAAGCGGTCCAGGAACTCCCGCGAGGCGCTGTCCTTCATCAGCCACACGGTGACGGCGTGCCGTTCGGAGCCCCCGTCCTGCGGCACCAGGCCGCAGCCGCTGAGCACGGAGGCGGACACACAGGCAAGGGCGAGCAGGCGGCGACGTCTCACGAGGGGTCCTTCTGTCTGGCTGTCTGGCGGACAGGGCGTGGCGCGGCCAGGGTGTGCGCGCACAGGCAGGGGGAGCCCGACGTGGGGGGACGAGCGGATGGCTCGTACGGGTGTCTGGATTTTGGTATGGACCAATGCAGAGGTCAAGGGTCGCCGTGCCGTTGTCCCGACATCTCGCGCGGCGGCCCAGGTTGGGGCACCGTGGAGTGACGTGCACCACATACGGCGCCGTCGCCCCGCGGAGAGGAGCACCCGCATGTCGAACCACACCTACCGGGTCACGGAGATCGTCGGCAGCTCGCCCGACGGCGTGGACCAGGCCGTGCGCAACGGCATCTCCCGCGCCTCGCAGACCCTGCGCAACCTGGACTGGTTCGAGGTGACGCAGGTGCGCGGCCAGATCGAGGAGGGCCGGATCGCCCACTGGCAGGTGGGCCTGAAGGTCGGCTTCCGTCTGGAGAACGGGGCCTGAGGCCCGCCGTCCGGCCGGGACGGCGGCCCTGCTCCGGCCCGCGGGGTCAGGTCCGCCCCTCGCGCTCCTGCGCGGCCGTCAGCTCCGCCGACGGCGCCGCCCAGCGCGCCCGTACGACGGTGAATCCCGCCCGCTCGGCGTCCTCGCAGACCAGTTCGTCGTCGTCCACCAGGACCCGTATCTCACGCGTACGGGCGAGCCGGCCGAGGATCTCCAGTTTGGTGCGCCGGGCCGGCCTGCGGTCGGTGTCGCGCCGCATGTACACCCGCCCCTCGGGCAGACCGTGCGCGGCCAGCCAGTCCAGCGTGTCGGACCGGCAGCGCTCGGGCCGCCCGGTCAGATACACGACCTCGCACTCCTCCGCGCTCTCACGGACCAGCGCGACCCCCGCGGCGAGCGGCGGGTCATGCGGCGCGGCGGCGAAGAACCCGGCCCAGTCGCGGGGCCGGCGCTCCAGGAACCGCTGCCGGTGCGCGGTGCCGGCGAGGGTGTTGTCCAGGTCGAACACGGCCAGCGGACGCTTGCTGCTCTCGGTCACACCCCCCACCCTAGGAGCACCCCGCCGCGCCCCGGCGGTCCGGCCGGCCGGACCGCCGGGCGGGAGCGGGCGGGAATGCGGTGGGCCGTGCGGCGTTGAACTCCGTGTGACCTCCTTGACCGCCCGGACCCGCTTCTCGCTCCTGGACCGCTCCCGCATCCGCGAGGGGCGGCCGCCCGCCGAGGCGCTGCGCGACACCGTGCGGCTGGCGCGGGAGGCGGAGCGGCTCGGCTACCACCGGTTCTGGGTGGCCGAGCACCACGGCGTGCCCGGAGTGGCCGGCTCGGCGCCGACCGTGCTGGCCGCCGCGGTGGCCGGGGCGACCCGCACCATCCGGGTGGGCACCGGCGGGGTGATGCTGCCCAACCACCAGCCGCTCGTCGTGGCCGAGCAGTTCGGCGTGCTGGAGTCGCTGCACCCGGGGCGGATCGACATGGGCCTGGGCCGCTCGGTGGGGTTCACCGACGGGGTGCGCCGGGCGCTGGGCCGGGACCGGGACCGGGCCGACCGCTTCGAGGAGCAGCTGACGGAGCTGCTCGGCTGGTTCGAGGGCACCTCCCCCACCGGTGTGCACGCGCGTCCCGCCGAGGGTCTGGCCGTCCCGCCGTTCGTCCTGGCCATGGGCGAGGGCGCGGCCGTCGCCGCACGGGCCGGGCTGCCGATGGTCATCGGTGACCTGCGCGACCGGGACCGGATGCGCCGCGGCATCGACCGCTACCGCGACGGCTTCCGCCCCTCCCGCTGGGCGAGCGAGCCCTATGTGGTGGTCTCCGGCACCGTGGCCGTGGCGGAGACACCGGCGGCGGCCCGGCGGCTGCTGGTGCCGGAGGCCTGGTCGACGGCGCACTCCCGCACCCACGGCTCCTTCCCGCCGCTGCCTCCCGCCGAGCGGGTCGGGGCCCGCGCGATGACCGCCAAGGAGCGCGGACTCTACGAGGCCGGTCTCGGCGGCCATCTCGCCGGGACGGAGGAGCAGGTCGCCGCCGGGCTGGAGACGCTGCTTCAGGAGACCGGTGCGCAGGAGGTCCTGGTGACCACCAGCACGTACGACCGGGACGCCCTGCTGGACTCCCACCGGCGGCTCGCGCACATCGTCGCGGCAGGGACCGGGGCCGTGCGTGCAGGGGCACACGCATAGAATCGCGGAGTTTGTCCCCTGCCCTGTCCCTGCCCCGTCCCTGCCCGCGCCCGTCCGCCCCGGAGCCTCCCGATGCACCACCCTCACGATCCCTATGTCCGCGTCCGCGGCGCCCGCGAGCACAACCTCCGGGGTGTCGACGTAGACATCCCGCGGGACGTGGTGGCCGCCTTCACCGGCGTGTCGGGGTCGGGCAAGTCGTCGCTGGCGTTCGGCACGATCTACGCCGAGGCGCAGCGCCGCTACTTCGAGTCGGTGGCTCCGTACGCGCGCCGGCTGATCCACCAGGCGGGAGCGCCGAAGGTGGGCGAGGTCACCGGGCTGCCGCCCGCCGTGTCGCTGGAGCAGCGCCGCGCGGCGCCGACCTCCCGGTCCTCCGTCGGCACGGTCACCACGCTGTCCAACTCCCTGCGGATGCTGTTCTCCCGGGCCGGGCACCACCCGCCGGGCGCCGAGCGGCTCGACTCCGACGCGTTCTCGCCCAACACCGCGGCCGGTGCGTGTCCCGGCTGCCACGGACTCGGGCAGGTGCACCGCACCACGGAGGAACTGCTGGTCCCGGATCCGTCGCTGTCGATCCGCGAGGGCGCGGTCGCCGCGTGGCCGGGTGCCTGGCAGGGCAAGAACCTGCGCGACGTCCTCGATGCGCTCGGCTACGACGTCGACCGCCCCTGGCGCGACCTGCCCGCCGCGCAGCGGGAGTGGATCCTGTTCACCGACGAGCAGCCGGTGGTCACGGTGCACCCGGTGCGGGAGGCCGGGCGGATCCACCGCCCCTACCAGGGCACGTACATGAGCGCCCGGCGGTATGTGAGGAAGACCTTCGCCGATTCCCGGAGCGCCACGCTGCGCGCCAGGGCGGAGCGGTTCCTCACCGCCGCGCCCTGCCCGGACTGCGGCGGCGGCAGGCTGCGCCCCGAGGCGCTGGCGGTGACGGTCGGCGGCCGGACCATCGCGGAGCTGGCCGCGCTGCCGCTGGGTGAACTCGCCGCCCACCTGCCCGGGCACGACGAGACGGCCCGGGTGCTCACCGCCGACCTCACGTCCCGGATCGCGCCCGTCGTCGAGCTGGGCCTGGGCTATCTGAGCCTGGACCGCCCGGCGCCGACCCTGTCCGCGGGCGAGCTGCAGCGGCTGCGGCTGGCGACCCAGCTGCGCTCGGGCCTCTTCGGGGTCGTGTACGTCCTGGACGAGCCGTCCGCGGGGCTGCACCCGGCGGACACGGAGGCGCTGCTGACGGTGCTCGAGCGGCTGAAGGCGGCCGGCAACTCGGTGTTCGTGGTGGAGCACCATCTGGACGTGGTGCGGGGCGCCGACTGGATCGTGGACATCGGCCCCCGGGCCGGCGAGCACGGCGGGCGGGTGCTGCACAGCGGGCCGGTCGCGGAACTGGCCGGGGTGGAGGGCTCGCTGACCGCCCGGTACCTCTTCGGCCGCTCCCCCGCGCCGGCCCGGGCGCCGCGCAGCCCGCGCGGCACGCTGACCGTCGGCCCGGTCACCCGGCACAATCTGCGCGGGGTGACCGCCGAGTTCCCGCTCGGCGTCCTCACCGCGGTCACCGGGGTCTCGGGGTCCGGGAAGTCCACCCTGATCGGTGAGATCACCGAGGACCTGCCGGGCGTGCGGCGGCTGGTCCGGGTCGACCAGAAGCCGATCGGGCGGACGCCGCGCTCCAACCTGGCCACGTACACCGGTCTGTTCGACGTCGTGCGCAGGGTCTTCGCGGCGACCGAAGCGGCCCTCGAGCGCGGGTACGGGGTGGGCCGCTTCTCGTTCAACGTCGCGGGCGGCCGCTGCGAGAGGTGCCAGGGCGAGGGGTTCGTCAGCGTCGAGCTGCTGTTCCTGCCGAGCACGTACGCGCCCTGCCCGGACTGCGGCGGGGCGCGCTACAACCCGGAGACGCTCCAGGTGACCCACCGCGGGCGGACCATCGCAGAGGTGCTGGATCTGACGGTGGCGGGCGCGGCGGAGTTCTTCGCGGACACCCCGGCGGCGGCGCGCAGCCTGCGTGCGCTGCTCGACGTCGGTCTGGGCTATCTGCGGCTGGGCCAGCCGGCCACCGAGCTGTCCGGCGGGGAGGCGCAGCGCATCAAGCTGGCGAGCGAGCTCCAGCGGGGGCGCCGCGGACACACCGTCTATCTGCTGGACGAGCCGACGACAGGCCTGCACCCGGCCGATGTCGAGGTGCTGATGCGGCAGCTGCACGGGCTGGCCGACGCCGGGCACACGGTGGTGGTCGTCGAGCACGACATGTCCGTGGTGGCGGACGCGGACCGGGTGATCGACCTGGGGCCGGGCGGCGGCGACGCGGGCGGCCGGATCGTCGCGGCGGGCACGCCCCGGGAGGTGGCCGCGGCGGCGGGCAGCGCGACGGCGCCCTGGCTGGCGCGGGCGCTGGCCGCAGCCGGACCGCCGCCGCGGTGAGGGCCGGGGGTCATCCGGCCGGGTGCGCGTGCGGTGCGTGTACGGGTCCCGTGCGCACCTGCCCCGGTTCGGCGGCGCGGGCGAGGGACCGGCGGTCGGGGTGGGTGCCCGGCGGGATCACGGGCAGCACCCGTGCCTCGGCGACCAGCCCCCGGGCCGACGCCACCCGCCACAGCGAGGCCACGAGGGTGTCCTCGCCGACGAACGCGGGCGCCGTGGTCAGCGCCCGCTCGCCGGTCCGGTAGCGGATGTGGACGGGCTGCACGGGGACACCGGCGTCGAGGGCGGCCTGGAACACGGCCCGGCGGTAGCTGCCCCGGGCGCGCCCGCACCAGGTGCTGCCCTCGGGGAAGACGGCGACCGCGGTGCCGTCCCGCAGCACCCGTGCGATCCGGGCCACGGTCTGCGGCAGGGCGCGCAGCCGGTCCCGCTCGATGAACAGGGCGCCGCCGCGGGCTGCCAGCGGACCGGCCACCGGCCACCGGCGGATCTCGGTCTTGGCCAGCATC
The DNA here is from genome assembly GCF_036689765.1 of Streptomyces poriticola. Classification (NCBI taxonomy): domain Bacteria; kingdom Bacillati; phylum Actinomycetota; class Actinomycetes; order Kitasatosporales; family Streptomycetaceae; genus Streptomyces; species Streptomyces poriticola. Next base: position 454,992 of record NZ_JBAGKH010000004.1, read on the forward strand.
CGGGCCGGTCGGACCGCGGCCAGCAGCGGGATGTCCAGCCAGGAGACGTGATCGGCGACCAGGAGCACCCCGCCGTGGGCCGGGGCCTCGCCGGTGATGCGCACCCGTAGGCCCGCGGCCCGCACGATCCACCGGCACCACCGCCGTACCAGGGCGGCGGGGATCCTCGCACCGAGGGGCGAGACGGCGATGCCGGCGAGGATCAGCACCGCGACCGCGGTGAGCCGCAGCACGGCGCGCGGCGCGGTCCGGGCCGCGGAGCGCGCCGGCTCCACACACGCCCCGGGGGTGCAGGGCGCGGCGGGCAGCCAGACGCTCGTCACGCGGGGACGAGGGAGAGGAAGTGGCGCAGGTAGCGCGGGTTGACCCTGCGCATCGGCAGCAGCACGTACAGGTCGGCGACGCCGAAGTCGGGGTCGTGCGCGGGCTCCCCGCAGACCCAGGCGCCCAGCCGGAGGTAGCCGCGCAGCAGCGCCGGGAGGTCGGCACGGGCGGCGGCGGGCCGCCCTCCGTCCGGGACCCACGGGAGCAGCGGCCGTACCCGGTACTCCTCGGGGGCGAGGTGCTTGGCGCGCACCCGGTCCCAGGTGGCGGCGGCGAGGGCGCCCCCGTCGGCGAGCGGGACGGAGCAGCAGCCGGCCAGCCACTCGTGGCCCCGGTCGGTCATGTACCGCGCTATGCCGGCCCAGATCAGCCCGATGACGGCGCCGTCGCGGTGGTCCGGGTGCACGCAGGAGCGGCCGACCTCGACCAGGCCGGGCCGGATCCCGTCCAGTCCGGCGATGTCGAACTCGTTCTCCGCGTAGAGCCGCCCGGCGACCGCTGCCCGCTCCGGCGGCAGCAGCCGGTAGGTGCCGACGACCTGGCCGGTGGTCTCCTCGCGCACCAGGAGGTGGTCGCAGTAGGCGTCGAAGGCGTCGATGTCGTGGCCGGGCTGCGGGCCGGACAGCAGGGCGCCCAACTCCCCCGCGAAGACGTCGTGCCGCAGCCGCTGCGCGGCACGCACGTCCTGCTCGTCGCGGGCGAGGGAGACGGTGTAGCGGGTGGGTGCGGCCGGCTGCGGGGGGCGGTCGGCGGTCAGTACGCCGGTCATGGTGCTCTCCTGGTCACGGCGGGGTTACGGTGGGGCCGGGGTGACGCGTCCGGTCGCACCAGTTCTTCCCAGGCCGGGCGACCAGCGCGTGACCGGCGCCGGGAGAGCGGATGTGGGGATGTTGAATGGCAGGGGCCGCATGCGAGACGGGACCGGGAGGAGCACCTCCCCCGGTCCCGCCCGTCCGCACCTCTTCGGCGAACGCCCTGGGCCGGCCGCTACCGCTTGGCCGCCTTGCGGGTGGCCCGCAGCCACTCCTTGTTCATGCCGGTGATGGACATCAGCGGGATGCCCTTGGGGCAAGCGGTGGCGCACTCACCGGCCAGGGTGCAGCCGCCGAAGCCCTCCTCGTCCATCTGCGCCACCATGTCCAGCACCCGGGTCTCGCGCTCGGGCGCCCCTTGCGGCAGCACATTGAGATGGTTGATCTTGGCGGAGGTGAAGAGCATCGCGGCGCCGTTGGGGCACGCGGCGACACAGGCACCGCAGCCGATGCACTCGGCGTGCTCGAAGGCCAGGTCGGCGTCCGGCTTGGGTACCGGTGCGGCGTGCGCCTCCGGCGCGGAGCCGGTGGGCGCGGTGATGTAGCCGCCGGCCTGGATGATCCGGTCGAAGGCCGACCGGTCGACGACCAGATCCTTCACGACCGGGAAGGCCGCGGCCCGCCAGGGTTCGATGTCGATGGTGTCGCCGTCCTCGAAGGACCGCATGTGCAGCTGGCAGGTGGTGGTGCGCTCGGGGCCGTGTGCGTCGCCGTTGATGACGAGCGAGCAGGCGCCGCAGATGCCCTCGCGGCAGTCGTGATCGAAGGCGACCGGGTCCTCGCCCCTGAGGATGAGCTCCTCGTTGAGGGTGTCGAGCATCTCCAGGAAGGACATGTCGGGTGAGATGCCGTCCACCTCGTAGGTGGACATCGCGCCGTCGGCGTCGGCGTTCCGCTGCCGCCATACGCGCAGGGTGAGCCTCATGCGTAGCTCCGCTGGGTGGGGTGGACGTACTCGAAGACCAGGTCTTCCTCGTGCAGGACGGGGGCGGTGCCCGAACCGGTGAACTCCCAGGCGGCGGCGTAGCCGAAGGTGTCGTCCCGGCGGGCGGCCTCGCCGTCGGGGGTCTGGGACTCCTCCCGGAAGTGGCCGCCGCAGGACTCGGTGCGGTGCAGCGCGTCGAGGCACATCAGCTCGGCGAGCTCGAGGTAGTCGACGATGCGGTTGGCCTTCTCCAGCGACTGGTTGAGCTCCTCGCCGGTGCCGGGGACCTTGATGCGCCGCCAGAACTCCTCGCGGATCTGCGGGATCCGCTCCAGCGCCTTGCGCAGCCCGGCCTCGGAGCGGGCCATGCCGCAGAACTCCCACATCAGCTCGCCCAGTTCGCGGTGGAAGGAGTCCGGGGTGCGGTCGCCGTCGACGGACAGCAGCAGGTTCAGCCGGTCCTCGGTCTCGGCGCGCACCTCCTGGACCACCGGGTGGCCGTCGGTGACCGGGTCGGTGTGCGGATTGCGGGCGAGGTAGTCGTTGATGGTGGCCGGCAGCACGAAGTAGCCGTCGGCCAGGCCCTGCATCAGCGCGGAGGCGCCGAGCCGGTTGGCGCCGTGGTCGGAGAAGTTGGCCTCTCCGATCGCGAACAGGCCGGGGATCGTGGTCTGGAGGTCGTAGTCGACCCACAGTCCGCCCATGGTGTAATGCACGGCCGGGTAGATCCGCATCGGCACCCGGTACGGATCCTCGTCGGTGATCCGCTGGTACATGTCGAAGAGGTTGCCGTACCTGGCCTCGACGGCCTTCCGCCCCATCCGCTCGATCGCGTCGGCGAAGTCCAGGTACACACCCTGTCCCCCGGGTCCGACGCCCCGCCCCTCGTCGCAGACGTTCTTCGCGGCCCGGGAGGCGATGTCCCGCGGTACCAGGTTGCCGAAGGACGGATAGATGCGCTCCAGGTAGTAGTCGCGTTCGTCCTCGGGGATCTGGTCCGCCGGGCGGGTGTCGCCCTTGGCCCTGGGCACCCAGATCCGGCCGTCGTTGCGCAGCGACTCGCTCATCAGCGTCAGCTTGGACTGGTGGTCGCCGGTGCGCGGGATACAGGTCGGATGGATCTGGGTGAAGCAGGGGTTGGCGAAGTGGGCGCCGCGGCGGTGCGCCCGCCAGACGGCGGTCGCGTTGGAGTTCATCGCGTTGGTCGACAGGTAGAAGACGTTGCCGTAGCCGCCGGAGGCCAGCACGACGGCGTCCGCGAAGTAGGTGTCGGTCTTTCCGGTGATCAGGTCCCGGGCGACGATGCCGCGCGCCCGTCCGCCGACGACGATCAGGTCGAGCATCTCCGTGCGCGGGTGCATCTCCACGTTGCCCGCGGCGATCTGCCGGCTGAGGGCCTGGTAGGCGCCGAGGAGGAGCTGCTGGCCGGTCTGGCCACGGGCGTAGAAGGTCCGCGACACCTGGACGCCGCCGAAGGAGCGGGTGTCGAGCAGGCCGCCGTACTCGCGGGCGAAGGGCACGCCCTGTGCCACGCACTGGTCGATGATCTCGACGGATATCTCGGCGAGCCGGTGGACGTTGGACTCGCGCGCCCGGAAGTCGCCGCCCTTGACGGTGTCGTAGAACAGCCGGTGGACGGAGTCGCCGTCGTTGCGGTAGTTCTTCGCCGCGTTGATGCCGCCCTGCGCGGCGATGGAGTGGGCGCGGCGCGGGGAGTCCTGGTAGCAGAACTGGACGACGTGGTAGCCCTGCTCGGCGAGGGTGGCGCCCGCGGAGCCGCCCGCCAGCCCGGTGCCGACGACGATGACGGTGTGCTTGCGCCGGTTGGCCGGGTTGACCAGCTTGGCCTCGAAGCGCCGCCTGTCCCAGCGCTCGGCGATCGGCCCGGCCGGCGCCTTGGTGTCGGCGAGCGGCTCGCCGGTCGTGTAGTTCGCGTATGGGGTGCTCATCTTCAGCTCACCACTCCGGTCATGACACCCACGGGTACGGCGATGAAGCCGGCCGTGAGCAGCAGCGCGAGAACGTTGGCGGCGGTCTTCAGGGCGCGGTCGCGGGTGCGGCTGCCGGCCCCGAGGGTCTGGGCGGCGCTCCAGAAGCCGTGCCGGACGTGCAGGCCGAGGGCGAGCATCGCGACGATGTAGATGACGTTGCCGTACCAGGTGGAGAAGGTGTCCACGACGTTCTGGTAGGGCTTGCCGGCCTCGAAGCCGCCGGGGTGCACGGTGCCGGTGGTCAGGTCCAGGACGTGCCAGACGATGAACAGGCCGAGGATGACCCCGCCCCAGCGCATGGTGCGGGTGGCGTAGCCCGCCCGCGGCTTCCTGTGCACGTAGCCGCGGGGCCGGGCCCTGATGTCGCGGCGGCTGAGCTGGTAGGCGGAGACGGCGTGGGCCACCACGGCGACGACCAGGACGACACGGACGAGCCACAGTGTCCACTCGTAGTGCATGAACGGCTCGCCGACCGTGCGGATCCAGTGTCCGTAGGCGTTGAACTCCTCGGGCCCGAAGTAGACCTTCAGGTTTCCGATCATGTGGACGACCAGGTAGAGCAGCATGACGAGACCGCTGATCGCCATCACTGTCTTCTTGCCGACGGTCGAGTCCCACACGGTGCGTGCCATGGACGGCCGCCGGTCGGTCCGCGTTGCCAGTGCCATGCCACCAGACGCTACGGGGGGACAGACCCATCGGTCCAAGACATGGTCCAGCTTGATTCAATAGATCATGCCTATGATGGTCGTATGCAGTTCCAGCAGCTCCAGTACTTCGTGGCGGTCGCCGAGACCCGGCACTTCACCCGGGCCGCGGAGGCGGTCCATGTCGCGCAGCCGTCGCTGTCGCAGCAGATCAAGGCGCTGGAGCGGGAGCTGGGCGCCGACCTGTTCCTGCGGGCGCGGGGCAACATCACCCTGACCGACGCCGGGGAGGCGCTGCTGCCGCTGGCCCGGCGCATCCTCGCCGACGCCGACACCGCCCGGCACGAGGTGCAGGAGCTGGTGCAGCTGCACAGCGGCCGGGTCCGGCTGGGTGCCACGCCGAGCGTGTGCACGGGTCTGCTCCCGGATGTGCTGCGCGCCTTCCACGACCGCTATCCCGGCATCCGCCTGATGATCGAGGAGGGCGGTTCACACGATCTCGTACGGCATCTCGCGCGCGGTGCGCTGGATCTCGCCCTGGTGGTGCTGCCGCTGCCCACCCCGTCTCCGGCGCTGACCACGGTGGAACTGCTGCGCGAGGACCTCGTGGTGGTGTCGTCACCGGAGGCGCCCCGGCCCGGCGGCGGCCGGCGCGCGGTCCGTGTCGCCGACCTGGCGGGCGAGCGGCTGGTCATGTTCCGGCACGGCTACGACCTGCGGGAGCTGACCGTGACGGCGTGCCGCTCCGCGGGGTTCGAGCCGGACTTCGCGGTGGAGGGCGGGGAGATGGACGCGGTGCTCGGGTTCGCGCGGGCGGGGCTGGGGGTCGCGGTGGTGCCGCGGATGGTGGCGGCCCGGGCCGGGCGCGGATTGCGGGTCACGCCGCTGGCGCGGCCCGGGCTGCACCGCACGATCGCGCTGGCGCACCGCAGTGACGTCGCGCCGCCGAGGGCCGCGCGGGAACTGCAGCGGATGCTGCTGGAGCGGTGAGTGGCGTCGGGGCCCGTACCCCTAGGTGGTTGCGTCCACCAGCGCGAGATCGTGCAGGCGCTCGGGTGGGCCCGGGCGGGCGTAGTACCAGCCCTGGGCGGTGTCGCAGCCGAGTATGCGGAGTTGCTCGGCCTGGGCGCCGGTCTCGACGCCTTCGACCGTGACCGCGAGGTCGAGGCCGTGGGCCAGGGACACGATCCCTTCGACGATCTTGAGGTCGACCGGGTCCGCCGGGAACCGCTGCATGCTCTGGGTGAAGGAGCGGTCCAGCTTCAGGACGCTGACCGGCAGCCGGCGCAGGTTGGCCAGGTTGGAGTAACCGGTGCCGAAGTCGTCCAGGGCGATGTCGACGCCCATCTCGGACAGTCGGCGCAGCGGTTTGAGCAGGTCGTCGTCGGCGCCGATGAGCGCCGACTCGGTCACCTCCAGGCAGAGCGCGTCCGGCTCGACGCCCGCCCGCTCCAGGATGTCGACGGTGTCCTGGACCAGGCCGGGGTGGTGCAGCTGGCAGGGCGAGAGGTTGACGTTGATGCGCAGCGGACCGGAGGCGGTGCGCTCGCCGTACCGTTCCCGCCAGGCGCGAGCCTGCCGCACCGACTGCTCGAGCACCCAGCGGCCGAGCGGCACGATGAGTCCGGTGTGCTCGGCGAGCGGGATGAACCGGTCCGGGCCGAGCACCCCGTGCTGCGGGTGCAGCCAGCGCACCAGGGCCTCGGCGCCGCGCACGCTGCCGTCGCCGAGGTGGACCAGCGGCTGGTACTCGATGAAGAACTCACCGCGCTCCAGCGCCGTCGGCAGTGCGGTGGTCAGTCCGTGCCGGGTGATGACGCGGGCGTCGGCCTCCGGGTCGGCGAGCTCGAAGCGGTTGCCGCCCGCCGACTTCGCCCGGTACATGGTGATGTCGGCGCTGCGCAGCACCTCCGCCGGGCTGCGCTCGCCGGCCGGCCCCTCGACGATGCCGATGCTGCCGCGGACGGTCAGCTCCCGGCCGTCCACGCTGATCGGGGCGTGCAGCGCGTTCATGATCCGCGCGGCGAGCTCGTCGACCTCGTGGCGGGTGTCGGGGCCGGTGGTGAGCGCCACGAACTCGTCACCGCCGAGCCGGGCCACCATCTCGCCGGGCGCGGTGGCGCAGGCCTGCAGCCGGTCGGCCACCTCGACGAGCAGCCGGTCGCCGGCCGCGTGCCCGAGACTGTCGTTGACGGTCTTGAAGCCGTCCAGGTCGAGGTAGCACAGCCCGAAGCGCTGGCCCTCGCCCGCGTTCAGGGCCTTCTCCAGGCGTTCGAAGAAGAAGCTGCGGTTGGGCAGCCCGGTCAGCGCGTCATGGGTGGCCTCGTAGCGCAGCCGCAGATTGAGCAGCCGGCGCTCGGTGGTGTCCTCCATCAGAGCGAGCTGGTACCGGGGGGCACCGTCGGCGTCGCGCAGCAGGGAGACGGTGAGGTTGGTCCACAGCACCGTGCCGTCGGGCCGGTAGAACGCCTTTTCCAGGTGGTAGTGGTCGCGCTCGCCGCGGACCAGTTCGTCGTAGAGCCGCCAGGTCTGGGGCGCGTCGTCGGGGTGGGTCCAGTCCCGGACGTTGCCGCGGCGCAGGATCTGGTCGCCGAGGCCGAACATGCGCGTGAGCGCGCCGTTGACCTGGAGGACGTTGCCGTCCAGGTCGGCGATGCCGATGCCTATGGCAGCACCTTCGAAGACCGCGCGGAAGCGGGCCTCGCTCGCGTGCAGCGCCTGGGCGACCACGCCCTGCGCCTTCAGCGCCGCCTGGGCGATGGCCTCCTGCTCGGCCAGGGTCCGTTCGCGCAGCGCCTTTGCGAACCCGGCCGCCATCGCGTGCTGCAGCCGCGCCGACCGGGCCCTCAGGCCCTCCGGGTCGCCGTCCCGGCCGCAGTAGAGCACCAAGTAGGCGTCGACGCAGTCCAGGGTGCGGCTGAGCGCCTCCGGGTCGGTGCAGTGGGCGTCGACCAGCGCGGCTCCGACGGCTCTGCCCTCGTCGGCGTCGAAGCCGCGCGCCCGCAGCGCCTCGCTCAGTCTGCGGGCCAGCGGCAGCAGTTCGTCCTCGAACTCCGGGCGGGTCGACGAGGTCGAGGTCACCGGGAACACCGCCCGGCTCCAGATCGTCGCGAACCTGCGCAGTCTGTCCTCCGGCCCGTCCGGCTCCGCGCTCACGCCGTACGCCCCACGCCGGCGAAACCGGAGAACGCGTAGGGATCCTCGTCCTCCGGCGCCACCTCGGGCCGCCAGAGCGCCATGGGCACCAGCCCGGGTTCCACCATGTCGTACCCCTCGAAGAACCGCGCGACGTCGTCGCGGGAGCGCATGATCAGCGGATTGCGAATGTCCTTGTACACGTCGGCCGCGCCCCGTGCCCGCTCGGGCGGCAGCGGGATTCCCTCGTACGAGGCATGCGTGAGCACGAGCATGCTGCCGGGGGCGAGGGCGGCGCTCAGCTCGGCCACCGCCGCGTACGGGTCGTCCGCGTCTTCCACGAAGTGCAGTATGGCAACGAGGAGCAGCGCCACCGGACGATTCAGGTCGATCAGCCGCTCCACCGCGGAACTGGCCAGAAGGTCCCGCGGCTTGAGCAGATCGGCGGCGACGACGTCCGCGTCCGCGTTGCCCGCCAGGACCGCCTGGCTGTGCGCCACGGCGACGGGATCGTGGTCGACGTACACCACGCGCGCGCCGGGCCGGGCCCGCTGGGCCACCTCGTGCACATTGCCGAAGGTCGGGATGCCGGAGCCGATGTCCAGGAACTGGGTGATGCCCTCGTCGACGGCGCAGCGCACCGCGCGGCGCAGGAAGGCCCGGTTGGCCTGCATGATCTTGGGGAGTCCCGGCATGAACTCCATGGCCTTGCGGGCGGCTTCCCGGTCGGCCTCGAAGTTGTGCGAGCCGCCCAGGTAGAAGTCGTACATCCGGGACACGCTCGGCACCGTCATGTCGATGCCCCGGGGGGCCCAGGCGGGTCGCTCCATCGATCTCTCCAAGGCGTACGCGATCCGGTGTTCGAGCCGAGGCTACTGATCGCCCGCCGAACGGGCGAGCGGAAACGGAAATTGACCATCCGTTCCCGGTCACTGCCTGCGGCACGTGCCAGCACGCCGAACGGGCCGCCCTCTCCGCCTGGGAACGGAGGGGGCGGCCCGGTGGCCGGACGCGCCGACCGGCTGCCCTGGGGAGGTCGCCTCAGTCCTGCTTCGGCGCGCCGACCGGCTTCCCGTCGGGCGAGACGGCGTACCAGGTGCCGCCGACGCCCTGACCGTTGGTGTCGCCGGGCTCCTTGTCCCCGGCGAAGGTGTAGATGGGCCAGCAGTCGACCGTCTGCTGCTCGGCGCCGTCCGGCCGGGTGAAGGTCATCAGGTCCTTCTTCACCACGCCCTCGGTGTCGTCGGGCTCCACGGGCGCCACGATCGGCCACTTCTCCAGGCAGGCGTCGGTGCACGCCGACACCGGCTCCGGCCAGGCCTCGTCCTTGAGGAACCGGTAGACCGTCATGCCGTTCTCGTCGACGACGATCTCACCCAGCTCGGGGTCGTTGACGGTGGACAGTCCGGGCCGGTCGTCCGCCGACTCGCCGGCCTTCGCCTTCTTGCCGTCGGGGGCGAGCGCGTACCACTTGCCGCCCACTCCCTGGCCCTTGATCTCACCGGCGGCGGCGTCCTTGGCGTAGCGGTACGCCGGCCAGCCGCCGATGGTCAGCTGCTTGGTGCCGTCGGCGCGGGTGACCTCGCCGAGCTGCTCCGGGTCGATGCCCTCGCCGGCGGCGGCGTCGTCCGCGGGCACGGGCGGCCAGGCCGTGGCGCAGTCGCCGTCACAGGTGGACTTGGGCGGCTTGGCGGTGTCCTCGTCGAAGCGGTAGAGGGTGCGTCCGGCGCCGTCGGTGACCAGCTCGCCGAGCTCGGCGTTGTCGGCGACGGCCAGCTTCCCGCCGCCCGCGGGCTGTTCGCCGGCTCCGGCGGGCGGGCTCGCCGACTGCTGTCCGGCGCCCGCGCCCTGGTCGCCGAGTCCGCCGGCCCCGATGTCGCCGACGTCGCCGGGTGCGGCCGTGGCGCCCACGTTCTGGCTGCTCCCGGCCGTGCCGCTGTCCTGACCGCACGCCGTCGTCAGCGCCAGCACGGCCGCAGCGCTCGCCACGAGTGAGGCGCTCCGCCAGGAGGTCTTCATCGTCAACTCCCCGATTGTCTCCGGTGGTACGGCAGCCTCCTGCTGGGCCGCCGCACGACACTGGGTACGCGTGCGCGCCCCGCCCGTGTTCAACGGACGCCGGGATTTCTTCCGGCCCGGGGCCGGGTCGGGACGCGCTCAAACCCGCGAGCACCGGTTTCCCTCCTTCGGGGCAATCCGCGGGCAGCCCGGCGCGACCGGTCGCGGCAGCCCTCATGATCTGCCTCGTGCATGGACCCGAACCGACCCGATCCCCGTCCGGTGTACGGGTGTTGGCCCTGGCGGTGCTGACGTGCGCCCTCGTCGGCATACCCGTCGGCGGTGCCGCGGCCGACGCCTGCGCATACGTCTCGACCGGCCCCGCCGGCACCGGGGCCGTGGCGGTGGCCGGCAGCGGCACCTGGCCGACGTTCCCGCCGTGTCCCCCGACCACACCGCCGCCCGGCCCCAGCCCTACGCCGGCGCCGGCGCCGGCGCCCACGCCCGTACCGACGCCGCCACCGCCGCCACCGACCACACCGGCACCGGCACCGCCACCGCGGCCGGCCCCGGCACCCACGCCGGAGCCAGCGCCCCCGGCGCCCCGGCCCGCCGCACCGCGCCCGGCCCCGACGCCCACGCCCACGCCCACGCCCACGCCGATGGCCGTGCCGCCTCCGGCTCCGGCACCTTCGAGGGCTTCCTCGCCGCCGGCCAGCCCGACGCCCCGGCCCTCGCTGTCCCCGGTGAACTACCCCGAGTACCGCGCCGCACCGGCGCGCCCGCGGCCCGGTGGCCGCGCCCCGTCGCCCCTCGTCTTCGTCCTGCTGATCGCCGTGCCGGCGGTCGTCGCCGTCGCCGCGCTGCGCCCGCGCTGATTCCTGGAGGCCCCTGTTGGCGGAATGGCTTGTTCTCACCCTCGCGATGCTGGCCGCCTGTGGCGTGGTGGTCGTCATCACCCTCGTCCGGCACCGCACGGCCGCCGTGGACGAGGACATCACGGAGACCCCGGACGTCATCGAGTACATGACGATGTGGATCGGCGTGGTGTACGCCATCGTCCTGGGCCTGGCCATCGCCGGGGCCTGGGAGGCGCGCAGCGCCTCCGAGGACCATGTGCAGGCGGAGGCCGTCGCGCTGCACGAGATCTCGGAGCGGGTACGGGTCTATCCGCCCGAGATGCGCGACCTGATTCGGGACGATGTCAATGCCTATGTCGGACACGTCGCCACCACCGAGTGGGAGGTGATGGCCGACCGCAGCGAGCTGACCCGGCGCGGTGATGCCCTCCTCGACCGGATCCGCGCGGACGTCACCGACTACGAGCCGCGCTCGGACTTCGAGGCCCAGGCCTACCAGCCTCTCGTGGACCAGGTGGCCGCGGCGGACCAGGCGCGCACCGCCCGGGCCGAGTCGTCCGGGGAGACCATGCCCGGGCTGGTGTGGTTCGGGCTGATCGTCGGAGCCCTCGTCACCATCGGCATGGTGTTCGCCCTGCAGATCCGGCGCACCACCCGGGAACTGGTCGTCGCCGGACTGTTCTCCGCGCTCATCGCTTTTCTGCTCTATCTGATCTGGGACTTCGACGCCCCCTTCGGCCGGGGCATCAGAGTCTCCGCGGAGCCGTTCCTGACCCTCTTCCCGAACGTGCAGGGCTGAGACACCGGACCGCGGGGACGGCAGCGGCACGCCGGTGCCGTCCCCCGGCCGCAGCAGCCCCGTCCCCTGGGCGGCCCACGCCCTTGCCCCATTCGCCCGACTGCGATAGCGGCACCCTGCGCGCATTCCTAGCGTTTCGGGCATCGAGGTGCATTTCCGATGCGAGCGGAAGAGGTCCGCAACTGCTCCTCGGGACCCGGAGGATCCACCATGCGCGCCATACCCGTCGCTTCGGTCACACTGCTGGGCGCCTGCGCCCTGTCCGCCTGCGTTCCGGCCAACGCGGCCATCGACGGCATCACGCCGTTCGGCTTCAGCGTCCTGCCCTCGACCGTCGAACCCGGCGGTGAGGTCACCCTGCGTGTGGATCGCCACGACGGGGAGTGCAAGGGCCCCGCGACCGTGTCCTCGCCGGTGTTCGACACGGTCACCATCCCCCGCAGACAGTCCTGGGCGCAGACGGAGGTCGACCGGGACGCCAGACCCGGCGCGGTGTACAAGGTGACGTTCCGCTGTGACGGCGCCACCGGCACCACCGACCTGACCATCACCGGCCACCACGGCCAGTCCTCGAAGTCCTGGCAGGACCACGACGGCAAGGACGAACACGACGGCCAGGGCGGTCGGGACGGTCGGGACGACTACACCGGCCGGGACGGGCACGACGGTCAGGCCGAGTACGACGGCCACGGCCGTCATGACGGTGGCGACGGCCACCGCGACTATCCGCAGAAGGGCGTACACGCCGGCGAGGGCGGCAGCTTCGGCGACTTCGACCTCGGCGAGATCGGCCTCGGCGCCGCACTCGTCGCGGGCGCGGTCGGGACGGCGTACCACCTCTCGCGGCGCCGTACCGCCGAGGAAGGAGGCTGACGCCGTCCGGCCGGGTCCCTCCGCCCGCACACAGAGCTTCGCCCCGGACCCCTCGAAGGTCCGGGGCGAAGCTCTGTGTGCGAGGGGCGGGACACCCCACGTCAGATGCGCCGTTCGGCCCTGCGGCGCATCCAGAGCAGGCCGCCGCCCGCGACGGCCGCGGTCACCAGCCCGGCGCCGATCGCGATGTCGGTGGGGGTGGCACCGCTGGAGCTGCTGCCGCCGACACCGCCCTGGACACCGCCGATGACGGTGAAGGCGGAGGGCTTGGTGAGCCGCCTGCCGGAGCAGTTGACGGTGATGTCGTGCGAGCCCGCGCGGGCGTCGCGGTTGATCGTGGCGATGCCCTTGGACGTCTCGTTGGCTCCCCGGACCGGCGTCAGCGGCGTCCTGGGGAACGCGTCCGAGGTCATCGTGCCGCCCTCCGGGCAGCCGTCGACGGTGACGGTCATCTGGCCGCCGCGGGCGATGACGCTGGGCAGGGCGACGATGTTGCTCGGCGAGTCCCACGCGACGGCCGCAGGGGCACCGAGCCCCAGGACAGCGACCGCGGCACCGGTGGCCGCCAGGGCACGAGAATTACGCATGTGATCCTCCGCGGAAGACGCCCCGGGACCCGTACCCCGGAACGATCGGCGAGAAAGCGTCTCCCAGAAAGACCCTCAGTTGCCCCGGCACCGCCCGCATTTCGGGAATGGTCCGTCCTGGTGAGCGGATTTCCGGGCGGAACCGGACTGGTGGTCATCACTGCAGGTCACGGACTGTCAGAAATTTCCGTGGGGGCCGCCTCGGATGGCGCACCGAAAGGGGCGAGGGCCACCCGTTCGCCGCCGCCCCGTCGCCGGTCGGCGTGCGGGCCCTTAGCGTTTTCCCATGCGCGAATGACACGGCGACGGCCGGGTCGAGAGGGGAATGGCGAATGGCTGCGTCCGAGCTGGCCGAAGAGGAGGAGCCGCGGCGGAAGCGGGCTCCCTGGGGCGTGATAGCGCTGGTGCTGCTGACCGGTCTGGCGCTCATTCGGAATGGTTCGGGGGAGTTCGACGTGGGCCCGCCGCAGCCGGCGTCCGCCGCCTCCTCGGACAGCCGCCGGACGACCGGGGACGCCGTCGACGGGGCGTCGGCGGTGCTGCCGTACTCCGTGCCCGACCGGGTCAGGATCCCGGCGATCCAGGTCGATGCTCCGGTCATGCCGGTCGGTCTGGACGCGGACGGCTGGGTGGACGCGCCGCCGCCCGAGGACCCGAACCTGGCGGGCTGGTTCACCGCGGCCGTGACCCCTGGGGAGAAGGGCACCGCGGTCGTGGTCGGCCATGTCGACAACGCGCAGGGCCCGGCGGTCTTCTACGGACTCGGGGCGCTGAAGCAGGGCAACAAGGTCGAGGTGTCCCGCCAGGACGGGAAGACCGCGGTGTTCGAGATCTACGCCATCGAGGTCTTCGAGAAGAACGACTTCCCCGGCGACCGGGTGTACGCCTCGAAGGGCCACCCCGAACTGCGGGTGATCACCTGCGGTGGCGGATTCTCCGAGCAGAACGGCTACGCGGGGAACGTCGTCGCCTTCGCCCGCCTGATCGGGACCCGCTGAGCGCGGGCCCGGCCGGGCGGGCGCCGGTGTCTCACAGGTACTGCCGCCGGGGGACGGTGATGTGGTAGCCGGAGTCCAGCAGCTCGGGAAGGTAGGAGCGCAGGGCGCGGACGCTCTGTGAGCGGTCGCCCCCGGCGTCGTGGGAGAGCACCACGGCGCCGGGGGCGGCGCCGTTCTCGACCCGGTCGACGATGGTGCCGGTGCCGGGTGTGGTCCAGTCGAGGGTGTCGACGGTCCAGGCGAGCGCTTCCATGCCCAGTTCGGCTCCGAGCTGGAAGGCGGCGCGGTTCCATGCTCCGTAGGGCGCGCGGAACCAGCGGGGCGGCTCGCCCCAGGAGCGGTCGATGATCTCGCAGGTGCGTTCCATCTCGGTGCGGATCCGGCTGCGGGTGAGCCGGGTCAGCAGCGGGTGGGACCAGGTGTGATTGCCCACGATGTGGCCCTCGTCGGCCATGCGCGCCAGCAGGTCCCGGTTCTGGGCGGCCATCTCCCCGCACACGAAGAACATCGCGCGCACCTCGTACTCGGCGAGGATGTCCAGGATGTCCGGGGTGTAGCGGGGGTCGGGACCGTCGTCGAAGGTCAGCACCATGGTGCTGCCGCGTCCGGACACCCGCAGCAGCGGCTTGCGCCGTACCGGGGTGCGGCCGGGCGCGGAGCGCGGGGTGCCGTGGCCGGTCATGGGCCGCAGCCGGTAGGCGGAGGGCTGCAGCGGGTGGTGCGCGCGGGGTCCGGGAGCGGGTGCCGCCGACCGCACCGGTTCGTCCCCCGGCAGTGCCCCGAGCACACCGGCCGCCCCGGCCGCCCCGGCTGCGGCGGCACCGGCGAGCAACGCACGGCGCCGTGTGAGCAACTGATCCTTCCTCATGACTCATCAGTCGCCCGGCGGCGGGCCGACGCACCAGTGCAACACCGGTGCGGCGGCACGATTCCACCCGCCCGGCCCAGCGCGGCGGGTGAGGTCCGCCGGCCGGTGGCGGCGGTGCCGCGGGGCGGGTGCGGCCTACTCCCCCCTCGGGTCCGCCCGTTCCCCCATCACCAGCCCGTCCTCCCCCGCGCCGCGGCTGAGCACCACCTCGCGGATACGGTCGCGGACCGCCGCGAGATCGGCGCCCCGGGCGACGGCGCGGTTGAGGTTCACCACCCGGCCGGCGTCGACGTCGAACAGCTGCGGGACGAACTCGGCCTTCGTCACCTCCCAGCGGCCGCCGGACCGGGCGGGCGGGGAGAACGTGAAGCGGGCCAGGGTCGACTGGTTGCCGCGCGGGTCCCTGACGCCCTCGTGGTTGATCATCTCACCGGCGATCTGGTCGCCCATCCCGTACACCACCCAGGTGCCGTTGACCTTCTCGTACGCCTGCGGGACGTGTGCGTGGGTGCCGAGGATCAGGTCGATGTCGGGCCGGCCGTCCGTGCGGGCGGCGGTGAGCACGCGGGCCAGGGCCAACTGCTGCTCGTCGGGCGCCTCCTGCCACTCGGTGCCCCAGTGGAGGGAGACGACGACCACGTCGGCTCCCGCCCGGCGGGCCGCCGCCGCGTCCTCGAGGATCTTCCGCTCGTCGATCAGCTCGACCGCCCAGGGCTGCCCGGGGGGCATCGGGAGGCCGTTGGTGCCGTAGGTGTACGCCAGGTGGGCGACCTGGGCCCGGTCCGTGTGCAGGACGGTCACGATGGCCGCCTCGTCCCGGGTGCGGGCCGACCCGGCGTGCCGGACGCCGGCCCGGTCGAGCGCGTCCAGGGTGCGGCTGATACCGCGGGCGCCGTCGTCGAGGCTGTGGTTGGAGGCGGTGGAGCAGCCGTCGTAGCCGGTGGCGGCCAGACCCGCGGCGACCTCGGGCGGTGACCTGAAGACGGGGTAGCCGGAGTACCTGCCGTCCGCGCCGTAGACGGTCTCCATATGGCACAGGGCCAGATCGGCGCCGGAGACGACGGGTGCGACACCGGCCAGCATGGGGCGGAAGTCGTAGCCGGTACCCCCCGCGTCGAACCGCGCCCGGGCGATCACCGGGTCGTGCGGCAGGACGTCTCCCGAGGCGACCAGGGTGAAGGCGCCGGTCCGGGCGGCCGGCGGGGCCGGGTGTGCCGCGGGCGGCGACTCGGGGTCGCGGGCCTGGCAGGCCGCGCCCGCGGCGAGGAGTGCGGTCAGGGCCAGGGCCACCTGCCGACTGCGTGTGATCATGCGTTCACTCCGCTGTGGTTGCACACCGACGATAAAAATCGGATTTACCCACAAACAGGTAAGAAGGCGCCTGCCGTCACACGCGGCTGCGACACGCTCATTAGCCCGTCCGGAGCGCCGGAGCGCCGCTCACCGACCGTTCGTCGAACCGTTCGTCGACGCGATCGACCGCCCGTCGCACATCCGTGTGCGCGCCCTGTCCCCCGGAGGTGCCCTGCGATGCCATACGGGCCATGACCGCCGGAATCACCCTCACCCACCCGACGACCGCCGAGCACGAGCTCGCCGACCTGCAGCGGGAGCACGGCCGGCCACTGTTCGCGCTGCTGCTGCGGCTGTGCGACGGCGACCGGCAGCGCGCCGAGGACCTGGTGCAGGAGACCCTGGTACGGGCCTGGCAGCATCCGGAGGCGGTGCGCGCGGCCGGCTTCGACTCCGTACGGCCCTGGCTGCTGACCGTGGCGCGGCGGCTGGCGATCGACGCGCGCCGGGCCCGGCAGGCGCGGCCGCCCGAGGTCGGCGACGCGGTGCTGGAGAACGCGCGCGTCTGCGCGGACCACGCCGAGCGGGCGGATGCCGCCCTGGATGTGCGCGAGGCTGTGAAGACACTCACTCCGGAACACCGTGAAGTCCTGGTGCTCGTGTACTTCCGGGGGGCGAGTGTGGCGGAAGCGGCGACGGCCCTCGGCATCCCGCCGGGTACGGTGAAGTCCCGCGCGTACTACGCGCTGCGCGCCCTGCGCCGGGTTCTGCCGGGATACGCATCCGACCTGCGGTGAAACCGACCCGTGAGTCAAACCTCCGTAAAGCGCCTTGCCGAGGACCCCGGTTGAGTAATCGGCTGTCCTCTATCCGTGTTCCGGACGGGGCCCAGTCGCAGGGGCCCGGGGATGGGCGCCGCGCACGCACCGGAGGAAGGCAGGAAAGGATGCTGGACAGAGGTCAGGAGAGCACGGACGACGGCGGGGACGAACTGACCGTCCCCATGGCCTGGTTCTACGCCGAGTACATCGCCGAGGAGCTGCTGCGCACCGGCGATCTGATGCCGCCGACGTCCTTCGAGTTCCGCGCCGGCCGGGACGCGCTGGCGCTGACCGTCTTCCTCGCCGACACCGAGGGCGAGCTGAGCGGCATCCGGGTCGTCACCCAGCTGGAGACCTGGCTGTCGCTGACCGCCTACGACCAGCCGTGGCACACCTGGGTGCGGGAGCGTCTGGCGGAGGCCGTGGCCCACCCCGCCGTCGGCGGCCGGAGCGCGCCGGACGTGGAGCTGGCCCGGGCGGCCTGGCGCTGGCTGCAGGAGACCGAGCTGCTAGCCCCGGACCTCAACGCGGTGCCCGGCGGCGCCGCCGCGGGCGCCGGCGAGGACGAGGGGCCGAAGGTGTGGACGCCGGCCTGGCAGCTGGGGCTGCCGCTCGGTCATCTCGCCATCCACCTGTTCTAGGTGCTGCCGTACCACCCGTACCGGGTGCCGGATTTTCTCCGGGGCGGACCAATCCACGGGCCGCACCGCTCCGAACTCCTTGGTTGCGGGGATTCTCGGCGTGGCTTGAGTGATTCGCCGGTCTGCTGCGTACGGGTGGGAGCACGGAGTGACCCCACCCGCACCCAACGGCACGAGGATTCGGCATGAGGCCCCTGGAGAGGCATCGCGACGTCGGCGCCTACGCGCTCGGCGTGCTCGACGAGGCGGAGGCCTTCCGCTTCGAGGACCACCTCATGGAATGTCCCCGCTGCACCGCGGCGGTGACCGAATTCAGGCCTGCCGCCCGGCAGTTGATGCTCTACCGACGGGCGACGCCGCGCTTCGTGCACCCCATGACCCGGCCCGGCCCGGCGCTGCTCGACCGGCTGCTGTCGCAGGTGGCGGCCCGGCACCGGGCGGGGCGGCTGCGGCTGTGGTGCGCGGTGGCCGCCTCGGTGGTGATCGCGGTCGCCGGACCCGGCATCGTGGTCCTGGCGGGGCCGGGCGAGGAGACCGGGCGGATCACGGCCACCGACGAGCGGACCGGTGTGTGGGCGCAGCTGAGCACCGAGGACGCGGCCTGGGGCAGCGATGTCGAGCTGACCGTACGGGACGGGGCGGGGCCGCGCTCCTGCCGGCTGGTCGCCGTCGGCCACGACGGTTCGGAGGAGACGGTCACCAGCTGGAGCGCGCCCGGGGGCGAGGCCTCGCCGAGCACCATGCGGGGCGGCGCCGCCCTGCACCCGGACGAGATCGCCCGCTACGAGGTGCGCAGCGCGGACGGGGAACGGCTGGTCATCCTCGAACCGGCGGGCTAGGAACCGGTCGGCGACCGGCGGGCGGTGCGTCCAGGATCTCGCTGCGGACCCGGGCGCAGGCCTGGCTGAGCAGTCGGGAGACATGCATCTGGGAGATGCCCAGCCGCTCGGCGATCCGGCGCTGCGACCAGTCCTCGAAGAACCGCAGACAGAGGATGGCCCGCTCGCGGGAGGGCAGCCGGCGCACCGCCTCCTCGACGCTCTCGCGGTCGACGACGCGCTGGTAGGCGTGGTCCGGCTCCCCCAGGACGCCGGCGAGGCTCGGCCCGTCGGCGTCCGGGCCGCCGTCGCCGGCCACCGCGTCCAGGGACAGGGCCCGGTAGCTCTCCAGGGCCTCCATGCCCCGGCGCACCTCCTCCTCGGTGAGCCGGTGGGCCGGGCGAGATCGGCGACCGTGGGGCGCGGGCCGCCGGGAGTGAGGGCCGGCTCCACGCAGGCGGCGCGGACGGTGTCGCGCAGTTCCTGCACGCGGCGCGGCACCCGGACGCCCCAGGTCCGGTCGCGGAAGTGGCGCCGCAGCTCGCCCCGGACGGTCGGTATCGCGAAGGGCTCGAAGGGGCCCCGGCCGGGGTGGAACCGGCGGATCGCCTTGAGCAGTCCGAGGGCGGCGACCCGCCGCAGGTCCTCCGCGCTCCCCCCGCGGTCGCGGGAGCGTGCGGCGAGTCGGACTTTTGCCCCTTTTCATCGTCTTCTCAGGATGCCGGCTGCTCCCGGAGCTCCGCCGGGCTATCTGATCAGCCGGGACAGCCTGCGGTCCGCCAGCGGTCTCCCCCCGGTCTGGCAGGTCGGGCAGTACTGGAGCGCGGAGTCGCTGAAGGAGACCTCACGGATGGTGTCGCCGCACACCGGGCAGGGCTCGCCGGCGCGGCCGTGCACCCGCAGGCCGCTCTTCTTCTCCGCCTTGAGCCGGCCGGCCGCCAGCCCGCGGGAGCGCTGGACGGCCTCGGTGAGCGTGTCGCGCAGGGCCGTGTAGAGCCGGCCGGTCTCCTCGGGAGTGAGGGACGAGGCGAGCTTGAACGGGGACATCCGCGCGGCGTGCAGGATCTCGTCGCTGTAGGCGTTCCCGACGCCCGCGATCAGGCTCTGGTCGCGCAGGGCTCCCTTGAGCTGCCGTCGTTCACCGTGCAGGAGGGCGGCGAACCGGGCCTCGTCGAAGTCGCCGGCGAGCGGGTCGGGTCCGAGCCGGGCCACGCCGGGCACGTCCTGCGGATCGGGCACGACGTACACCGCGAGCCGCTTCCGGGTGCCCGCCTCCGTCAGGTCGAAGCCCGCGCCGGTCGCCAGGGCGACCCGCAGCGCGAGCGGGCCCTTGCCGGGGCGCGGGACACCGTCGGGGAGGCGGTCCCTCCACTGCAGCCATCCGGCGCGGGCCAGATGGGTCACCAGCCGGGGGCCGCCGGCGGTCTCGGCGTCCAGGAACTTGCCGTGCCGGTGCACGGCCACGACCTCATGGCCCTCCAGGGCGGTGACCGGAGGGTCGTAGGTCTTCAGGACACTGACCGCCACGGGCAGCACCCGTACGATCTCGTGGCCGGTGAGGTGCTCGGTGAGGAACTCCCGCAGCGCCTCGACCTCGGGCAGTTCGGGCATGTGTCCAGAGTGCCAGCCGGCCGCCCCCGGCGCCGGGCGTCCGGAGCCCTCAGGCCCCGTCCGGCACCACGAACTCCGTCCATACGCACTTGCCGCCGCCGCGCGCCTCCACGCCCCACACGTCGGCGAGCATGTCCACCAGCATCAGGCCCCGGCCGGAGACCCCGGACTCCCCCGCCTCGCGGCGCCGCGGCAGGGCGCTGGAGGAGTCCTCGACCTCGACGCGCAGCCGGCGTTCGGCACCGGACAGCACCCGGAGGGAGACGATCGCGGAGCCCTCGGTGTGCATGAGCGCGTTGGTGATCAGTTCGTCGGCGACCAGTTCGACGGTATCGCTCTGTTCCTCGGCGCCCCAGGACCGGACCGCGGCCCGGATCATGTGCCGGGCCTCGGTGAGCGCCTCCGGATCACCGGGGGCGACATGCTGCTGGAGCCGGCTGCCGGACTGCGCCGTGTCCGGGGCGTGCCGGCGCAGCAGGAGCAGGGCCACGTCGTCGTCGCCACCGCGCTCGTCGGCCTCCTCGATCAGCCGGTCGGCGAGTTCGCGCACGCCCGCGGGTCCGGCCGAGATCAGCGAGGTGAGACTACGGGTGCCGTCGTCGAGGTCGGCGCCGGGCTGCTCGATCAGCCCGTCGGTGCACAGCAGCAGGGTGCAGCCGGGGTCGAGCTCCAGGGTGGTGACCGGGTAGGCGAGCCGCCCGAACTCGGCGGACAGCCCGAGCGGCAGTCCGCCCTCGACGGGAACCCGGCGGCAGCTGCCGTCGGTGCTGCGCAGCAGCGGGTCGATGTGCCCGGCCCGGACCACCTGGACCACTCCGGTGGCCAGGTCGGCCTCGGCGTACAGACAGGTCGCGAAGCGGTCGGTGTCCAGTTCGTGGAGGAAGACGGAGGCGCGCGCCATCACCGTCGCGGGGGTGTGGCCCTCGGCGGCGTAGGCGCGCAGCACGATGCGCAGCTGGCCCATGACGGCGGCGGCATGGGTGTCGTGACCCTGGACGTCGCCGATGACGGCACCGACCCGGCCTCCCCCGGAGGGGGTACCCCCAGGCAGCTGGATCAGGTCGTACCAGTCCCCGCCGATGTCCCGGCCGAGGGCGCCGCCGATGGTGGCCGCGCGGTAGCGGACGGCGACGTCGCAGCCGGGGACGCTGGGGATGGTGCGCGGCAGCATGGCCTGCTGCAGGCCCGCGGCGAGGTCCATCTCCTGCTCGTAGAGCATGGCGCGCTGCAGGCTCTGCGCGATGCTGCTGCCGAGCGCCACGAGGACGTTGCGGTCCTCGGTGGAGAAGCCGCGCCGGTCGGCGTAGAGCAGTCCGATGGCACCGATCGGGCGGGCCTGGGCGATCAGCGGGAGATAGGCCGCGGAGGTGATGCGCAGTCCGGCGATGTGCGGCCAGAGGATGGGGTAGCGCTCGGCGAACTCCTCCGGCGACTCGATGAAGCGCGGGCTGAGCGTCCTGACGGCCTCGCTCATCGGATAGGCCTCGCTGATCCGGGTGACGTCGGTGCCGGGGACGAAGCTGCCCTCCGGCCCCTCGGCGAGCAGCCGGATACGGCCGGCCTCGACCAGGCCCACGACGATGCTGGCCGCGCCGAGATGACTGAGCCCCTGGGTGTCCTTGAGGACGTCGACGACGTCGTCCACGGTGCGGGCGTGGGCGAGGGCGGCCGTGGTGAGCTGGACGACGCTGGTCTGCTGCCGGCGGGCCTCGTCCTGGGCGGCCTCGTCGCGGCGCGCCTCCATCTCGTGGACTTCCTGGGTGGCGTCCCGGACGATGCCGACGATCCGGCGGGGCCGGCCGGTCCCGTCGCGCCGGATGTAGCCCTGGGTGTGGGTCCAGCGCAGGCTGCCGTCGCGGCAGCGGATCCGGAAGTAGGTGCCGTAGTTCTCGCTTCCGTCCTTCATCGCCTGGGCGACCAGGAGGTCCAGCCGGCGGCCCTCGGCGGCGGGGACCCGGATCGACAGCCCTTCGGGGCGCCCGTCGAACTCCTCGGGACACACGTCGAAGACCTCGTGGGCCTGGGCGTCCATGTGGAAGCTGCCGGTGTCCAGGTCCCAGTCGAAGCTGCCCATGCGGTTGAGCGCCAGGATCGGGTCCGGGTGGGCGGGCCAGTCCTCCGGGAGTGACAGGGCGCTCGCTCCCCGATCAGCCATGGAGCCCACCTTGCCAGGATTTGTGCGATTCTTCGACTTCTTCGACCCGCGGTCTGCTTCACTCACTCTGGTCACGCAGATAGACATATCTGCATACACAGAGTGATGCGAGGGAAGGAGAGCGGGACCGTGGAGTGGTTCACCGCGCCCGACTACTGGCTGAGCCGGCTGGTCTTCCAGAAGGCTCTGGCGGCGGTGTACCTGGTCGCGTTCCTGACGGCGGCGCTGCAGTTCCGGGCGCTGATCGGCGAGCGCGGCATGCTGCCGGTACCCCGCTTCACCGCGGCGGTGCCGTTCCGGGAGGCCCCGAGCCTGTTCCACTGGCGCTACTCCGACCGGCTCTTCGCGCTCTGCGCCTGGGCAGGCTGCGCCGTGTCGGTGGCACTGCTGGCCGGCCTGGACTCGGTGCTGCCCCTGTGGGGCGCCATGCTGCTGTGGCTGGTGCCGTGGGCGCTGTACCTGTCCGTCGTGAACGTCGGGCAGACCTGGTACTCCTTCGGCTGGGAGTCGCTGCTGCTGGAGACCGGATTCCTCGCGGTGCTGCTCGGCAACGACGAGGTGGCGCCGCCGGTCGTCGTGCTGTTCCTGCTGCGCTGGCTGCTGTTCCGGGTCGAGTTCGGGGCAGGGCTGATCAAGATGCGCGGCGACGAGTGCTGGCGCAGGCTCACCTGCCTGGACCACCATCACGAGACCCAGCCGATGCCGGGCCCGCTGAGCTGGTTCTTCCACCATCTGCCCCGGCCGCTGCACCGCGCCGAGGTCGCCGCGAACCATGTCACCCAGCTCGTGGTGCCGTTCCTGCTGTTCACCCCGCAGCCGGTCGCCACGGCGGCCGCGGCCCTGATGATCGTCACCCAGCTGTGGCTGGTGCTGTCGGGCAACTTCTCCTGGCTGAACTGGATCACCATCGTGCTGGCCCTGTCGGCGGTGCGGTTCCCCGCCGATGCGCCGTCGGGGCCCGCGGCGCCCCTGTGGTACGAGATCGTGGTCCTGGCGGTGTCCGCGCTGCTGTTCGGCCTCAGCTACCGCCCGGTGCGCAACATGCTCTCGAGCCGCCAGGTGATGAACCGCTCCTTCGATCCGCTGCACCTGGTCAACACCTACGGCGCGTTCGGCAGCGTCAGCCGGGTGCGGTACGAGGTGGTGATCGAGGGCACCGCCGACGAGGTGCCGCGCGAGGACTCGGACTGGCGGGAGTACGAGTTCCGGGGCAAGCCCGGCGACCTGCGGCACTGGCCGCGCCAGTTCGCGCCGTACCACCTGCGGCTGGACTGGCTGATGTGGTTCGCCGCACTGTCGCCCGCCTACGCCGGGTCCTGGTTCGGGGCGCTGGTGGAACGGCTGCTGGAGAACGACCGGGCCACGCTGAAGCTGCTGCGCCGCTCGCCGTTCCCGCCGGACGCGCCGCCGCTGCACATCCGCGCCCGGCTGTTCCGCTACCGGTACACCACCTGGCGCGAGCTGCGGGCGACGGGGGCGTGCTGGCAGCGGACGTATGTGCGGGAGTATCTGCCGCCGACGCGGCTGGCGGAGACGGGGCGGCGGACGTAGCCGCGGGCCCGGCCCACCGCGGAACCGGGCCCGCGCGGGGCGCTACGCGCGCCGCAGCCGCAGGGTCATCAGCTGGAACGGCCGCAGCGTCACGGCGACCCGGTTTCCGTCGGCCCGCGGCGGCGCCTCCCCCTCGGGCAGCGGGCGCTCCAGCAGGTCGGTGGCGGTGACCTCCGCGACCGGGAAGGAGGCCGTGAGCGCGGCCCGGACCCGGCCGCCGTGCGCCTCGTGGAAGCGGACCACGACGTCGCCGCTGCCGTCGTCGGCCAGCTTCACCGCGGTGATCACCACCGCGTCCCGGTCCACCGAGACCAGCGGCGCCACCTCCCCGGCGCCGGGGAGCCGCCGCTCGGGCTGGTTGATCCGCCAGCCCTCGCGGACCGCGTCGCCGATCCCGGCGCCCGGCACCAGAGCATGCCGGAACCGGTGCACGCCCTGGTCGGTCTCGGGGTCGGGGAAGCGCGGGGCGCGCAGCAGCGACACCCGGACCGTCGTGGTCGTACCGCCGTCGCCGCGGACGGTGCGGGTGACGTCATGGCCGTAGGTGGAGTCGTTGACCAGGGCCACGCCCCAGCCGGGCTCCTCCAGATGGACGAAGCGGTGGTTGCATGCCTCGAACTTGGCAGCCTCCCAGCTGGTGTTGGTGTGGGTCGGCCGGTGGAAGTGCCCGAACTGGGTCTCGGAGGCGTACCGTTCCGCGTGCACGTCGAGTGGGAAGGCGAGCTTGAGGAACTTCTCCGTCTCGTGCCAGTCCACCTCGGTGTCCAGCTCCAGTCGCCGCTCCCCCGGCACCACCGTCAGCACCTGGGTGACGCGGGAGGAGCCGAAGGAGCGCACGATGCGCAGTGAGGCGCCGTCCTCCCCGGGCGCCACCTCGTCGGCGTCGGTGAGGTCGGTGACGGAGTTGAGGTAGAACTGGTCGACGTCCCAGGCGTCCCACATGTTCGGGAAGTCGGGGTGCAGCTGGAGCAGGTTGGCCGCGGCGCCCGGCGCGACCGTCTCGCGGTCGGCCGCGCGGTCGTACACGGAGACCACCAGCCCGCGCTCGTCGACCTCGACCCGCAGCAGGCCGTTGTCCAGGACGTGGCCGCCGTCCGGCCGGGCGCCCAGCTCCGTCCTGCCCTCGGTGGAGCCGGGCCGGGCGCCGCCGGCCGGGACTCCGGCGCGGGGGTGCGGGGCGGCGTTGAAGACGAGCGGGGTGTCGCCCTCGCCGGCCAGGGCACGCTGCGCGGCCTCGATGATCCCGGTCAGCTCGGCGGCGACCCGGGCGTAGGTGGCGCGGGCCTCGCGGTGCACCCAGGCGATGGAGGAGCCGGGCAGGATGTCGTGGAACTGGTGGAGCAGCACCGTCTTCCACAGCCGGTCCAGTTCCTCGTGGGGGTAGCGGAAACCGGTGCGCACGGCGGCCGTGGCGGCCCACAGCTCGGCCTCCCGCAGCAGGTGCTCGCTGCGCCTGTTGCCCTGCTTGGTCCGGGCCTGGCTGGTGAGGGTGGCCCGGTGGAGTTCGAGGTACAGCTCGCCGACCCACACCGGCGGCTCGGGATTCTCGGCCACGGCCTGCTCGAAGAACGCCTGCGGGGTCTCCCAGGTGACCGTCGCCGAGCCCTCCAGGTCGCGCAGCCGGGCGGCCTTGGCGACCATCTCCCGGGTGGTGCCGCCGCCCCCGTCGCCCCAGCCGGTGGGGGCCAGGGAGTGCCGGGCGACGCCCTTGTCCCTGAAGTTGCGGGCGGCGTGCGCGATCTCGCTGCCCTTCATGGCGCAGTTGTAGGTGTCGACCGGCGGGAAGTGGGTGAAGATCCGGGTGCCGTCGATGCCCTCCCAGCGGAAGGTGTGGTGCGGGAAGTGGTTCGTCCGGGACCAGGAGATCTTCTGGGTCAGCAGGTACTTCGACCCGGCCGCCTTGATGATCTGCGGCAGTCCGGCGGCGAAGCCGAAGGTGTCCGGCAGCCACGCCTCGTCGTTCTCGATGCCGAACTCGTCGAGGAAGAACCGCTTGCCGTGCACGAACTGCCGGGCCATCGCCTCCGAACCGGGCATGTTGGTGTCCGACTCCACCCACATGCCGCCGGCCGGCACGAACCGCCCCTCGGCCACGGCCTTCTTCACCCGCGCCCAGACCTCGGGCCGGTGGTCGCGCACCCAGGCCCACTGCTGGGCCTGGGACATGGCGAACACGAACTCCGGCTCGTCCTCGAGCAGGGCGGTCATGTTGGAGGTGGTGCGGGC
Organism: Streptomyces poriticola; assembly: GCF_036689765.1. Taxonomy (NCBI): domain Bacteria; kingdom Bacillati; phylum Actinomycetota; class Actinomycetes; order Kitasatosporales; family Streptomycetaceae; genus Streptomyces; species Streptomyces poriticola. The sequence continues at coordinate 480,925 of NZ_JBAGKH010000004.1, forward strand.
CACCTTGCGGACGGTCTCGCGCAGCGGCCACAGCCACGCCGAGTCGATGTGCGCGTGCCCGACGGCGCTGATCCGGTGGGCGGAGGGCACGGCGGGCGCGGCCAGCACACCGGTGAGCCGCTCACGGGCGCGCCCGGCCGTGCCGTTCACGTCCTGCAGGTCGATCGCGTCCAGGGACGCATCGACAGCCCGCAGGATCTCCCAGCGGCGCGGTGCGTCCACCGGGAGCTCCGCCATCAGCTCGCCGAGCACCTCCAGGTCGATCACCAGCTGCCACACCGTCTCGTCGAGGACGGCCAGGTCCATGCGGGCCAGCGTGTACTGCGGGTCGCTGCCCGCGGTCTCCTTGTCGCCGAGCCGGGTGGGCCGGAAGGGGTGGTAGTCGAGGATGACGGGGTTGGAGGCGGCCTCGATGTGCAGGCGCACCTCCTCGCCGCCCGCGACGGGGGCGCCGATCCGCACCCACTGGTTACGGGGGTTGAGGCCCTTCACCGGCGTGCCGTCGGGGCGGTACACCAGGCCTTCGCACTGGAAGCCGGGCATGTTCTCGTCGAAGCCGAGGTCGAGGACCGCCTCGACGGTCCGCCCTGCCCACTCGGCGGGCACGGTGCCGGTGACCCGGAACCAGCTGGTGCCCCAGGGAGCACCCCAGCGGGCGCCCACCGCGATGGGCTCGGGTTCGGCGGCCAGTCCCTCGGCGACCGGCACCGGCTCGTCCGGGGCATGCCAGACCGCCACCCCCAGGGGGACGGACTCGGGGTACACGGCGGGGCGGACGCGCTCGTCGAGGACGCGCTTGAGGCGGGCTTCGACCAGGTTGCGGTCGTCATGCATGCGGGGTGCTCCGGGATCGGGTGCGGGTGCGGGATCGGGTGCGGGTGCGGTGCGGGATCGGATGCGGGTGTCTGCTGCGGTGGTCACCAGGTGTGGGTCACGACCGCTGGGGCCGATGTGGTGTACAGCTCCCCCACGGCGCGCAGTTCGAACCGTGCGGCCGGCTCGTCGCCCTCCGGCCGCAGTCCGCCCGCGAACCAGGCCCGCTGGCAGGTGCCGCCCAGGAACCGCCGGGTGCCGTCGGGCAGGACCCGGTGCAGGGTGTGGTGGCGCACGGCACCGGGCGCCGGTTCCCAGGCGAACCGCAGGTCGCCGCCCTCCGCGGCCGTGATCCGAAGTCCGGTGGGTGCGGCGGGCACGGGCCGGGTCGCCCCGCGTACGGCCAGAGCACCGAGCCGCCAGCGCACCGGGCCCTCGGCCGCGGTGAGCCGGACGCCGAGGGCGTGCACGGTGCCGGTGACGCCGGCGAGCGGGACGGTCACGGTGCGCCAGCCGCCGCCACCCGGGGGCACCGGCAGGTAGGTGTACGCGGGCGGCGTCCCGGGCTCGCCGGGCTGCTCGGTGGCGACGGCGAGCTCGACGTCCACCGTGCCCGCGTCGGTGCGGTAAGTCACGTCCACGACGGTGCCGGGCCCGGCCGGCAGGCGGGTGGCGTACAGGTCCACCTCGGCAGGTGCGCCGAGGGCGCCGTCGACCAGCAGGCTGCTGCCGCCGTGCCAGGCGTCGGCGAAGTCGAAGCCGACCGCGGGCCGTTCCCCGGTGGTGCGCACCGCCCAGCGCCGCGACGGCAGCCGGTCCTGCAGTCCGAGGTGGTTCCAGGGTGCGTCCGATGTCACCCGTCCCTCCTCGTACCAGCGCAGTCCGTGACCGGTGTTGAACACGGTCGCGAACGGCGTCGCGGTCACCGTCGACCGGTCGGCGACGGACACCGCCGGTGCCCGCCAGGCATCGCTGCCGTCGGGCCGGGACGGATCCAGGGACCGGCCGGTCCAGAACCGGTCGTCGGCGGCGTGGAAGTCACCGGGTGCACGACGGTCGGCGGGCAGGTGGTTCCGGGTCCACTCGGGCCGGTAGAGGCCGACGGATGTGGTGTGCGCCCGGTCCGTGGGCACGATCGCGTCCCAGTCCTCGGCCGTGTTCCAGCCGTTCGCCTCCACGTCGACGCCCGCCCACAGCTCGTACCGGCTGCGGCCGAGCCGCTCGGCGGTGTCCCCGGAGGCGGCCAGGCGGCCAGACGACCAGCGGAAGTCGACGAACATGGAGTCGGCGGCCTCGAAGAACGGCCGGTTGCGTTCGGTCAGCCCGCCCTGCCAGCTGACCGACCCGTCCACGGTCATGGAGTCGTACCAGGTCACCCGCTGTCCCCTGGCCCCGGCGAGGGCCTTCAGCTCCCGCAGGAAGCCGAGCATGTCCGCGGCGAGCGCGGCGTCGCCGCCGCCGGTCTCGGCGTTGACGAACCAGCCGTCGAAGCCGTACGCCTCGGCCACGGCGACCAGGCGGGCGGCGAGCGGGTGGTGTCCGGCGGAGTCCCGCTGCACCAGGTCCCGGGTCCAGCGCAGCTGTCCGCCGTAGGCGACGGGCGGCAGGAAGACGTTGCCGAGGACCGGCACGCCGTGGCGGTGCGCGGCGTCCACGACGGGGGCGTTGGGGGCGAGGATCAGCCCCTCGCCGGACGAGCCGCCCCAGAAGACGAGTTCGTCGAGGTAGGCCCAGTGGGTGAGGGCGTAGTAGTCGGCGGTGGGCGAGCCCTGCGACGGGTTGCCCGACGTCGGTGCGAAGGACACCAGGGCCTGGACACGGGCCTGCCCGGAGCGTGCGGTGGCGTTGGCCGGTACGGGGGTGAAGCGCTCGGCGAGCGGCACGGTGGCGGCGTTGAGGGCGAGGTCGGGGTCGGTGTCGGCGCTCCAGTCCGTCAGGCTGCGCCAGGTGATGCCGGGGGCGGGGCTGCCCGAGGGCAGTGAGTCGGGGTACCAGTAGGCGGCGTACGGCTGGAGACCTGCGGCGGCCCGGGATTCGGCGGCCTGCGCCGGCAGGGCGGGCAGGGCCGGTGCCAGGGCGGCCGCGCCGGCGGCGGCGCCGACGGCGCGCAGGACGGTGCGTCGGGTGGGGCGTCCGGGGGTGCTTCCGGGGGTGCTTCCGGGGGTGCTTCCGGGGGTGTTCACGAGCGGGTCCCTCCTCGGGAGGTGGTGGGGAGTACCTGTTCGGGAGTGACGGTCTCGGTGATGCCGCGCGCGGCCAGGTGACCGGTGTCGCCCGCACGGGTGTCCAGGACGGTGGTGGGGCGGGCGCCGTCGGCGACCAGTCGGAAGAAGGCGTCGAAGACGGGCCCTCCGGGTGCGCAGCGGGAGCGCCGTCCGGGCACGGCGGGGACCACGAGTGCCGTGGTGCGCGGCGCCGGGAGCGGCCGGTGGGCGCGGGCGGCGCGGGCCAGTACGGCGGCGGTGTCCTTGGGGCGGCGGTCGTTGGTCAGCACGCCCAGCCCGTACTCGAGTTCGGGGAAGTCGGCGAGGCTGCGGGAGACGTCGTGGGAACACCACCAGGTCACCCCCCACAGGCCGGGGCAGTCCAGGGCGTTCGCGACGGTCGCCTCGGTGAAGGCGGCGGCGTGCTCGGGCGGGACCAGCGGCGCGGGGGCGCCGACCTCCTGGAGCCAGACCGGGCGGTGCGGGTCGTCGGTCCAGGCCTTGCTCAGCTCCACCAGATAGGCGGCGTGGTGCTCGGCGGGGACGGAGGCGCGGCCGTGCCGCTGGGCGGTGCCGTTGAACACCCAGGAGTGCACGGCCGTGACGGCGCCGAGCCGCGCGGCCTGGGCGGGGGTGAACGGCTGGTCGTCCTGGTACCAGGTGGCGTCGTACTCGGCGTGCAGGTGCATCCGTCCCGGGGCGCCCTTCTCGCAGGCGGCGAGCAGCCGCTCCAGCCAGGCGTCGATCTGGGCGCCGGTGGCCCGGTCGGGGTCGGGGTGCGGGGGCGCGGAGAACTGGTTGACCTCGTTGCCGAGCGTCATGCCGAGGAAGTTGGGGCGGTCGGCGAGGGCGGCGGCGAGCGTGTGCAGATACGCGGCCTGGCCCTCGATCACCTCCGGGTCGGTGAACAGGTTGCGCCGGTGCCAGCTGCGGGTCCAGGCGGGCACGAAGTCGAAGCTGCTCAGATGGCCCTGCAGCCCGTCCACGGTGACGTCGAGTCCGCGTTCGCCGGCCGCGTCGACCAGCCGGAGCAGATCCTCGACGGCCCGCTTCCGGATCAGGGAGCGGTTGGGCTGGAAGTACGGCCACAGCGGGAACACCCGGACGTGGTCCAGGCCGAGTGCGGCGATCGAGTCGAGGTCGGCGCGGACGGAGTCGAGGTCGAAGTCGAGCCAGTGGTGGAACCACCCGACGCTCGGGGTGTAGTTGACGCCGAAGCGCACGGCAGGGGGCATGGGGTGTCCTTGGGGGAAGGGGCGGGTCAGCCCTTGACGGCGCCCTCGCCGACGCCGCGGAAGAAGTAGCGCTGGAGACAGGCGAAGAGGACGATCAGCGGTGCGACCGCGATGATCGTGCCGGCGGCGACCAGACGTTCGTCGTTGGCGAAGGTGCCGTGCAGGTAGTTGAGACCGATGGTGAGGGTGAACCTGGACGGGTCGCTCAGCACGATCAGCGGCCAGAGGAAGTCGTCCCAGGCGCCCATGAACGCGAAGATCGCGACGACCGCCAGGGTGCCCTTGACCGACGGCAGGGCGATCCGGAAGAAGCGCTGCCAGACGTTGGCGCCGTCGACGTAGGCCGCCTCCTCGATCTCGTAGGGCAGGTTGCGGAAGGCGTTGCGCATCAGCAGGACGTTCAGAGCGCTGACGCAGCCGGGCAGCAGCACGCCGATCAGGGTGTTGTTGAGGCCCAGCTCCCGCATGGTGGTGAACTGGGCGATGATGATGCCCTCCACGGGCACCAGCATCGCCAGCACGAACACCAGAGTGGTGACGCGCCGGCCGCGGTAGCGCAGCCGGGCCAGGGCATAGCCGGCCAGGGAGGCGCCGACGCAGTTGGTGACGACGTTGGCGGAGGCGACCTTCAGCGAGTTCAGGGCGTAGTCCCAGACCGGGATGGTGTCGGTGACCCGCTCGTAGTTGTGCAGGGTGGGGTCGGCGGGCAGGAACCTCGGCGGGGAGCTGAAGATGTCCTCCGTCGGTCCCTTCAGCGAGGTCGACAGCTGCCACAGGAACGGGCCGATGGTCAGGGCCAGTACGGCCAGCAGCAGGACGTAGCGCAGGGCGAGTTCCCAGGGGCGGACGCGGCGGCCGTACTCGTCGGTGACACGGGGTGCACGGGCGGGGGCGGGGGCGGGGACGCGCACGGCGGGTGTCCCGGTCGCCGACGGGGACTTCTCGACGACGCTCACGGCTTCTCCCTCCGGTCGGCGCGCAGCACCAGCAGCATCAGCGCGACGGTGACCACGAAGACCACGACCGAGAGTGCGGAGGCGTAGCCGACCCGGCCGGTCAGGCCGGTGCCGGTGCGCTGCACCAGCATCACGAGGGTGGTGTCCTCGCCGGCCGGCCCGCCGCTCGGCCCGGCCATCAGGTACACCTCGGAGAACACCTTGAACGCGGCGACCGAGGAGAGTGCGCCGACCAGGACCATGGTGGAGCGGACGGCGGGCACGGTGACGGTGAGGAAGCGCCGCACCGGGCCCGCGCCGTCGACCGCCGCCGCCTCGTGCAGCTCGCGCGGCACGTCGGCGAGCGCCGCCAGGTAGATGATCATGTAGTAGCCGAGGCCCTTCCAGACCGTGACGGCCATGGCGCTGAGCAGGATCAGCCACTGGTCGCTGAGGAAGCCGACCCGGCCCACGCCGACCGTCTCCAGCACCGCGTTGACCAGGCCCCGGTCGTCCAGCAGCCACACCCAGATCAGGCCGACCACGACGATCGAGGCGACGACCGGGGTGTAGAAGGCGGAGCGGAAGAAGGTGATGCCGGGGATGTTCTTCTGCACCAGCAGGGCGAGCAGCAGCGGCAGCAGCACCAGCGCGGGGACGACCCCGAGGACGTAGAGGGTGCTGTTGCGCAGCCCGGTCCAGAACATCTCGTCGTGGAGGAGCTCGCGGAAGTTGGCGAGGCCCACGAACTCGCCCGGCACCAGGGTGCGGCGGTCGGTGAAGGCGTTGACCAGGGTGGAGACGAACGGATACAGGATGAACGCGCCGGTGACGAGCAGACCGGGGGCGGCGAACAGCCAGGGGGCGGCCGGCAGCTGCCGCCGCACGCGCCGGGCCGGGCTCCGGGGGACGGCAGGACTCGCCATGCCGTCTCAGCCCTGCTGCCGGAGGAGCCGGTCGCAGGCTCTGACAGCGTTGTCGAGGGCTTCCTCGGGGCTCTCCTTGCCCTGGAGCGCCCTGGCCACCTCGTTGCGCAGGGCGGTCTTCATCTGCTCGCTGAACAGCACGGGCGTGTAGTTGACGGCGGTCTTCAGCGACCGGGCGGCGGCCACCCGGACCCGGGTCTCGTCGGTGCCGTCCTCCTTGGTGAAGTAGGGGTCGTCGAGCGAGCCGGCGGTGCTCGGGAAGACGGCGACCTGCCGGGCGAAGGACATCTGGTGCGCGGCGTCGGTGACGAAGTGCGCGAAGGCGACGGCGGCGGGCTTGCGCTCGCTCCGCGCGTTGACCATCACCCCCATCACATACATGTTGGCGTGGCCGGTGCTGGTGATCTGGTCGGTGATGCCGATGTTCTCGTACAGGTTCGGCGCCTGCTTCCTGAAGTTGGCGAGGTCGAGAGCACTTCCGGGGTTCATCGCGACGGCGCCGGTGAGGAACTTCTTGCCGGAGGACTCGGGTGTGGCGGTCAGCGCCTGTGCGTCCAGGGCGCCCGCGTCGTACAGCTCCTTGTACTCGGTGAGCAGTTGCACGCCCTTGGCGTCGTCGAAGGCGAAGGCGGTGCCCTCGTCGTTCATCAGGGGCACGCCGTAGCGGCCGAAGTCCTCGATGGTGGGCACGTTGGCGAGAGTGGCGACCTCGCCGTCCGTCCTCTCGGCCATCCGCCGGGCCTGGGTGAAGAGTTCGTCGTAGGTCGTCGGCGGCTTCTCCGGGTCCAGCCCGGCCTTCTCGAACAGTGACTTGTTGTAGAACAGCGGCCCCGTGTTGAGGTACCAGGGGAAGGCGTACGTGCCGTCCGTGCCCGGTATCCGGTGGCTCGCCCAGGCGCCCTCGAGGTACTCCTTCGCGTACTGCGGGGCGGCCCTGTCCAGGTCGAGGGCGAGACCGGCCCGGGCGAGCGGGGCGACCAGGTCCGGGGAGACGTTGACGACGTCGGGCAGGGTGCCGCCGGCGGCGTCGGCGCTGATCTTGTCGGCGTAGCCCTCGGCGGGCTGGTCGACCCACTTGACGTCGGTGCCGGGGTACTTCTTCTCGAACTCGGCGATCAGGTCCTCGAAGTAGTCCTTGAAGTTGGCCCGCAGGTTCCAGGTCTGGAAGGTGATGTCGCCCTGGACCTTGCCCGAGGCGTCGGTGGAGCCACCGCCGTCGCTCCCGGAGCCGCAGGCGCTCAGCGGCAGCAGGAGGGCGGCGACGGCGACGGTGGTGAGTGTTCTGCGCGGGGTGGGCACGGTGACACGGCTCCCTGGGCGGCGTCGGCGACTGGACGGCAGCGACCATGCCGTCAGGCGGCACGGAAAGTCAATGGACTCATCCGAACTAAAGAAATCTTCTGGGCATTAGTGCAGGTCAACAGAGTTGGAGCGAAAGAGTTGCGAGGTTGACTAATGCGCTTTAGAGTCACATCACTCAAGCGCATTAGTGATCTCCACGGAAAGGGGCCGGGTATGCCGCTCAGGCGGTCGGCCGCGCGTCGGCCGACGATGAAGGACATCGCGCGGCGCGCCGGGGTCTCCGAGAGCGCGGTGTCGTTCGCGCTGAACGGCCGCCCGGGGGTCTCCGAGGTGACCCGGGACCGGGTGCGGCGGGTCGCCGAGCAACTGGGCTGGCGGCCGAGCACCGCGGCACGGGCACTGTCCGGCGAGGGTGCCGCGACGGTCGGCTTCGTGCTGGCCCGGCCGGCGCACACGCTCGGCGTGGACTCCTTCTTCCTCCAGCTGGTCTCCGGCATCCAGCAGGTGCTGGCGGAGCGTCATCTGGGGCTGCTGTTCCAGGTGGCGGCGGACGTGGCGGACGAGTGCGCGGTCTACCGGCGCTGGTGGGCCGAGCACCGGGTGGACGGGGTCCTGGTGGTCGACCCGCGCACCGACGATCCGCGGCCGGACCTGCTGGACGAACTGGGGCTGCCCGCCGTCGTGATAGGCGGTGCACCGGACGAACGGCACCCCGGGGTGTCCACGGTGTGGGCCGACGACGCGGGGGCCATGGCCGCGCTGGTGGACGCGTTGTCCGCGCTCGGCCACCGGCGGATCGCGCATATCGCCGGGCTGCCCGGCCTCGCCCACACCGAGCGCCGTATCCGCGCCCTGCAGTCGGAGGCGGAGCGGCGCGGCCCGGCCGAGGTGCGGTCGGTGACGACGGACTACTCCGACGCCGAGGGAGCCGCGGCGACCCGGCGGGTCCTGGAGGGCCCCGCGCCGCCGACCGCCCTGATCTACGACAACGACGTGATGGCGGTCGCCGGGGTCGCCGCGGCGGCCGGGCTGGGCTTCTCGGTGCCGGGCGACGTGTCGGTGGTGTCCTGGGAGGACTCGGCGCTGTGCCGGCTGGTCAAGCCGTGGCTGTCGGCGCTGTCCCGGGACAGCGTGGAGTTCGGCCGTACGGCGGCGACGGAGCTGACCGCGCTGCTGGACGGCGGCCCGGCGCGCACGGTGCGGGTCCCGGTGCCGCGGCTGATCGAACGGGACAGCACGGGCCGCGCACCGACGGCGTGACCGGGCGGCTTCCCGACGCGCGATCGCCGGCGGAACCGGCGGCGAGGACGCCGACGGCTGATCCGCCGCTCCGGCGAGGACTCCGTTGCCCACCAGCCGCTTGCGGAACCGGTCGTCGGGTGCGGTGGCCCTCGTGCGGGCAGGGTCTGGTCAGGCGCGGGACACGCCTTGCCGAGGTCGCCGGGTGCGGTTTGCGGCGCGGGACGTGAGGTGTTCCCAATTGCGGTGCGCGATGCCGGCCTTCTGGTCGTCGGTGAAGGGGGCGTCCTCCAGGAAGGACCGGGCGACGCCCGCGCTGGTGTCCACGAAGGGGAAACCGCCGGGGCGGAACCCGTAGGTGAAGGGGTAGTCGGTGGAGTACAGCATCCTCTCGGTCCCCACCACTTCGGCGGTCCAGCGGAGGTAGCGGGGGCTGACGGTGCCGCTGCCGGCGACCCAGAAGTTCTGCTTGAAGTAGTCGGCGAGCGGGCGAGCCAGGCCACCGGCGTCGGCGAAGAATCCGGTGTGGTCGAGATAGAAGAGCACGACCTCTCCCCAGTGGCCGGCGATCACCTGGAGATCGGGGTACCGGTCGAAGACACCGGAGAAGATCATCCGCAGGTACTGCACGCCCAGGTCGTAGTACCAGCCGATGGCGGGCCCTGCCAGCGCGGTCCCGATGGGGCCGATGCCGGAGTAGTAGGCGTCCATCACCGCCTGGACAGGCATCTGCGGGTGGAAGTGGAGGGGGACCTGCAGCCGCTCCGCAGCGGCGTACAGCTCGTCGTACCCGGGGTCGTCGGCGAGCTTGGATCCGGTGCGCCCGTAGAGCATGGCGCCCGGGAAGCAGAGCTCGGTGACCGCCCGCTCCAGCTCCGCGGCCGCGGCCGACGGCGACTGGGTCGGGATCGCCGCAAGCGCCTGGAACCGGTCGGGGTTGCCGGCCACGACCGCCGCGAGCTGGTCGTTGGTGTCACGGGCCACGGCGACCGCGTCCGGGTCCGGCAGGTTCTGCACGCCCGGTGACGAGATCGACAGCACCGCCACGTCGACCCCCTGGTCGTCCATGTGCGCAAGCCTCGTCTCCGCGGTGTCGCGCAGTCGCCGGGCGACGGGACTGTCGCCGAACCCCAGGTTCGGCAGCTCCGGCACGCCTGCCCGCGACCACGCCTCCATGATCGCGGGCAGGGCGACGTGCTCTTCCAGTGCAGTGATCCGCAGCCGGTCGGTCATACGATGCCCCTTTGCTTTGTTTCCAATGGAATCATCAAGAGCGTATCAGTGATACTAACGACGGAACCATCGACGCGGTACCGTTGATCCATGTCATGGAGTCCACCTGGCGGGCGCAGCGCTTCCGACGCTGCGGCCGTCGGTCGCGAACAGGCCCGGCAGCGGGTCGTCGAGGCCGCCGTCGACCTGCTGACGCGAGGGGGTCGCGACGCGGTCACCACCCGCGCGGTCGCCGAAGCTGCGGGCCTGCAGGCGCCGGCCATCTACCGGCTCTTCGGCGACAAGGACGGGCTGCTCGACGCGGTGGCCGAGCACGGCTTCGCCGCGTTCCTGGCCACCAAGCACGTCGACCCCGACCCGCGGGACCCCGTCGAGGACCTGGGAGCCGGCTGGGATGCCGCGGTCGAGTTCGGCCTGGCCAATCCCGCGCTGTACACACTGATGTACAGCGAGCCCACGAGGGCCGCCTCGGCCGCCTTCAAGGCCGGCATGGAGATCCTGAGGGGCCGTATTCGGCGCCTCGCCGCCGGCGGCCGGCTCCGCGTCGACGAGGAACTCGCGGCCCAGATCATCCATGCCACGGCGCGCGGCGCAGTGCTCACCTGGCTGTCCCTGCCGGAGGACCGGCGCGACCCGGCCCTGTTGACCACGCTGCGGGAGTCCATGATCACCGCCGTGACCACTCAGCAGCCGTCCGTGCAGGAGGAGGGCCCGGCGGGCGCCGCCCGCGCCCTGCGCGCAGCGCTGCCCGAACAGACGACCCTCAGCAGCGCGGAGCAGCATCTGCTGACGGAGTGGCTGGGCCGCCTCGCCGCCGGCGGTTGAGGCGTCGGCGGCTCGTGCCCTCGCCGGGGTGAGGATCCGCATGAGGAGTGGCCGACGCAGCGTCGGCTGTCCGGTGGGTGCACGGTTCCTACGGCGGCGAGGACTGCGAGGCCCCGACACGCCCTTTCCATGGGCTGATCGGTCGTCAGGCTCGATGCTTCAAGTCGATCCCCTGGCGGCTCTTGAGATCACCTTGCCCGGACCCGCTTCCCCGGGCACAGTGCTGTCTGCGTACTCACCAGTAGCCAGCCGTATCGCACCCCGAGGAGCCTTCCGTGACCCACTGGGCCGGCCGGACCGCCGTCGAGATCGCCGCCGCCGTTCGCGAGAAGCGGGCCACACCGCGGGAGGTGGTCGCCGAACACCTCGACCGGATCGAGCGGCTCGACGGCCGGGTCGGCGCCTTCCGTACGGTGCGGGCCGAGGCGGCACTGGCCGAGGCCGACGCCGTGGGGGCCCGCGGAGACCTGGCCGAACTGCCGCTGGCCGGTGTGCCGGTGGCGGTCAAGGACAATCTGGCGGTGCACGGCGAGACCTGCCGCATCGGCTCCGCCGCGACCCCGGAGACCCCGGCCGACGCCGACCACGTCACCGTGGCCCGGCTGCGGGCGGCGGGCGCGGTCGTCGTCGGTCTGACCAACGTGCCGGAGCTGTGTGTGTTCGGCACCACCGAGGGCGTGCACGGCACCTCGCGCAACCCGTGGGACCCGACGCGGACGGCGGGCGGCTCCTCGGGCGGCAGCGCAGCTGCGGTCGCCGCCGGACTGGTGCCCCTCGCGCTCGGCAACGACGGCATGGGCTCGTTGCGCATCCCGGCGGCCAACTGCGGCCTGGTCACCCTGAAGCCGGGCCGCGGTGTGGTGCCGGCCGGGATCGGCGAGGGCGACTGGTTCGGCATGGCGGAGAACGGGCCGCTGGCCACCACGGTCGAGGACGCCCGGCTGATGCTCACGGTCCTCGCCGACGGTGCCCTGCCCCGACCCGAGACGGCCGTCACCCACCGGATCGCCGTCTCGCTGCGCAGCCCGGTCGCCGGGGTCACGGTCGGGCGGCCGTACGCGGCCGCCGCGCGTGAGGCGGCCGGGGTGCTGATGAAGGCGGGCCACCAGGTGCGGCGGGCCGACCCGCCCTACCCGGTCGCGCTCGGCCTGACCTCGCTCGTGCAGTGGACGGCGGGCACGTCGGTGGACGCACGGGGTCTGGATCCGCGGCTGCTGGCACGGCGTACGCGGGTACACGCGGCCGTGGGGCGACGCTTCACCCGCGCCGCGGTCGCCGGCCGCGGGCGTCAGCGGCTGCGCGAGCGGCTGGAGCCGTTCTTCGCCGAGTACGACGTGCTGCTCACCCCGGCCCTGGCGCGGCGCTCCCCGCAGTCCGCGCCCTGGCACGAGCGCGGCTGGCTGCGCAATGTCGCCGCCAACACGGCGTACTCGCCGTTCACCCCGCCGTGGAACCTGACCGGCTGGCCGGCCATGTCGGTGCCGTTCGGCACCCTGCCGTCGGGCGCCCCCTGCGCCGTGCAACTGGTGGGCCTGCCGGGCTCGGAGGCGGAGCTGATGGGGCTGGCGGAGCAGCTCGAGACCCTGCGGCCGTGGCGGCGGACGGCCCCGCTGGAGTAGGAGCCGCCGCCGCGGGCCGCTCGCCGTTCACAGCGCCCGGTACATGATGTGCAGCCCCACCGGCCCGTGCCGCGGATGCTCGTAGGCCTCCGGCACGGTGCCGAGGACGGTGAAGCCGAGTGAGGTCCACAGCTTCACCGCGGGGTTGGTCTCGACGACGGCGTTGAAGACCATGCCCCGGTATCCGTCGGCCCGGGCCGCGGCGAGCACGTGCTCGGCGAGGGCGCGGCCGGCACCGCGGCCCGCGTGGTCGGGGTCGACCATGAAGGCGGCGTTGGCGATCCGGGCGGCGGGGCCACCGTAGTTGGGGGTGACGTAGGCGGAGGCGACGACCGTGCCCGTGTCGTCCTCGGCGACGAGGACCCGCTTGCCGGGGCCCGTCCACAGGGCGCGGGCCTGCTCCTCGGTGGTGTGCGGGTCCCAGGCGTAGGTCTCGCCGGCGGCGACGATGCGATGCCAGAACGGCCAGATGGCCGGCCAGTCGTCCGCAGTGGCTTCCCTGATCAGCATGGGCGTGAGTCTGGCACGCCCATGCTGTCGGCGATATCCGGGCCGGTCCGGCGGCGGGGGCCGGCGGGAGCCGTCGGACCGGCGTCGGCGCGTCAGTCCACGCTGGGCAGGATGTGCGGCTCGGCGAGGTCGTCCTCGTACCCTGCCAGGCGGATCGGGGCGGACCGGGCCCACACGTCCAGGCTGCCGATCTCCCCGGGCCGGCGGGGCGCGCCCTCCGGGCGTTCCTCGGGGTCCTGATCGCGATTGGTCTTCTCCGGTGTCACCGCGCACTCCTTATGTGTCGGTCACCCTCGGGCGTCGCCGGTCAGTCTGCCGTCCGGTGCCTGACGCCCGCTCGGGTCTCGGTCAAGAGCAGTTCGGACGCGGTGGCGCCGGTAACTCCACTGAGAGCAGGCCGCTGTGCCCCGGCTCGTCCCATGACGGGCCGGTGGGTGTGGGTAGGACCCGTACTGCTGCCCGTCCGCTCCAGATTAACCAAATGAGCGGGGGTCCGCTCTATGGGGCTGAAAACTCCCGGTAACCATCGCGCGTCATTCAGCGCGCAGTTGGGCTTATTCTGCCCCCGTCCATCCCGTGATGTCCCGGTAGGGGTCACCCGTTCGGCCGACAGCGCCGCCCCTGTTCGCGGAGGCCGCCCGGGTGGTGGTTGCGCAGTTCAAGTGCCGTTGGCCGCCGCGCAAGCTCGTCATGGTCTGCTGACGGTCCGCAACGGCTGTCTCGCGGGAGGACCGACGGATGGAGCTGCGCAGCGTCGAGGAGCTGATGGACCTGCTGTACGCCTGCCGGGGCTCGCGGCACCCGGCCGGGCTCGGCGGCGGGCCGGTCGATCTGTACGAGCACGCGCTGCGGACGGCCGCGCTGCTGCGCCGCGCCCGCCCCGCCGACAAGGAGCTGCAGGTGGCCGGCCTGGTGCATCCCGTGGGCCGGCTGCTGTGGCCGGGCGAGGCGGCCGACGGCGCCGACCGGGCCGCGGATGCGGTCGGCCCGCTGCTCGGGGACCGCGTCGCCGGTCTGCTGCGCCGCCACGCCCGCGCGGACGCCCCGGCCGACGACGATCTGCTCCGTCTTCGCGAGGCACGGGACGAGGGCGGCACCGCCGTCTTCGACGCCGGGGTCCTGGAGGACTGGCGGACGATACTGGAGCTGCTGGCGTCCCGGCACTCCAGGCTGGGGGCCGTGGACTGACCGCGGGCGGTACGGCGCCGGGAGTGCCCGCGGCCGGGGAGGCCGCGCGGTGCCTCCGGCGGGGCGACGGGACCGCGGGAGGTCCGGCACGGGACCGGACCACGAAGGACACGTGACCGGGCGCTCCGGCCCGCCGGGCGCTGTGCGCGAGCACAGGGACGGCGCGGCCGGAACGGGCCGGCGGGTCACCGCCGTTGACCCGCCGTCACCACTTCCCGGGCGCGTAGTCCTTCAGGAAGACGCCGTACAGGTCCTCGCCCGCCTCGCCGCGGACGATCGGGTCGTAGACCCGGGCCGCGCCGTCGACCAGGTCGAGCGGGGCGTGGAAGCCGGCCTCGGCGAGGCGGATCTTGTCGGGGTGCGGGCGCTCGTCGGTGATCCAGCCGGTGTCGACGGCCGTCATCAGGATGTGGTCCTTGTCGAACATCTCCTGGGCGCTGGTGCGCGTGAGCATGTTCAGGGCGGCCTTGGCCATGTTGGTGTGCGGGTGCCCGGCGCCCTTGTAGCCGCGGCTGAAGACGCCCTCCATGGCGGAGACGTTCACGATGTACGTGCGCCGGGCCGCCGCGGCCGCCATCGCCGGGCGCAGCCGGCTGATCAGGATGAAGGGCGCGGTGGAGTTGCAGAGTTGCACCTCCAGCAGCTCGACCGGCGTGACCTGCTCGACGGACTGGATCCAGCTGTTGGTGTCGTGCAGGTCCGGCACCAGCCCGCCGGCGTCGATGGCGGTGCCGGCCGCGATGCGCTCCAGGGACGCCGAGCCGGAGACCAGCGCGAGATCGGTGACGTCCTGTGCGGTGAGCGCGCCACCGCCGGCGACGGGCAGCTCGGCGACGGCGCCCGAGCCGAAGGTACCGATCACCTCCGCGGCGGGCAGCTCACCGGCCGGCAGCGGGCCGGACTCGGCGGCGACCAGTTCGCTGTAGGCCTGCGGGGAGCGCCGTACCGTCTGGGCGGCGTTGTTGATCAGGATGTCCAGCGGGCCCTCGGCGGCGACCGAGTCGGCGAGCGCGAGGACCTGCGCGGGATCACGCAGGTCGATGCCGACGATCTTCAGTCGGTGGATCCACTCGGCACTGTCGGGCTGAGCCTTGAAGCGTCGGATCGCGTCGCCCGGGAAGCGCGTCGTGATCGTGGTGTGGGCGCCGTCGCGCAGCAGCCGCAGCGCGATGTACATACCGATCTTGGCGCGCCCGCCGGTGAGCAGCGCGCGCTTGCCGGTGAGGTCCGCGCGGGCGTCGCGGCGGGCCCGGTTCTCGGCGGCGCAGCTCCGGCAGAGCTGGTGGTAGAAGTAGTCGACCTCGACGTACCGCTGCTTGCAGACGTAGCAGGAGCGGGGGCGCCGGAGTATGCCCGCGAGGGCGCCGGCCTCGGTGCGGGAGGAGGGCAGGATGCCCTCGGTCTCGTCGTCGATGCGTTGCGCGGAGCCGGTGGCGGTGGCCTCGGTGACCGCCTTGTCGTGAGCGGTCTTGGCGGCCCGGCGCTCCTGGCGGCGGCGCTGCTTCACCGTCCGGTAGATGTGCGAGGTGGCCCGGCGCACCAGAACCGCGTCGGGGTGGTCGACGTCCAGCTCGTCGAGTTCCTGGAGCACACTGAGGCAGACGGCGAGGCGCTCCGGGTCGATGCCGGGTCCGTACGCGGACCCGGTCACCTCCTCGTCCGTGGTCGCCGAGCCGTGCTGTGTCACCGTCATCGCCGCTGCCGTTCCCTGGTCGCCCGTCGCGGCGCTCCGACTCGCGCCCGCTTTCGAACGCCGGATTTTACGCGAGCGCCGGGTCCGGCCGCCAAACCGACCGGATCGGCGACCGCCGGCGGCGGCACGATCCGGGGCCGCGCACGGCCGGAGCAAGGTCGCGGACGGCCGGGCCAGGGGCCGCAGACGCCGGGCCAAGGGCCGCAGACGCCCGGATCAGGGGCCGCCGGCACCAGGCCAACGGCCGCAGACGCCCGGATCAGAGGCCGCCCGGCACCGGGTCAGGGGTCGCCCGGCACCAGGTCAGGGGTCGCAGACGGTGATCAGCGCCGCCACCTCCTCGGACACGGCACCGGCGAGACGGTCCAGGTCCGGCACCGCCCGGCCGTCGGCGACCAGCCCGAAGTGGACCCGCCCGCGGTAGGTCGAGACGGCGACCGCCAGGGAGTGCCCGCGGGCCAGCGGGGCGAACGGGTAGACCTCGGTCAGCGGGTTGCCGCCGAGCCGCAGGCCGATGCCGGGCAGCGGCACGCTGGTGACCAGGATGTCGAACCAGAGCCGCGCCGCCCCGCCGACCAGCGGTCCACCGAGCCGGTGGCCGAGCGCGGGGACGTGGTCGGCCAGCAGTGCGACGGCACCCGCGCCGCGGCCGGGTCCGGCGTCCTTGTTGCGGTCCATGGCCGTGCGCACCGCGCCGAGCCGGGCGAGCGGGTCCGGGTCACCGACCGGGAGCCGTATCAGATAGCCGGAGAGCCGGTTGCCGGGCGGCTGGGCCCCGCGCGGCCGGCGCTTGGAGACCGGGATCAGGGCCCGGGGCGCCACACCCTCGCTGCCGTCACCTCGCTCGTCGAGCCAGCGGCGCAGGGCCCCGGCGACGACCGCGATCAGCACGTCGTTGACGGTGCCGCCCTCGGCCTTGCGGATGCGGTGGACGTCGTCGAGGTCGAGGACCACGCCGGCGGTACGGCGAGTGCCGGAGGGCACGGCGGTGAGCGCGGTCGAGGAACGCACGTCGAGGCCGGACAGGGCGGCGGAGGCACCGATGTCGAGGGCCCGCCCGGCGTCGGACAGCGCGCCGCGCAGCACCTCGGGCAGCCTGCGCACATCGGGGAGGCGGGCGTGCCGGGGCTCCTCGGGCCGGGGCCGGCGCGCGGGCAGGTCGACGGGGTCGAGGACGCCCGCGGCGAGGGTGAGCGCCCGCAGCCCGTCCGCCAGGGCATGGTGGAACTTGAACAGCACGGCGAAGGACGCCCCGTCCTCACCCGGCAGCACATGCGCCTCCCACGGCGGCCGGGTGCGCTGCAGCGGGCGCTGCATGAGCCGGCCCGCCGCCGCCTGGAAGTCGCCGGTGGGGGCGTGCAGCCGGACGTGGTCGAGCGGGTCGAAGCCGGGGTCGGGCTCGCGGGTCGCGCCGCCGAAGGAGAACGGGCGGCGCAGGGCGAGCGGGGGGTGCCACACGTCGCGGATCCGCATCCGCAGTCCGGGCACGCCGGCCGCGCGGGCGGCGAGCAGGTCCGCGGCGTGGGCGCCGGCGGTGGGCGAGCGGGCCTCGAACACGCCGAGCGCGCCGAGGTGCATGGGGTGCTCGGGGGATTCGATGTTCCAGAACGCCAGGTCGAGAGGTGCGAGCAGATCGGAAGTCAAGGGCGTGCCTCGCGTCGACGAACGGGTTGGACCAGCATTCCATCGCCCTTCGTCGATTACGGTCAAGTACGATCAGGCTACGTACAGTTAACACCAGATTAAGTCCCGTCCCGGCGAGAGGGCTGGGACTCATGGGGCGCATGTGGTCGTCACCGCAGGTGGGGCGGGTCCCGGAGGGTTTCGTCCCCCACCCGGACGGCCGTCCTCCGACCGTGCGTCGTCCATCCGTCCGGAACCCGTCCGGGCGATGGTCACGGCACCCGCTGCCCCTTGCCGAGGGCGATGACGCCGCCCCGGGAGACGGTGCGGAGCTCCGCGTCCCGCTCGGGGTCGACGCCGATCGCAGTGCGGCCTCGCCCCGTGCGGTGAGCCGGGGCAGGTTCGAACCGCCCATGTCGTGCACCGAGTTCTCGTCCACGGCGTCCGCGTGCAGCGCCTCGGTCAGCACCTTGGTGGTGAACAGGCAGTCGCCCGTCGACGCGTACACGCGTCCCGGGTCGCCGGGCAGGCCGGGAGGGTCGGCGGGCATCTCCAGGAAGTGCTCCACGGTCCGGTCGTCCGCGCCCGGGGTGATCACACCGAACGACGACGACTCGGTGCGCGGCACCCGGATGCCCGCCACGGTGACGCCCGCGCCGGATTCGACGTGCCGGGCGAGCATCTGCCGCGGGTCCATGCGGTAGACGTGGTCGGCGAGCGCGGTCCAGGAGCGGTGGCGGTGCACCCGGGCCCGCGGTCCGCCGCGGTGGCCTCGCCCCGGCAGTGCACGTCCAGGTCGACCAGCGGGGCGAGTTCGCGGGCCGGGAACTCCACGTGGACGCCCGCGCCGCCGTACACGTCCGGAGGGTACTCCCGGGTCGGCAGTCCCACACGCATCCGGATCCTCCCCCGTCGGCGGCTGGTTCCCTCATGGTCGCCCAGACGGGCGCCCGGGGAAGTACGCGGGACCTGCGCGGTCGTGGGGGCCTCCTGCAGGGCGCGGGGACCGAGGGGCAGCGGGGCCCGCTCGGGCCGGCCGGGCCGCGGCCCGGGTCCGGTCAGGGTCCGTGACCGGGTTCCGCCCACCCTGGGGATGACCGGGCCGCCCTCGTACTCCATCGGCAGTAGGACGCATTGAATGCTCTGGGACGACGACGGGAAGAACCCGGCAGGGCACAGTGTTGGTCATGAGAGCCGACCGTTCGCCGCGCCGGGCCGGGCGGACCACGTCCCGTGCCCGCATCCCGCAGAGGAGCCGCCGATGAGCGCCCTCGCCGTGTCCGTGCTGCTGTCGCTGGTCTCCGCCGTGGCCTATGCGGGCGGAGCGATCGTGCAGGAGCGCGTCGCGGTCTCCGCGCCCGGCGCCCAGTACGCCCCGCTGCGGCAGCCTCGGTGGTGGGCGGCGGTGGCGCTGAACGGCCTCGGCGGCCTGCTGCACGTGGCCGCCCTCGCATACGGCCCGCTCAGCCTGGTGCAGCCGCTGGGCGCGCTCACCATCGTCTTCGCCCTGCCCATGGCGGCACTGTTCGTGGGCCGCAGGGCCGGGGCAACCGCCTGGCGGGGCGCGATCATGGCGACGGTCGGACTCGCCGGACTGCTGTCCCTGGTCGGGGCGGCCGAGACGCAGTCGCTGGGCGGGGCGGAGCGGGTGGCGCTGGCCGCCGTCACAGCCGGTGCGGTGGTGTCGCTGATGATCGCCGCGCGGGCCGCGCACCGCCTCCCGGCGGTGCGCAGCATGCTGCTGGCGACCGCGTCCGGCGTCGCCTTCGGCATGTCGTCGGTGTTCACCAAGACGGTCGCGGTCGACTGGACCGGCGGGCTGTCGGCCGTCGGTCTGCCCACCCTCGCGGTGATCGGTGTGCTGGCCTCGGCGGGGGTGCTGCTGTCCCAGGCCGCCTACCGCGGCGCCGGCCTCGCCGCCCCGCTGGCCACGCTGACGGTGGTGAACCCGGTGGTGGCGGCGGCGGTCGGCATCACCATGTTCGGCGAGACGTTCCGCTACGGCGCCACCGGGACGGTGCTCGCACTGAGCTGCGGGGTGGTGGCGGCGGGCGGCCTGATCCTGCTGACGACGGAGCGGATCGCCCGGAGCGAGCGCGGGGACGTGCCCTCGGCCGCGCCGTCGCCGGAGGTGCCGGCCGGTGCGGAGGCGGTCGCGGCGCCCGGCCGGAAGGTGCCCGCCGGTCAGGTACCGCTGTCCGGCGTGCCCGAGCCGCGGGCCGCGGATGCGCTGCCCGCGGAGATCGCGGGGACCGGGACCGGGGCGCTCGCCGTGCCGGCCTCGCCCGAGCCGCTGGTGGCCCACGGCTACGGCCCGTTCTACGGCGGCCCGTACGTCCCGTTGCTGCTGCTGGACCCGCACCGGGTACGGGTCAGATCCTGACGCCACCGGCCCTGAGGTAGGCCACCGGGTCGACGTCCGTGCCGAACCCGGGCCCCGTCCGCACCTCGAAGTGCAGATGCGGGCCCGTGCTGTTGCCCGTGGAGCCGGCGCGGCCGATGCGCTGACCGGCGCCCACGCTCTGCCCGTCGCGCACGGAGATCGCGGAGAGATGGGCGTACTGGCTGTAGCGGCCGTCCGTGTGCCGGACCACCACCTGGTACCCGAAGGAGCCCGCCCAGCCGGCGCCGACGACCCGCCCCGCTGCGACCGACCGCACGGAGGTGCCGGTGGGCACGGGGAAGTCGACGCCGGTGTGATAGCCCTTCGACCAGGCGGAGCCGGCCTGGTGGTACGGCGTGCCGGTCGTGGCGTCGACGGGGGCCACGAGGGCGCGCCCGGTGGGCGCCTTGTCCCGTGCGGGACGCGTCTCCTCGGTGCTGCGGGTCTCCTCGGCGCCGCGGTGCTCGGCCCCGCGGTCCTCCTTGCCCGCCGGCGGGGGCGTCGTACGCGGGGCTGCGGCGGCCCCGCCGTCCAGCCGGAGCCGCTGGCCCGGGAGGATCAGGTCGGGGTCGGCGCCGACGGTGGCGCGGTTGGTCTCGTAGAGCCGCTGCCAGCCACCCTTCACCCGCTCGCCGTCCGCGATGCCGGACAGCGTGTCACCGGTGACCACCGTGTACATCCGGGCCTTTCCGGCCCGGGACTGCGGAGTGGTCTGGGGGCGGACGTCGGCGGCGGTGGCGGGGTCCTGGCCGGCGCCGGTCCGCCGCCCGCTGCCGTCGGTGGACGGGGCGGGCGGGCCGGAGGGCCGGACAGCGGGTGCGGCGCCGCCCCGGGTCAGTCCCGCGCGTACCGAGCACACCGGCCAGGCGCCGGGGCCCTGTCCGTCGAGCACCTTCTCCGCGACGGCGATCTGCTGGTCCCTGGTGGCCAGGTCGGCCCGTGGCGCGTACTGCGTGCCGCCGAACTCCTCCCAGGTGGACTGGGCGAACTGCAGGCCGCCGTAGTAGCCGTTGCCGGTGTTGATGTCCCAGTCACCGGTGGACTCGCACTCGGCGACCCGGTCCCAGGTGTCGGTGCCGGCCGCGTGGGCGGTGCCGGTGCCGACGAGCGGGAGCGCCATGCCGGCACCGCCCGCGGTGACGGTGAGTGAGGCGCGGTTGATCCTGTTCGGCTGGTACCGGCGGTGCCGGCCGCGTGCGGCCATGACCTACTCCCTCGACAACGCGTCAGGAGGGGCAAAAGTAAGCGCCGGGAACGAGCCATGACAAGACGGCAACCGGCCCCGTGGTCACGCCAAGTGGCCGGGAATCGGCGGTCATTGGCCGGAACCGCAGGCCGGCGGGGGCGATCCGCCCGGTTGCCGCTGAGCCGCCGGGCGCGTCCGTGCGTACTGGAGTGGTACCGGGGCCCGTGCCGGGCCCGCCGGACCATGATGTGCGGTCGGCGTACCGGCGCGTCAGGATGACCGGGAAGCGGTACCGGCGGGCACGACCGGCACCACGCTCACCGGCCGGCCGCACATACACCACCACGTCCCCTAGGAGCCAACGCAATGAGCACTACAGCGCAGATCGGCGTCACGGGTCTCGCGGTCATGGGCCGCAATCTGGCCCGCAACTTCGCCCGCAACGGCTACACGGTCGCGGTGCACAACCGGACGGCGTCGCGCACGCACGCGCTGGTGGAGGAGTTCGGCGGTGAGGGCGACTTCGTCACGGCCGAGACCGCCAAGGAGTTCGTGGCGGCGCTGGAGCGGCCCCGGCGGCTGGTGATCATGGTGAAGGCCGGCGGGCCGACGGATGCGGTGATCGAGGAGTTCGCGCCGCTGCTCGAGCCCGGCGACATGATCATCGACGGCGGCAACGCGCACTTCGCGGACACCCGGCGCCGGGAGCGCGAACTGCGCGAACGGGGCATCCACTTCGTCGGCACCGGCATCTCCGGCGGCGAGGAGGGCGCGCTCAACGGCCCGAGCATCATGCCGGGCGGATCGACGGAGTCGTACGACTCGCTCGGCCCGATGCTGGAGAAGATCTCCGCGAAGGCGTCGGACGGCGCGCCCTGCGTGACCCACGTCGGTCCCGACGGCGCGGGGCACTTCGTGAAGATGGTGCACAACGGCATCGAGTACGCCGACATGCAGCTGATCGGCGAGGCGTACCAGTTGCTCCGGGACGTCGCCGGGTACTCCCCCGCCCGGATCGCGGAGATCTTCCGGACCTGGAACACCGGCCGCCTCGACTCGTACCTGATCGAGATCACGGCCGAGGTCCTGGCGCATGTGGACGCGGCGACGGGGAAGCCGTTCGTGGACGTCGTGCAGGACCGGGCGGAGCAGAAGGGCACCGGTCGCTGGACCGTACAGATCGCTCTCGACCTGGGCGTCCCCGTGTCCGGTATCGCGGAGGCCGTGTTCGCCCGCTCGCTGTCCGGGCACATGGCGCTGCGGGAGGCCTCGCGCGGGCTGGCCGGCCCGCAGGCCGCGCCGCTGGGCGAGGCGGAGGCCGCGGCGTTCGCCGACCGGGTGGAGCAGGCGCTGTACGCGTCGAAGATCGTGTCGTACACCCAGGGCTTCCACGAGATCGCGGCGGGCGGTGAGGAGTACGGCTGGGACATCGACCCGGGCGCGGTGGCCTCGATCTGGCGGGGCGGCTGCATCATCCGCGCGGCCTTCCTGGACCGGATCCGCGCCGCGTACGACGCCCGGCCGGAGCTGCCGAGCCTGCTGGCCGACGAGGCCTTCGCCCGGGAGATCGCCGCCGCGCAGGACGACTGGCGCGAGGTGCTGGCCGCGGCGGTCCGGCAGGGCGTGCCGACGCCGGGCTTCGCCGCCGCGCTCGCCTACTACGACGCGCTGCGCGCCGAGCGGCTCCCCGCCGCGCTGACGCAGGGCCAGCGGGACTACTTCGGGGCGCACACCTACCGGCGGACGGACCGGGAGGGCTCGTACCACACCCTGTGGGGCGGGGACCGGTCGGAGGTCCCGGCGTAGCCGTCGGCCCGGGCCCGCGCCGTCCCACCGGGACCCGGTGCACCGCTCTCACACCGCTCTCGCACCGCTCAGGTCAGCGGCGGCCCGGGTTCCGGGTTCGGTACGGGCTCCGGGCCCGGGGGGATCGGGGAGGGGGACGGCTCGGGCGGGCCCGGCTGCGGGGGCGGTTGCGGGACCGGCCCCGGGGGCGGCGGAGGCTGCGGAGGTGTCGGTTCCGGGCCCGGTCCGGGAGGCGGCGGAGGGGTGGGTTCCGGGCCCGGTCCGGGAGGCGGCGGGGGCGTCGGCTGCGGGCCGGGCGGGGAGGGTGGCGTCGGTTCCGGGGCGGGCGGCGGCTCCGGCGGCGGGACCGGGTGCGGCTCGGGGTGCTGGGGGTCCGGGCCCGGCGTGGGTCCCGGCGGGACGGGGTCCGGGTAGGGGTCGGTCATGGCACGTGTCCTCCGGCCAGTCGGGCGACGTCGGCTCTGGACTACTCCCCCGCCTACCCGACCGTCCTGCCCCCACTCACCCGCCCGCATGACGGGCCGCGGGCCCGGGTGGACCAGACGGACCACCCGGATCAGACGGACCAGAAGGACCACACGGACCAGAAGGACCACCTGCGGACAGGCGTCCCGTGAAGTGACGCCCGGGGCCCCTGGGGGCCGCACCCGGAACCCGCCGCACGGCACTGTCACGGCACTATGCGGCCGACACCGCCGCCGCCCCCGCCGCCAGGCCCGGCCGTGGGCTGGACAGCACCGGGACGTCGGTGGCCGCCAGCTCCCGCGCCCGGGCCATGGAGGCCTGCGCCAGAACGATCACGTCGGCCCTCTCGACCGCGTCGGCGGCTGCGGCCACCCGTCGCAGATACCCGTCGGTGTCGCCGGCCCCGAACCGCTCCCAGGCGCCTTCGACCAGCCGGGTCCGCACATCGACGAGCCGACCGGCACGCCGCGCCTCCTCGGCGAGAAGACCGGCCGTCGGCGCGAGGGTGCTCTCCAGCGCGGCGAGAACGACGACCCGGCCCCCGGCGGACGTCGGGGCGGCGGCGACCGCGGCGGCGGCCATCGGCCGGTCGACCCGCAGCACCGGCACCCCGGCGGCACCGGCCGCCTCCTCCGCGACGGCGCCGAGGGTGGAGCAGGTGCACAGCACGGCCCGCGCCCCGTCGCCGACCGCCCGTCGCAGCGCCGCCCGGACCGCGTCGGTCACGGCCTGAGGCCCGTCGCGCCGGGCCCGGTCGAGCAGACCCGCCTCTACGTGGTGGCGCAGCTCCAGGCCGGGGTGGTGGGCGTCGCGCAGGGCGTCGAAGACCGGGACATGCACGGGCGACGTGTGCAGCAGAGCGAGCACCCGCGAGACGGCCCCGGCCGGCACCGTCAGCCGGCCACGGACTGCGGGCTGCGCCGCTGATCCGAGCCTGGCACCGGCTCGGAGGGATCGGCACCCAGGGCGACGATGCGGTTGTCCCGGTCCACGTGCACGACCCGCGGCTCCAGCGCCCGCGCCTCGGCGTCGCTGACCTGGGCATAGCTGATGATGATCACCAGATCGCCGGGGTGCACGAGATGGGCTGCGGCCCCGTTGATCCCGATCACGCCGGAACCCCGCTCGCCCTCGATCACATACGTCTCCAGCCGGGCACCGTTGGTGATGTCGACAATGTGCACCAGCTCACCGGGCAGCAGATCGGCGGCGTCCAGCAGGTCGGCGTCGATGGTCACCGATCCCACGTAGTGCAGGTCGGCCTGGGTGACGGTGGCGCGGTGGATCTTGGACTTGATCAAAGTTCGCAGCACTTTGGACTCCTAGAAGACGGCTCCCCGCCAGCTTTCTGCAGGTCAGGGGCGTCCCTCACTGTACATCGACATGTCTTCGACTCGAAGACCTCCAGGAAAATCGTGCGTTGTTGTGACCAGGTCTCCCGCCTGCGCATTTCTGCGCCAGCCAGGTGTCGCGAAGCCACCGACCAGGCGCACGCGCGAGGAACCGTTCGGGACTGATGCTGAGTGGGTGCTGACCTACCTGACGTCTCATCAGGCAAGTCGGCGGCATTGAGCCTGCTCGGGGGTAATCGGATCACGGCTCGCAGGCGAGTGCGAGAGCGGGACGGGAGAGCCGACCAGCACGCTTCCCCACCACACGATCGAACACTTCCTCGTCATTTCCCCTCTACGTCATGCCCAAGGCGCATCACCGTGTCGGAGGACAACGGTTGGGAGCGCGAATGATGTTCACATGTTTTCCGTGGCCCATCGGCCTCCAACTCGTCCATGAAGTGCCGAACTCATCGTCGTGGGGCTGGCTGCCACCGCCGTCCTGCACGGCCGCGTGCACGGTCACTGCTTCCGGCTCACGGCGACCTCAACCCGACCGCCCACCGCCTCCGCATCAACGTCAGAACGCCTGCTTGGACCTCCACCCGCGCCCCCCTCCTAGCAAACACCGAACCCGACGACTCCAGACCGGGGACCGTGGCCTGGCGCTTCTTGCCGCCCTCGCCGACCACTGGGACTGCGTCCCCCACCCGCCGGGCGGCAAGGCTGTCCGGGCCGTGCTGACGACGCCGGTCGAAGCGTGACGCACACGGCTTGGCTCTGGGAGGGCGATTACAAGTCCTCCTTGCCCGGATGCCGGAACACCGAGCTGGTCTGGACCGGAAGGACGTTCCCGTTGGATCGGCGGGATGCGAGTCGCCGAGCACGCTCCACGGCCCGTGATTTGTCTGCGCCACCGCGACTTCCGATCGGTTGGGGAAGCACGCCGTGGTCAAGCACACGGGTTCCCCGGGGTGCGTTCGGTCAGGGTCTGCGCGCGACGCATCGGCACCCGGTGTTTCCCGGCGGCCACGCGGTGGCTCCGGCCGGTGGGGTCGACGAAGTGGACCGGGACCGGACTGGACACCACAGCCTGCTCGCCGGAGATCTCGACCTCAACCAGTCCGTACGGAGTCGGCGCCACGCCGGCCACCTCGCCCAGTGGGCCCGGCCGCGGGGCGATCCGCACCCGCTCGAACCCGGGCAGATCCGGCGAGATGCCCAGCACGTGCACGATCAGGTCGCGGGACGGAGTGCTGGACCAACCGTGCACGGGCGTGCCCCAACCCCAGCACTCGCCGAAGGTGTCGTAGCCCTCACGCAGGAACACTGACCAGTCGCGGACCAGGTCGACGAACCGGATGCCGTGGCCCGCGCGGGCCACGGCGTCGTGCGCGACGTAGCTGAAGAAGGGCTGGGCACGTACGATCTCGTGGTCGACGTCCCAGTCGATGCGCTGGATGCCGCGCCGCTGGTCCTCCTCCTTCTGGATGTCGTAGCCGCCGTCGCCGCCGATCCAGGAGCGGGTGACGACGGCAGAGCGGTCGATCATCGCCGCCGCGATCGCCCGCCACCGCTCACGCGGCGCGGGGCCCGCGACGATCGCGGCGGCGTTCGCGGCCTGCGAGGTGGCCGCCGGCGCTTTCCGTCGACGATGTGGTCGACGTACAAGCCCCGGCGCGGATCCCAGAAATCCTCGAACGAGACCGCCACACCCGCGTGCCGTTCCCGGGCCGCCGACCCGGCGTTGCCGACTCAGTCGCACAGGTCCGCGTACTCGGCGAGGCCACGGGCACACAGCGCGGACACTATGGAGGTGCGGGCGGTGGTGAAGGCGCTCGACCAGTCCACCAGATTCCACTCCGGCAGGTCGCTCAGCGTCCCGTGCTCGTCGAGGTGGAGCTCGTACCAGCGCAGCACCCGCTCCACGGTCGGCAGACATGGGGCGAGGCGGGTGCGGTCGCCGGTGTAGCGGTAGAGGTTGTGCACGCCGTGGACCCAGTGCAGTGACCAGTCGGGGATGGTGAACCCGCCGAACTGCTCAAAGTCACCGGCCACGCTCAGCGGCAGGATGCCGTCCGGACGCGGCGAGTTAGCCAGCTCGACGTAGTGCTCCGCCAGCCGCCAGTCGTCTTTCATCGCCAGATGCACCATCTGGTGGGCGACTCGATCACCGGTCCAGGCGCGCTGTTCGCGGCTCGGGCAATCGGTGTACGCGTCGGTGGAGTTGAGCTGAACGGTGCGGACACCCGCGCGGTAGATGCGGTCCAGCTCCTGGTCACCGCTGGTGAAGTGGGCCCCGCCCGACTGCGGGTACACGTGCTCGTGAACGGCCGCGTCCACCAGGGTCACCTCAGCGCCGTCGGGGGCGTGCGCCGTCAGGTGGAGGTAGCGCAGGCCGGCCGGTTCCAGGGCGGAGTAGGTCGCCCGGCCGCCCGAGCAGATGTAGCGGGCGCCGGCCTCGTAGTCGGAGGTGGTCTCTGTGACACCGACGCGTTTGGGCTCCTCGCGGTGGCCGAGCTCGAGGACGGTGCCGGGCGAGGCGTCGACGGTCAGTTCCACGAAACCCGTGGTCAGCGCGCCGAAGTCGAGAATGGCGTCGAGCCTCTGGTCGCGGTCGATCGAGGCGGACAGTGGCAGACCGGCACGGACCGACGTACCCGGGTCCTCAAGATACTGCACCACGCGGGCCGCCGGATGCGGGCTCGCCCAGTGCGGCTTCGGCCGGACTCGGGCGTCCAGGACCGCCGTCGGCCGTACGGTCGGGCCGCCGAGCACGATCGGCCGGGGGAGCAGCTTCCCCCGTACGGACTGACCGGTGGCCGACTGCGCCCGAGCCCGCCCCAGTGCCTGGCCTTCAAGATGGTTGCGGTCGGCCAACCGCTGTCGTCAAGGCCAGGGCCGGTCCAGCCGGTTGGCAACGCTCGGGCGTCCAGCACCTCGCAGGGGACGCCGAAGGAGCCCAGCATGCTCCACGCGGTGGAGCGGTGCACGCGCCACGAGACGTCGCTGGAAAGGTCGCAGGCTCCGTCCCACCGCGCATCGAGTACGAGACAGGCGTCACCGTTGATGCCGCCCTCGGGCGGCGCCAACTGCCACCACGACGTGGCCCGGCCGTAATAGGAGACCAGCACCGCGATCACGTTCGGGCCGCGGCGCAGATGCCGGACCACATCGAACGCCACCCCCGGATCAACGACGCCGCTCAAGTGGACGCTGTCCCGGCTGCGCGTCGAGCCCGTTACCCAGGCCCTCGCCCAGTCCGCCGCCCTGCTGCGCACGGCCGGCCTCCACGGCCACAAGTACGCCATCGACGCCATGCTCTGCGCCACCGCCCTCGCCCAACCGGGCCGGGTCACCATCCCTGACGTCCGACGTCGAGGACATTACGATACTCACCACCGACCACCGACCACCGACCACCGGCGCGTGACCGCCGAGAAGGTCTGACCACACC
The DNA here is from genome assembly GCF_036689765.1 of Streptomyces poriticola. Lineage (NCBI taxonomy): Bacteria > Bacillati > Actinomycetota > Actinomycetes > Kitasatosporales > Streptomycetaceae > Streptomyces > Streptomyces poriticola. Next base: position 508,898 of record NZ_JBAGKH010000004.1, read on the forward strand.
GGCGTGTCCCAGCCGAACTCCGGACTTCCTGACCGACGTGGCCTTGTCAATGGCCGGAACTACAGCTCGGCCCCCAAGAAGTGCCGCCGCTCGGCGCACCCATGCTTCTACAGCGCGCGCAAAGGGGCCGGAGGCGTCAACCCCGGCCCTTCCTGATCAGGCCCACTGAGACGATCTCCCGGAACTGGACGGACTGCTGCTCCTGGAGACGCCATGGAAGCGACGGACATGCCAGCCGGTTCGTCACGTGCCGTCGCGCCGACCGAGAATTCCCAGCCTTGCCATCTTGACCCGCTGGTAGCCCTTGGCGACGATCTCTTGGTGCAGGACGGCGCGATGTGCTCGCCTTCCTCCCATCACTGCCGCAGGGATTCCAGGGAGGGATCGAGGCTGGTGGGGCTGGCCCCCGTCTGCTTCCTGCAGGTAAAGGGCGGCCTCCGGAGCCTACAACGATTCGCATCTGCGGTCAGATGTCCCAGAGTGTTTCAGGACTCACACTGGCCCAGTGTTGACTCTCCCAGCACGCCATCAGGCATCGGCAAGCGCCGCGTCCGGGACACTCCACCTCCTCCCACCCTGCCGACCGGCTGAGCCCATGGACGCACATCGGGGCTGATGCGTCCCCAGGTCCTCCGGCTACAGCGAGACCGCCGCCAGCACGAGACCACGGCACACCAGCCACCGGCCGCCGACCGCCATGGGCGCCTTGCCGGCCCAGCCGGGCCGCTGGCGCAGGACCCTGGCGCGGAAGAACGGTATCTCGGCTTCGAACTCCACCTCGGCGTCGTCGAAGCCGAGGCGGTCCCCCGTCATGGAGAACCAGCTCTTGAAGACCGACTCCTTGGCGCTGAACAGCAGACGGTCCCAGTGCACCGAAGGGTAGGAGTCCGCCAGCACAGCCAGCGCGGCACGCTCCGGGGCGATCGTCACTGCCTCCAACACCCCTTGTGGAAGCGGGCGGTGTGGCTCGGCATCGATGCCGAGCGACATGACATCCTCGCGGCCGGCCACCGCGGCAGCGCGATAACCATGGCAGTGGGTCAGGGATCCCACCACTCCATCAGGCCACGACGGCACACCGTGCTCGTCCGGCGACAGGGGAACGGCCGGTCGGCCCAGCGCTGACAGTGCCGCACGGGCGCAGTGGCGTCCCATGGCGAACTCCCGCCTCCGCGCGTCCACCGCACTTGCGATCGCAATCTCTTCCTCCGGGAACAGTGAGACGTCCGCCACGTCACCGAACACCTCCGCAGTACGCACCCCCGCCGGCACCAGACCGGCGATCAGGCCCGCGACCAACCGTCCCTACTTTTCGGAGCGCCCCAAAACCTTTGCGTGACAGGTGAATTAGGATCCGACGGCAACAGTACAGCTTGACTTCCGTGTCGAAGGCAGGAGAACCAGCATGAAGCACATCGATTCCGTGGCCCCCGGCGATATCAGGTACGAGGACTTACGCCGGGGCGAGAACCTCCGCTTCGTCGGCGATCCGGAAGAGATACATCTGGTGGGATCCGCCGCTGAGATCGAGCAGGTTCTTTCGCGTGCCGTGCGGTCGGGCAAGCGGGTGGCCGTGCGCAGTGGAGGGCACTGCTACGAGGACTTCGTAGCCAATTCAGACGTCCGTGTGGTGATGGACATGTCGCGGCTGTCGGCGGTCGGATTCGATGAGGAGCGCGGCGCGTTCGCCGTCGAGGCCGGTGCCACTCTGGGCGCGGTCTACAAGACGCTGTTCCGGGTGTGGGGCGTGACGCTGCCCGGCGGGGCGTGCCCCGATGTGGGGGCGGGCGGGCACATCCTCGGTGGGGGCTACGGCCCGCTGTCCCGGATGCACGGCTCGATCGTCGACTATCTGCACGCGGTCGAGGTCGTCGTGGTCGACGCGTCGGGCGACGCGCGGACCGTGATCGCGACGCGCGAGCCGAGCGATCCGAACCATGATCTGTGGTGGGCGCACACCGGGGGCGGCGGCGGGAACTTCGGCGTGGTCGTCAGGTACTGGCTGCGGACCGCCGAGGCCGACGTACCGCCGGAGCCCGGCCGGCTGCTGCCGCGGCCGCCGGCCGAGGTGCTGCTCAACACGACGGTGTGGCCGTGGGAGGGGCTGGACGAAGCGGCCTTCGCGCGGCTCGTACGGAACCACGGCAGGTGGTTCGAGCAGAACAGCGGCCCCGACTCCCCCTGGTGCGACCTCTACAGCGTGCTGGCCCTCACCCGCAGCCAGTCCGGTGCCCTCGCGATGACCACGCAGCTCGACGCGACCGGCCCGGACGCGGAGAAGCGGCTGGAGACATATCTCGCAGCGGTCTCCGAGGGTGTGGGCGTGCAGCCGCACAGCGACACGCGGCGGCTGCCGTGGCTGCACTCGACGCGCTGGCCCGGGATCGCCGGGGACGGCGACATGACCGGACGGGCCAAGATCAAGGCGGCGTATGCGCGCCGGAGCTTCGACGACCGGCAGATCGGCACCCTGTACACGCGCCTGACCAGCACCGACTACGACAATCCGGCCGGGGTCGTCGCGCTCATCGCCTACGGCGGCAAGGTCAACGCCGTCCCGGCGGACCGGACCGCGGTGGCGCAGCGCGACTCCATCCTCAAGATCGTGTACGTCACGACCTGGGAGGACCCCGCGCAGGACCCGGTCCACGTGCGGTGGATCCGCGAGCTGTACCGGGACGTGTACGCGGACACCGGCGGCGTACCGGTACCCGGTGGCGCCGCCGACGGCGCGTACGTCAACTACCCGGACGTCGACCTCGCGGACGAGGAGTGGAACACCTCCGGGGTGCCGTGGTCCGAGCTGTACTACAAGGACGCCTACCCGCGCCTCCAGGCGGTCAAGGCGCGCTGGGATCCGCGGAACGTGTTCCGGCACGCACTCTCCGTGCGGGTTCCGCCGGCCTGAGACGGCACCGAGGGGTACGGATTCCCGCGCGGGGACCCGTACCCCTCGGCGCTTCCGCCCCTGCCCGCCCGCGAGTTCAGCGGTCACTAGGGGATCGATAGGGGTGTAGGGGCCAACGATCGTTTGATTACAGTCGGCAATTGCCTTTGCGTGTGCCGCAGGGGGCGTTTCTCATGCATTTCACTTACTGGGGGATCACGGTCGCATGTCTCAATTCCGCGACGGCTTCACCGAGGTCGGGATACCGGACGACGCAATCGCCATAGTGGGGCTCTCCTGCAGACTCCCCGAGGCCCCCGACAAGAGCGCGTTCTGGGAGCTGCTCCGCGACGCGCGGCATGCGATCGGGGAAGTGCCGCAGGACCGGTGGAACGCCGAGGAACTTCCCCCCGCCGCACGGCACGGCGCCTTTCTCGACCGGGTGGACACATTCGATCCCGCATTCTTCGGCATATCGCCGCGCGAAGCCTCGATGATGGACCCCCAGCAGCGGCTCATGCTGGAACTCTCCTGGGAGGCTTTCGAGGACGCCAGCATCCCCCTGCGGCAGGTGCGCGGCAGCCGTACCGGGGTCTTCGTCGGTGCGATCGCGAACGACTACGCGGTGCTGCTGAACCGGCAGGGACTGTCCGCCGTCACCCAGCACTCGCTGACCGGGACCCAGCGCGCCATCATCGCGAACCGGGTGTCGTACACCCTCGGGCTGCGCGGTCCCAGTCTCACCGTGGACACCGCGCAGTCCTCCGGCCTCGTCGCCGTCCACCAGGCCTGCGAGGCCCTGCGCTCGGGCGGTTGCGAACTCGCCGTGGCGGGTGGCGTGAACCTCAACATCGTGCCGGAGAGCGCCCTCGCCGCCGACCGGTTCGGCGGGCTGTCGCCGGACGGCCGCTGCTACACCTTCGACGCCCGCGCCAACGGCTATGTCCGCGGTGAGGGCGGCGGGGCCGTCCTCCTCAAGCCCCTCGCCCGGGCCCTGGCCGACGGTGACTCGGTCTACTGCGTGATCCGCGGCGGCGCGGTCAACAACGACGGCGCCACGGACGGACTCACGGTGCCGAGCACGGCCGCGCAGAGCGAGGTGCTGCGCCTGGCCTACGACCGGGCGGGCGTCGACCCGGCGGACGTCCACTACGTGGAGCTGCACGGCACGGGCACCGCCCTCGGCGACCCCATCGAGGCCTCGGCCCTGGGCGCCGTCCTGGGCACGGCCCCCGGCCGCCGACTGCCCCTCACGGTCGGCTCGGCCAAGACGAACGTGGGACACCTGGAGGGTGCCGCCGGAATGGTCGGTCTCCTCAAGACCGCCCTGTCCCTCCATAGGCGCCAGATCCCGGCCAGCCTCCACTACGAGACACCGAACCCGCGGATCCCGCTGGACGAACTCAACCTGCGCGTGCAGCAGTCGCTGACGGACTGGCCGGAGCCGGAGTCCCGGCCGGCGCTCGCGGGCGTCAGCTCCTTCGGGATGGGCGGCACCAATTGCCACCTGGTCCTGCAAGGGGTGCCGGCGGCCGAGCCCGCGACCCGTGACGGCGGCCGGGCTGAGCGTCGGGCCGGTGTGGTGCCGTGGGTCCTCTCCGGCCGGGGGGAGGACGCCCTGCGGGCGCAGGCCGAGCGGCTGCGGTCGTTCGTCGCGGACCGGCCCGAACTGGGTGTGGACGCCGTGGCGCAGTCCCTGGTGACCTCCCGCGACGCCCACGAGAACCGGGCAGTCGTCCTCGGATCGGACCGGGAGAGCCTGCTGAACGGGCTCGCGGCACTGGCCGCGGGAGAGCCTGCGTCGCGGGTCGTACGGAGCCGG